>JAFZHB010000004.1 GCA_017555105.1 Alistipes sp.
CATCGTAAAGGTCCTTATCAAAAAGTGGAGGTGGCGGGAGTCGAACCCGCGTCCAAACAGGGAGCCCGAGGGCTTTCTACACGCTTAGTTACCGTTTCATCCTTCTCCGCACACCCGGCAGGCAACAGCCCAACATGCGGCCCAGCTTCCTAAAATTTAACCCAACGACCGAAGCGCTCCGTTGAGCGGTCTCCAAAGAGATGATACCCCATGTGAAAAGCGGTTAAGGAGCGGAATCGCCTTTCGGGATACTCGTCGCCGACGCAGCCTTGGCGTCAGTGATTAAGCCAATTTTCCTTGAAAATTAGGCAGCGAGTGCGTAGCTATTATTGCCAATTAATTTTTGTGCCTCGGGATTTACGAGCCGCCACACAGCGCTCGGCGTGCTTACCGTCAAACCCTGCCTGCTGTCAAAACCGGGCACCCCCGTTTTCGTCAGCGCAAGTCTGAGCGAGTTGTTGCGCTGCAAAGGTAGTGCAAAAAACAGAGTTCGCCAAATTCGCAGCCCAAAAAAGAGGGATGGTAAAAAGATAAGGATTGTGGCGAAAATAGATACTGTTTTGGGATAAACAATCGTTTATGCATATAAAATAGCGATTCAATCGTATCATTTTTTGCAATTTTATACAAAATTAATTATTTTTGCGTCGGTTTAGACCGTTAGTTAGCATTATGGATAATCAAATGAATTTCAAAGAGGGTCTGTGGAGCCGCACGATCAATGTGGCGGACTTTGTGCAGACCAACATCACCCCCTATTATGGCGACGCTTCCTTCCTGGTAGGAGCTTCGGAGCGCACCTTGAAGGTGTGGAAGAAGTGCCTGGAGGCACTCGAGGAGGAGCGTGCACGAGGTGGTGTGCGTGCCCTGGATAACAAGACCGTCTCGACGATCACCTCGCATGCTGCGGGTTACATCGATCGCGAGAACGAACTGATCGTCGGTTTGCAGACCGACGAGCTGCTCAAGCGTGCCATCAAGCCCTTTGGTGGTATCAATGTGGTGTCGCGTGCCTGCCGTGAGCAGGGCGTAGAGGTGGACGAGAAGGTGAAGGATATCTTCACCCACTACCGCAAGACGCACAACGACGGTGTCTTTGATGTATACACCGAGGAGGTGCGTACTTTCCGTTCGTTGGGCTTCCTGACGGGTCTGCCCGATAACTATGCGCGTGGTCGCATCATCGGTGACTATCGTCGTCTGGCACTCTATGGTCTGGATCGTCTGATCGAGGCCAAGCAGGAGGATATGAAGAAGCTCCTCAGCCCGATGACTGACGCTACGATTCGCCTGCGCGAGGAGGTAGCCGAGCAGATCAAGGCGCTGAACGACATCCGCATCATGGGTGAGATGTACGGCTTGGATCTGAGCCGTCCGGCAACCTCGGCGCAGGAGGCTGTGCAGTGGGTTTACATGGCTTACCTGGCTGCTGTTAAGGAGCAGGATGGTGCTGCTATGTCGCTGGGTAATGTTTCGTCGTTCCTCGACATCTACATCCAGTACGATCTGGACAAGGGCCTCATCGATGAGACCTTCGCTCAGGAGCTGATCGACCAGTTCGTAATCAAGTTGCGCATGGTTCGCCACCTGCGTATGCAGTCGTACAACGACATCTTCGCCGGTGACCCGACCTGGATCACGGAGGCTATCGGTGGCCGTTTCAACGATGGTCGCACGAAGGTGACGAAGACCTCGTTCCGCTTCCTGCAGACGCTCTACAACCTCGGTCCTTCGCCCGAGCCGAACATGACCGTGCTCTGGAGCCCGGAGTTGCCCGAGGGCTTCAAGGAGTACTGCGCCAAGGTTTCGATCGACACCTCGTCGATCCAGTACGAGAACGACACGCTGATGCGTGAGGTGCGCTTCTCGGATGACTACGGTATCGCTTGCTGCGTATCGTACCAGGCCATTGGTCAGCAGATCCAGTTCTTCGGTGCACGCTGCAACTTGGCTAAGGCGCTTCTGCTGGCCATCAACGGTGGTCGTTGCGAGAACACCGGTACGCTGGTTGTGAAGGGCATTCCGACGCTGATGGGTGAGCGCCTGAACTATGAGGAGGTGCTCTCGAACTACAAGAAGGTGCTGATCGAGGTGGCTCGTGTCTACAACGACGCGATGAACATCATCCACTACATGCACGACAAGTACTACTACGAGAAGGCTCAGATGGCATTCATCGATACGAACCCGCGCATCAACCTCGCTTATGGTGTTGCTGGTCTTTCGATTGCCCTCGACTCGCTCTCGGCTATTAAGTATGGTAAGGTGACTGTGAAGCGCAACGAGCTGGGCTTGACCGAGTCGTTCGAGATCGAGCAGGAGTTCCCCTGCTTCGGTAACAACGATGACCGCGTAGACCACCTGGGTGTTGACCTGATCTACTTCTTCAACGAGGAGCTCAAGAAGCACGCCGTATATAAGAATGCGCGTCCTACCCTCTCGCTGCTGACCATCACCTCGAATGTGATGTATGGTAAGAAGACGGGTGCTACGCCCGATGGCCGCGAGAAGGGCGTTGCCTTCGCACCGGGTGCTAACCCGATGCACGGCCGCGACAAGAACGGTGCTGTTGCATCGCTCAGCTCGGTGGCTAAGCTGCGCTACCGCGACTCGCAGGATGGTATCAGCAACACCTTCTCGATCGTGCCGAAGTCGCTCGGTGTAGACGATCCGACGCGTGTGGAGAACCTCGTGACGCTGATCGACGCCTACTTCACGAAGGGTGCACACCACCTGAATGTGAATGTGCTGAACCGTGAGATGCTGCTCGACGCTATGGAGCACCCCGAGAACTATCCGCAGCTGACGATCCGTGTGTCGGGTTACGCTGTAAACTTCGTGAAGCTGAGCCGTGAGCACCAGCTGGAGGTAATCTCGCGCAGCTTCCACGAGCGCATGTAGTAAGAGCTTTGCATCGATGAAGGTTCGCGTACACTCCTACGAGTCGCTGGGCACTTACGACGGCCCGGGCATTCGCCTGGTGGTCTTCCTGCAGGGTTGCAACTTCCGTTGCCTCTACTGTGCCAACCCCGATACGATTGATCTGCGGGGTGAGGCGAAGGAGACGCCGATCGAGGAGATTGTCCAGATGGCCGTGAGTGAGAAGCCCTTCTTTGGGAAGCGTGGCGGCATCACCTTCAGTGGAGGTGAGCCGACCGTGCAGGCGGCAGCCTTGGTGCCTCTGTTTCGTCGCTTAAAGGAGCAGGGCATCCACATCTGCCTCGACACGAACGGTAGTGTTTGGAACGAGGCGGTCGAGGAGCTGCTTTTGCTCACCGATCTGGTATTGCTCGATGTGAAGGAGTTCGATGCAGAACACCACCGAGCCCTCACCGAGCGCAGCAACGAGCAGACGCTGCGCACGGCAGCCTGGCTGGAGGCGCATAATCGCCCCTTCTGGTTGCGTTATGTGCTGGTGCCGGGTCATAGCGACCACGAGGCCGACATGAGAGCTTTGGCGGCGCATTTTGCCCCCTTTACGCAGCTTGAACGGGTGGAGATCCTCCCCTACCATACGCTGGGTGCCCATAAGTACGAGGCGATGGGGATGGAGTACCGACTGAAGGGCGTGAAGGAGAATACCCCCGAGCAGCTCGAGCGAGCCCGCAAACTCTTCGAGGAGTACATCGATGCGACAAAGATCTTTGTCAACTAAGAGAAAACGATCCGATTGAAAAATCGGGTCGTTTTTTTCTTTTGGGGAGGATTTGGTGTTGATTTTTTTTTGTACCTTTGACTATTCTATTCATGGAGCAAAACACGATGGAGAAACGAGAGGTTATACGACTGAAGAAGGTATCGATCTATCACGCCGGCGGCTACCGTACGGAGAAGGCAATTCTGCGCGAGGGCGAGTTGGTGCTCTCGGATATCGACCTGCGGGTCGAGCGCGGTGAGTTTGTCTACCTGATTGGTCGAGTCGGCAGCGGTAAGTCGTCGCTTCTCAAGACGCTCTATGCCGAGGTGCCGCTCCTGACGGGCGAGGGCACGATTGCTGGTTTTAACCTGCGAAAACTGCCCCGCAGAGAGATCCCCTACCTGCGTCGTCGTATTGGTATCGTTTTTCAGGATTATCAGCTCCTGACCGATCGTAATGTCTTTATGAACCTCTACTATGTGATGAAGGCGACGGGCTGGAAGCGCGAGTCGGAGATCCGTGAGCGCATCGACCAGGTGCTCTCGCTGGTGGATCTCTCGGCCAAGAGCTATAAGATGCCCTACGAGCTCTCGGGTGGTGAGCAGCAGCGTCTGGTGATTGCTCGCGCACTGTTGAACGATCCCGAGGTGTTGCTGGCCGATGAGCCGACGGGAAATCTCGACCCGGTGACGGCTGACGGTATCATGCGCATCTTCCGTGAGGTAGCCGAGCGTGGCTGCGCCGTGGTGATGTCGACGCACAATACGGCACTGATTGAAAATTACCCGGCACGCGCCGTTCTTTTTGCCCAGGGACGCATCCGCGAAGTGGACCTGAAGGAGCAGCTGGGATAGCAAGTTGTAGGCGGTTTGTTGTACCATGCCACCCACACCTCTTTTTGCAAAAAAAAAGTGCAAAAAGAGGTTTTTCAATGCCCCTAAATCGTTGGAAAATCAGAAAATAATCTGTATATTTGTACATTCTATTCGATGATTGAAAATGAGTACCGAACAAGAGAACATTAAAAAGCAGGAAGAGGAATATGGTGCCTCCAACATTCAGGTTTTGGAGGGACTGGAAGCTGTGCGCAAACGCCCCGCGATGTACATTGGCGACATTGGCGAGAAGGGTCTGCACCACTTGGTCTATGAGGTGGTCGACAACTCGATCGACGAGGCGCTGGCCGGCTACTGCGATACGATTGATGTGACGATCGGCGAGGATAACTCGATTACCGTGCGCGACAATGGCCGCGGTATTCCGACGGGCATGCACGAGAAGGAGAAGAAGTCGGCGCTGGAGGTCGTAATGACCGTCCTGCACGCCGGTGGTAAGTTCGACAAGGGCAGCTACAAGGTTTCGGGTGGTCTGCACGGTGTCGGTGTATCGTGTGTGAATGCGCTTTCGACGCTGCTCGTTGCGGAGATCCACCGCGAGGGTAAGATCTTCAAGCAGTCGTACAGCAAGGGTAAGCCCATCTCGCCCGTAGAGGTGATTGGCGAGTGCGAGGATCGTGGTACGCAGGTAACCTTCAACCCCGACCCCGAGATCTTTACCCACACGACAGTCTACAACTATAACATCTTGGCCTCGCGTCTGCGCGAGTTGGCCTTCCTGAATAAGGGTATCCACTTGAACCTCTACGACCTCCGTCCGGATGAGAACGGTAAGTTGCGTGAGGATCACTTCTACTCGGAGGAGGGTCTGAAGGAGTTTGTCAGCTACCTGGATGCTACGCGTGGTAACAAGATTATCGACGAGATCATCTACCTCGACACCGAGTCGAAGGGTGTGCCCGTCGAGGTGGCCATGCAGTACAACGACTCCTTCTCGGAGAATGTACACTCGTATGTAAATAATATCAACACGATCGAGGGTGGTACGCACCTGACGGGTTTCCGCCGTGCGTTGACCCGCACCCTGAAGAAGTATGCCGATGAGTCGGGCATGCTGGCCAAGCTGAAGTTTGAGATCAGCGGTGACGACTTCCGCGAGGGTCTGACGGCTGTAGTCTCGGTGAAGGTATCCGAGCCGCAGTTCGAGGGTCAGACGAAGACCAAGCTCGGTAACGACGAGGTGTCGGCCGCAGTGGATCAGGCCATGAGCACGGCGTTGAGCCAGTACCTGGAGGAGAACCCGAAGGATGCTCGTGCCATTGTGCAGAAGGTGGTTTTGGCCGCTACGGCACGCCACGCAGCACGCCACGCGCGTGAGTTGGTGCAGCGCAAGACCGTGCTTTCGGGTGGCGGTCTGCCGGGTAAGCTGGCCGATTGTACGAGCCGCGACCGCTCGATTGCCGAGATCTTCTTCGTGGAGGGTGACTCGGCAGGTGGTACGGCCAAGACGGGTCGTGATCGTAACTTCCAGGCTATTATGCCGTTGCGTGGTAAGATCCTGAACATCGAGAAGGCTCAGGAGCACCGCATGTGGGAGAACGAGGAGATCAAGAACATGTTCATCGCCCTCGGCGTGAAGATTGGTACGGAGGAGGACTCGAAGGCACTCAACCTGGAGGGTCTGCGCTACGACAAGATCATCATCATGACCGATGCCGATGTCGATGGTAGCCACATCGCTACGCTGATGCTGACCTTCTTCTTCCGCAAGATGAAGGCGCTGATCGAGAACGGACATATCTACATCGCTACCCCGCCCCTCTACCTGGTGAAGAAGGGTAAGATGCAGCGCTACTGCTGGGACGATCAGCAGCGTGATGAGGCCACGGCCGAGTTTGGCAAGGGTGCCCATGTACAGCGCTACAAAGGTCTTGGTGAGATGAATGCCGAGCAGTTGTGGGATACGACGATGAATCCCGAGACGCGTACGCTGCGTCAGGTGACGATTGAGAATGCAGCCGAGGCCGATCGCATCTTCTCGATGCTGATGGGTGACGAGGTGCCTCCCCGTCGTGAGTTCATCGAGCAGAATGCACACTACGCAAACATTGACGCATAGGAAAATGCAAGTTGCGCTCCGCTTTTGTGGGGCGCAATTTTTTTATTGAGAACAGTAAACAAACGAGTTTTAGGCTATGAAAGTAACGGTAATCGGTGTGGCCGGTGGTACGGGATCGGGTAAGTCTACCCTTGTAAAACGCCTGCAGGAGGCATTCGTGGGGGCTGATGTGGTTACACTCTGCCACGACTACTACTACAAGGCACATCCCGAACTGAGCTATGAGGAGCGCACGCAGCTGAACTATGATCATCCGCAGGCCTTCGATACGGATATGTTGGTTGAGCACATCAAGTCTTTGAAGAACAATGAGCCGATCGAGCATCCGGTCTATTCGTTTGTCGACCATGATCGTACGCAGGAGACCGTGCCCGTGAAGCCCTCGAAGGTGATTGTGGTGGATGGCATCCTGATCTTCGAGCACAAGGAGTTGCGCGAGCTGATGGATATTAAAGTCTTTGTTGATACGGACGCAGATATCCGCCTGGCCCGCAGAATTTTGCGCGATGTGCGAGAGCGAGGTCGCTCGATGGAGTCGGTCATTGCGCAGTACACCACGACCGTGAAGCCGATGCACGAGCAGTTTGTCGAGCCGTCGAAAAAGTATGCCGATGTGATCATCCCTGAGGGTGGGTTTAATTCGGTGGCGGTGGCACTATTGATCCAGCATATTCGTTCTTTGGTGGAGGAGTAGTCTTATGATGAAAAGATGGTTCTTGCTCTTGGCTTCGGTGGCCGTACTGACGGGCTGTGGTGGTCGTAAGGCTCCTGCTACGGCGCGTGCTGCCGTGGAGCAGACCTGCGAGCTGTTGATGGCCGGTGAGTATGATGCTGTGCTCGATCGCTTGCCGCTCTATCGTCGCACCACGGCCAAGGAGGGAGTGCGCGGCGTGGAGATGTGGGCCGAGCAGCAGTCGTCGGAGCTGGTGCGCGAGATGATGCGCAGTTATATTCAGGCCTTCTTTGAGCAGGAGGAGAATCCCGTGCAGGGGTATGAGATTGTGAGCGAGGAGTATTCGCCCGACCATACGCGCGCTGAACTGATCGTGGCCTTTCGCCTGCGAGATACGGCGCTCTACCACACCTTCTCGATGCGTCGCGGCGAGCGGGGAGGTTGGTACTCGAATCAGCAGATGGAGTAGGTGTTGATTCCGGATAGATAAAAAAAAGGGCTGTCGCAACAGAGGTTGTTGGGCAGCCCTTCTTGTTTTATGGGATCGGATTACAATCCGGTGATCTTCTTGATCTCGTTGAGTTTGTTCAGCGCCTCGATCGGGGTGAGCGAGTTGATGTCCAAACCCTTGATCTGGTCGCGGATCTGCATCAACACGGGGTCGTCGAGCTGGAACATCGAGAGCTGCATCGATGGCATCTCGGGTTGCTCGGCAGCCTCACGAACGGCCTTTGCAGCCTGCTTGGTGCGCTCCTTGAGGCTCTTCGAGGGGACGATCTCGTTCTGACCATAGACCGTCTCGAGGTTGTGGAGAATCGTCTCGGCACGCTCTACGATCGAGTGTGGCATGCCGGCCAGGCGTGCTACATGGATACCGAACGAGTGCTCTGTGCCACCCTTCTCAAGCTTGCGCAGGAAGACGATCTGGCCATTGACCTCACGCACCGAGACATGGTAGTTCGTTACGCGCGGGCACATCTTCTCCATCTCGTTGAGTTCGTGGTAGTGTGTCGCAAAGAGCGTCTTGGCGTGCGCTGAGGGGTGGTTGTGCAGGTATTCGACCATCGCCCAGGCGATCGAGATGCCGTCGTAGGTGCTCGTGCCGCGACCGATCTCGTCGAGCAAAACAAGCGAGCGATCGGAGATGTTGTTCAGGATGCCTGCCGACTCGAGCATCTCGACCATGAAGGTCGATTCGCCCTGCGAGATGTTGTCCGAGGCGCCTACACGGGTGAAGATCTTATCCACCACGCCGATGTGTGCCTTGCGTGCCGGCACGAAAGCACCGATCTGTGCCATCAGCACGATGAGTGCCGTCTGGCGCAGTAGCGCTGATTTACCCGACATATTGGGGCCGGTGATCATCATGATCTGTTGCTTCTCATCGTCGAGCAGTAGGTCGTTCGGGATGTACTCCTCCCCCACGGCCATTAGCGTTTCGAGTACCGGATGGCGTCCGGCCTTGATCTCGATGCGTTTTCCCTCGTCGAGCACGGGACGCGTGTAGCGACGCTCGCGTGCCAGGCGGGCAAACGACTGCAGGCAGTCGAGGCGGGCAATGGCGGCCGCGTTGCGCAGCATGGGCTGCAACTGGCGGGCGATATGGCCGATCAGCGCGTTGTAGATGCGGAGCTCGATCTGCAACATCTTCTCCTCGGCGCCGAGGATCTTCTCCTCGTACTCCTTCAACTCCTCGGTGATGTAACGCTCGGCGTTGGTCAGCGTCTGTTTGCGGATCCAACCCTCGGGCACCTTATCTTTGTGGGTGTGGGTTACCTCGATGTAGTATCCGAAGACATTGTTGTAGCCCAACTTCAGGGTCGAGATTCCCGTCTCTTCGCGTTCGCGCTGTTGGATCTGCACCAGGTAGTCCTTGCCGTGGAGGGCGATGCGACGCAGGTCGTCGAGCTCGGGATCGACGCCGTGGGCGATGATGCCACCCTTCTGGATCTGGTTGCTCTCCGGGTCGGGGAAGATATCGTGTGCAATGCGGTCGCGGATCTCGGCCATCGGGTCGATCTCGGCGGCCAGGCGATGGAGCGGCTCGCAGTCGGTCGATTCGAGTGCGGCCTTCACGGTCTCAACCGCCTGCAGCGAGTTTTTCAGCTGAATGAGCTCGCGCGGCAAGACGCGTCCTGCTGCGATGCGTGCACCGATGCGCTCCAGGTCACCCACCAGGCTGATCTCGTCGCGTACGGCCTCCATCAGGTCGATGTTCTGCGTGAGGGCCTCTACCACATCGAGGCGCTCGTTGATCTGCTCCACGCTGCGCAGCGGCATGGCGATCCAACGCTTCAGCAGACGACCACCCATCGGGGTCTGCGTGCGGTCGATCACCTCGGCAAAGGAGGTGCGACGCGAAGCCTCGCCGTTCGAGGAGAAGAGTTCGAGGTTGGCAATCGTGAACTTATCGATCCAAACCGAATCCTGCTGGTCGAGGCGGGCAATGGAGCGGATGTGGCTGATCTCGCGGTGCTCGGTCATCTCCAGGTAGTGGAGAATAGCGCCCGCAGCCGTCAGACCGCAGCTCAGATGGTCTACGCCGAATCCCTTCAGTGTGGGTGTGCCGAACTGCTTGCAGAGCTTCTCGCGGTTGACATCCTCCACAAAGACCCACTCATCGAGGCGGTAGGTGTAGAAGTTGGCGCCGAAGCAGCTCTTGAAGCGATCCTCGCAGCTGCGCTGATAGACCACCTCCTTCGGGCGGAGGTTCGAGAGCAGCTTGTCGATGTAGGCATCGCTACCCTCGGCCGTGTAGAACTCGCCCGTCGAAATATCGAGGAAGGCAGCTCCGGTAGCCTTGCGTCCAAAGTAGATCGAGGCGAGGTAGGTGTTCTCCTTGTGTGAAAGCATGTTGTCCTGCAAGACAACACCCGGTGTGATGAGCTCCGTGACGCCACGCTTGACCAGACCCTTCACGAGCTTCGGATCTTCCAGCTGCTCGCAGATGGCTACACGCTCACCGGCGCGTACCAGCTTCGGGAGGTAGGTGTCGACTGCGTGGTAGGGAAAGCCGGCCAACTCGACATGCGAGGCCGAGCCGTTGGCTCTGCGCGTGAGCGTGATGCCCAGGATGCGGCTCGTCTTGATGGCATCTTCGCCAAAGGTCTCATAGAAGTCACCTACGCGGAAGAGCATGATCGTGTCCGGGTAGTTGGCTTTGGCCGTATAGTATTGATCCATCAGGGGCGTTTTCGAACGCTTCTTCTTCTCGGTTTCGGCTTTCACGGTGGGTCGTTTGTTAAGCGTGATTAATTGACAAAGATACAGATTTTCGTGGAAAAATCTGCTATCTCGTGGCTGAAAAAAAAGAAAAAACCACCCTTTGGAGGCGGTTTTTCGGTGTGGGTTGTGTGGCGTTACTTTTGGGCGAAGAACTCCTCATCGAAGTTCACCAGGTAGAGCTTCTCCGTGGCACGCGTCAGTGCCGTGTAGAGCCAACGCATCATGTCGTGGGTCATCGGCTCGTCGCCAAAAAGGCAGCGGTCGACAAAGACGGCACGCCACTGGCCACCCTGCGCCTTGTGGCAGGTGACCGCATAGGCGAACTTCACCTGCACGGCGTTGAAGTGGGGATTCTCGCGGATCTCCTTGAAGCGCTTGATCTTACTCTTCAGATCGAGGTAGTCCTTCTCCACCTCGTAGAAGAGACGCTGCGACTCCTCGCGCGTGAGCGAGGGCGACTCCGAGGCGAGCGTGTCGAGCAGGATCTTGCACTCGATCTCGGCATCGTCGTAGTCGGGAAACTCCAACACGGCATTGGCAAAGCGGAAGCCGTAGAACTCCTCAAAACGGCGCAGGCGCTTCAGTCGAGCGATGTCGCCATTGGCCATGAAGTGCATCGGCGGCTCCTCCATACGCTCGGTGTAGTGGTAGTTGTTTTTGACCACCATCAGCCGATCGCCACTCTCGATCTCCTCCTCGGCACCTAACACATGGCGACGAATACCCTCGTTGTAGCGGTTGGCGCGCTTGTTCGAGCGGGTGATGACGATCACCTCGTCACGACCATATTTACAGTAGGCATCTTGCAGCGTCTCGAGGAACTCGCCACCCGAGAGCGATTCGATGTCGGGGAAATCCATCTCAAAGCGTGGTCTTTGGCAGAGTCCGCGCTCCAACATACAGCGTACGAGCGTGGCATTGAAGAGGATGCCCGACTCGGCCTCCTGACGCACCACCTCATCGAGCGAGGTGTACTCCACCCTGCCAAAACGCTCCATCACCACGGGGTCGAGAGCCGGGCTGTAGTCGGCACCTACGGGGGGCAGCTGGGCGCTGTCGCCTGCCAAAATCAGGCGACAACCGCGTCCGCTGCGCACATACGAGACGAGGTCTTCGAGCAGTGATCCACTGCCGAAAATAGCTCCGTCGCCGGCGTGATCGGGCAGCATCGAGGCCTCATCGACGATGAAGACAGCGCCCTGCTCGCGGTTTAGGTTGAGCGAGAACTTCGATTCGTAGTCGGCATTCGTGCGTTCGCGGTAGATGCGTTTGTGGATGGTGAGGGCTTTTTCGCCCGAGTAGCGAGCCAAGACCTTTGCAGCACGACCCGTGGGAGCCAGCAGCACGGTGCGGATACCGAGCTCCTTCAAGGCCGCCACAGTGGCTGCTATCAGGGTTGTTTTGCCGGTACCTGCATAACCATTGAGTACAAAAATTTTAGAAAAATCGTCGTCGACCAAGAACTCAGACAACTTTTCTATGATTTTTTTTTGTCCAAAGGTTGTTTTAAAACAAATTTTAGCGTAAATTTGGGCTGCAATATGTGTGCTATCCATCGTGCATGCTTTTGATAGGACAAAATTAATAACAAAAACCTAAATAAAAAATGAAAAAAATTGCTCAATTTCTTCTTGCAGTAGTCATCGTAGCATTTGTCTATGTGATCTATCAGCAGATTTCGACTCCCCTCCGCTTTGAGCAGGAGTTGAAGGTAAAGCGCGCTCAGGTGATCGAGCGTATTAAGGACATCCGTACCGCACAGCGCGCCTACAAGTCGAAGTACCACAAGTTCACGGCCGACTTCGATACGCTGGCGAATTTCATCCTGAACGAGAAACTCGAGATGGAGCGCAAGCTCGTCGATGAGGATGACTCGGTGGGTATGGCTATGCTGAAGCGTCTGCGCAAGAAGAATGTAGAGAAGTTCCAGATCGCTGTTATCGACACGATCTTCTCGCCCAAGAAGCTCACGGCTGAGGATGTACACAACCTGCGCTACATCCCCGGTACGAACAACAAGGCTGAGTTCATCATGGAGGCCGGTATCATCACGACCGAGTCGAAGGTGGTGATCCCCGTAGTTGAGTGCCGCGCTCCCTACAAGGCGTTCCTCGACACGGTAACCTTCCGTCAGGAGATCATTAATAAGATCGACGACGATGTAAACAACTTCAACCGTTACCCGGGCATCAAGTTCGGTTCGATGGAGGGTGGTAACAATGAGGCTGGTAACTGGGAGGACTAATCGTCCAACTCTTCAAAAAAAGGTGTCCATCCGATTGTCGGGTGGACACTCTTTTTCCGTGCCGGAGGGTATCGACGCTGCGTCGATAGAGGAGGTCGAGTGGCTCACGGAGTACACCGTATTGGTGCCCAAGGAGTTCTTCTCGCCCGACAAGGCTGCCTCCTACTTTGCGGCGAGCGGCATCACCATCCCCGAGTACGGCGTGGTTTGGAGCGATGAACACGAACCCTATGTGGCGGTGATGGCCATTGCGAACGACGGGCGCAACGCCTTCCCTGCTCTGCAGCGTCACACCTCTCCGTTGCTCCATATTCCGACCGTGCTGCAACCTACGGTGTGGATCTGCGATGCGGGAAGCCTTATATATATTAAGGTATACGATCCGGCATTGCAGTTTGCCGAGGTGGTGCCCGTCAGTGGTGAGGCCGATCGCAGCTACCTCATCAGCCGTCTCCTCCAGCGCATCGACGCAGAGCGCTTCGTGTTGATGCTCGACGATCGGGATAAACAGATCAATTTCTACAAGCGACACTTCAAAACGGTGATATGCGAATAATCAGCGGACAATACAAGGGGCGTGCGATCAATCCGCCCCGCAACCTGCGTGCACGACCCACGACCGACTTTGCGAAGGAGAACCTCTTCAATGTGCTGCAGAACCTCGTCGAGTTTGAGGAGCTCGATGTGCTCGACCTCTTTGCTGGTACGGGCTCGATCAGCTATGAGTTTGCCTCGCGCGGCGTGAAGAGCGTCACCTCGGTCGAGATCAATGCGGTGCACCACAACTTCATTCGCCGCACGGCGCAGGAGCTCGGAATTAAGAACCTCTATGCCGTTAAAGCGAACGCTTTTCTCTATTTGAAGAGCTGCACGAAGCAGTTTGATATGATTTTTTCCGATGCGCCCTACGACTTGGAGCATAGCGAGGAGATCATTTCGCTCGTCTTCGAACACGACCTGCTCGCCGAGGATGGAATTTTCATTTTTGAGCACTCAAAAGACAAGAAATTCGAGGATCATCCTTTCTTCTGGCAGTCAAGAAGTTACGGAAGTGTTCAATTTTCGTTCTTTAAAAAATAGAAAAAAATCGAAAAAAAATTAAAAAAACGCTTGCAGGTTCGAAAATTTGTACTACCTTTGCAATCGCAATCAGGGAACAACACCACGGTTGCAAGGTTCTAAATCTGGTGCGTTAGTTCAGCTGGTTAGAATACGTGCCTGTCACGCACGGGGTCAGGGGTTCGAGTCCCCTACGCACCGCCAGAGAGGATGATCTGAAAAGGTCATCCTTTTTTTGTGTTTTTGGGTGTTCTAGGTTTTTCTAGGTTTTTCTGGGTTTACTTGGGTTTTTCTGGGTTTACTTGGGTTGATTTAGGAGGGGGATATCAAAAAAACCGCCCACCAAATCTTGGCAGGCGGTGATAGTCTATCGGGTTCTACCCTACTTCAGCACTACATTCTTCCACTTGAAGCGATCGATCTGCGAGCGGTCGCACTCCTGCTGCTCGGCCGTGATCTCCAAGTTCTCGAACAGGAAGTCCGAGAGTTGATATTGGTCGTCGGCGCGCTTCACATTGAAGAAGGTCTTGCAGTCGACTTTGATGTTGCGCATCGTGATGTGGCGACCGTACGACAAGGGCATATCTTTGCGTCCTTTCAGGTCGAAAAACTGCGTCCAGGGGCGCACATAGAGGAACGAACCGATATTTCCCTCGATCTCCTCTACGGTGATGTATTCGTAGTTTTGCGGGGTGTCGGGGCGCATCTTGAGCCACAGCAGACGCGTAGCCTGATCCACGCGGATGCGGCGCAGGATGATGTTGCGGTTATGGATCGACTCCGAGCCGCAAGTCAGGCAGCTGTGGCAGAAGCCGAAGGTGCAATCCTCGATGATGATGCGCTCGTTCGAGCCGTTGTTGGGATCTTGGTCGGCCCAGGGGCCCTTGCCGCCCTTCAGGGCGATGGCGTCGTCGTTGACCGAGAGGTAGCAGTTTTTCACCAGCACATCGCGGCAGACATCCAGGTCGATGGCATCCGAGCTGGGAGCCTTCACCGGTGCTGCCGGGGCAAAGAGGCGCACGCCCAGGATGCGGAGGCGATTCACATTGTAGTAGTGGCTCGTCCAAAAGGGCGAGTTTTGCAGCGTCACGCCCTCGATCTGCACATCGCGCGAGTTGGAGATGTAGAGCAGACGCGGACGCATCTCGTCCATATTCGTGCATTTGGGATTGACCTTGCGACGCAGCCAGAAGGAGCGCCAGTAGCGCAATCCGTTGCCGTCGATCGTGCCCTTACCCGTGATGGTGAAGTGGGCTACATTGTCGGCATTGACCAGCGCAGCGAAGTAGTTGAGCGTCTGCCCCTCGATGCGGGTCTTGACGATCTCGAAGTCGGCGATGTCGTCGCTGCCCTTCAACACAGCACCCTCCTCCAGGTGCAGGTGCGTGCCCTGCTTGAAGAAGAGCGAGCCGCTCAGAAAGACACCCTTCGGGATCACCACCACACCACCCTGCTCGGCGGCACGGTCGATGACCGCTTGCAGGGCAGCCGTCTGCAGCAGCGTGCTATCCTGCTGCACTCCATACTCCGTCACCACAAAGCGCTCGCCCAGCGTCGTGAGATCGATCGGTTGTGCCTCGTAGAACCACGAGCCGATCTTCGTGCCATCGGGGAAGCGCTCCCCGGCCTGCGTGCTGCCACAGATCAGGAGCAGCACAGCGATCAAAAATCGTTTCATTTGCAATGCTATCGGTTGTTTCAACAAATATACATAAAAAGGTTGAAACGACCTCTATCCTTGCCCACAAAAAAAGAGCCTGCCCCTCGTGGAGGCAAGCCCTTTCGTTTGGCTTCGCAGTGCGATTTAGAGGTTGAAGGCGCGCTGCAACTCGTCCATCTGCTCCTGCGTCGTACCCGTAGGCTCGTAGCCCATCGACTTGGCAGCGATGTAGATCTGCGTAGCCTTCGAGAGTACATCGACCTGGTCGAAGGCCTCCATGATGTCGGGACCTACGGCGCATACACCGTGCTTCTCCCACATCACCACATCGTACTCCTTCAGCGACTCGATCGTGGCATCAGCCAGCTCTACCGACGAGGGCATCTTGTAGGGAACGATACCCAGACCCTTCGGGCAGAAGGCGCGCGTCTCGGGGATCATGCTCCACAGCAGGTTCGTCAGCACATCCTTCTTCAGGAACTCGGGGTTGTGCGTCAGCGCCACGAGGTCGATCGGGTGCGTGTGCAGAGCAGCCTTGTAGCCCTTGCCGTTCTCGATCATCTGGTTGTGCATCGAGAGGTGGGCTGCCAGCTCCGAGGTGGGCTTCACGGCCTGATCGGCGATGATCACATACGAAGCGCAATCCTCCTGGATGCGGATGATCGAGCCATTCTCCATCGGCCAGCGAGCCAGGTCGCGCATGCGGCGGTTCGTGCCCTTGCAGTAGAAGTAGCAACCCTTGAGCGACGGCAGCGTCGTGCCAATCGGATATACGGGCGAGATAGCCGGCATCTGACGGATCTCGTCGTCCACATACTCCGTGACATTGATCGTGATGTTGCCACCATTACGCTCTGCCCAGCCCTTCTGCCAGAGATAACCGGCCACTTCGGCCACCTTGTAGATCTCGGCTTTCAGCGCGGGACGATTTTCCAAAATAGATTTTACCATAACTGTTTGCTTTTCTCTGTTGTTAGTTTATTTCAGCAATTCGGGAATGAAGGTCGAGGCGATCAGCACCAGGATGCCCGCTACGAGCACCGCGATCGTCTTCTTCGAGCAGCCCTTCCACTCCTTGAGCAGGATGCCCCACACATTCGAGAAGGTCACATTGAGTGCCATCAGGATGCAGAAGGCGAAGGTCGTCAGTGCAGGCGACTCGGTCAGGAAGCCCTTGCCCAGGCTCAGACCGAAGAACTGCGAGTACCACAGACCACCGGCCAGGGCGCAGAAGAGGATGTTGTTTACCCACAACGAACGCTTGCCGTAGTCGCTCCAGCTCTTATTCTTGGCGTTCTGCCAAAGGCAGTAGACCGCATTCGTGCAGAAACCACCCAGCGTCACGAACATCGTGCCGGGAAGCGATTTGAACATATCACCCGTCTCGGCGAAGTGGAGCGAACCACCAAACTCCAAACCCATGTTGAAGCAGGCGCTCATGAAACCGGCCAGGAGGGCGATAGCCAGACCCTTCGGGAAGTTGAAGTCCTTCACAGCCTTCTGCTTCTCCTCCTCCGAGAGCGATGCGGCCTTCATGCCACCCGCTACGCCGATGATGGCGATGCCCAGGAGCGTTACAGCCACACCAATGAGCACGGCGGCCGTAAGCTTCTCCAGATGCCCCGCCTCGGGATAGAACAGGTGAAGCATCACGGGCCCCATGATCGTACCCAGACCGGCACAGGTGCCGAGCGAGATCGACTGACCGAGTGCGACGCCCAGGTAGCGCATCGAGAGACCGAAGGTCAGACCTCCGACACCCCACAGCACGCCAAAAAGGATCGTCATCCAGATCTTGAAGGCGTTATCCGCCGTGATCAACTCGCCCAGCGAGTGGCCTGCCGGCACAGCCAGCAGGGCACCCAGCACGGGGAATACGAGCCACGCAAAGACTCCTTGCGTCAGCCAGAAGCTCTCCCACGACCACTCGCGTACCTTCTTAATGGGTACATACGAGCTCGACTGGCAGAAGCTGCCGACTGCGATGATCAATAAACCGATCAATACTTCCATCGGTCGCGGTTTTAGTAGGCGATGTTGTAGATGGCCTCAATCTCCTCTACCGAGGTCGGACGCGGGTTACCACCCGTGCAGACATCGTTGAAGGCGGCTACGGCCAGATCGTGCAGATCCTCCTTCTTTACGCCGATCTCCGACAGACGCTGCGGGATGTTGATGCTGATCGAGAGAGCCTTCACGGCGTCGATAGCAGCCTTTACACCCTCGTCAACCGACATGCCCTCCGTGTTTACACCCATAGCCTTGGCGATGCCGAGGTACTTCGGGCGAGCCGGCGAGTCGGCGTTGTACTCCATTACATAGGGCAGGAGCAACGCGTTGGCTACACCGTGCGGCGTGTCGTAGAAGGCGCCCAGCGGGTGAGCCATCGAGTGTACGATACCCAGACCTACATTCGAGAAGCCCATACCGGCAATGTACTGCGCCTCGGCCATACCCTCGCGGGCAACTACATCCTGACCATTCTGCACAGCGTTGTAGAGGTGCTCGTGGATCAACTCGATGGCCTTCGCCTCGAACATATCGCTCATGGTCCAAGCACCCGGCGTGATGTAGCTCTCGATGGCGTGCGTCAGGGCGTCCATACCCGTAGCAGCGGTCAGACCCTTCGGCATCGACATCATCAGCTCGCAGTCGATCACCGCGCACATCGGAATGTCGTTCGGGTCAACGCATACCATCTTCTTCTTGTTCTCCTCGTCGGTGATCACATAGTTGATCGTCACCTCGGCAGCCGTACCGGCCGTCGTCGGGAGTGCGAAGGTGGGAACGGCGCGGTTCTTCGTGGGGGCTACACCCTCCAGCGAGCGCACATCCTTATACTCGGGGTTCGTGTGGATGATACCCACAGCCTTAGCCGTGTCGATCGACGAACCACCACCCAGGGCTACGATGCAGTCGGCACCCGAAGCCTGGAAGGCTGCCAGTGCGTCGAGCACATTCTTGATCGTCGGGTTGGGCTTGATGTCCGAGAAGATCTCGTAGGGAATCTCAGCGCCCTTGAACACCTCTTCCACCTTGGCTGCTACGCCAAACTTAACGAGGTCGTTATCCGTGATCAGCATCACCTTCTTATAGCCGCGCTTCTTGATCTCGTCGGCAATCACCGAGCGGCAACCTGCTCCGAAGTAGGAGGTCTCATTCAATACAATACGATGCATAGTGTTGTTCGTTTGTTAAGTTTTAAGGATCTTGTTTTCTTTGGTTTTCGTGTGGTTTAGCGCTTCGAGGTTACTTCCTGCTCGTACTTCTGTACATCGAGGATGAACTCCTCGCCTACCGGTACATCGTTCTTCAAGCAGAACATATCCCATACAGCCGTCCAGGGCAGCGACTTGCACTCCTCCAAGAGAGCCAAACGCTCGAAGCCCTTGCCCGAAAGCTCGTACTCACGCAGCGTCGAGATCGGCTCCAAGAGGGCCTGCAGCATACACTTCTGCGTAGCGCGCGAACCGATCACATAAGCACCGATGCGGTTGATCGAGGCGTCGAAGTAGTCCAGACCGATGTGTACCTTGTCCAGGGCGTTGCAACGCGTGATCTCCTTGCAGAGCTCGAGCGTCTCGTCGTTGATGATCGTCACATGGTCCGAGTCCCAGCGTACGGGGCGCGATACATGGAGCATCACCTCCGGCGTGTAGAGCAAGAGCGACGAGATCTTGTCGGCGATGCTCTCTGTCGGGTGGAAGTGACCCGTGTCGAGCGTCACGATCTTGCCGCGCGATGCGCCATAACCGATGTAGAAGTCGTTCGAACCTACCGTATAGCTCTCCAGACCGATACCGAATACCTTCGACTCGATGCAGTCCTTCATATTCTTGTACTCCGTAGCGAAGATCTGGTCGAGCGAGTCCTTCAGCAACTCACGATAGAGCATACGGTTTACGGTCAGGTCCTTCGAACCGTCGTGTACCCATACATTCATAATACAGGGGTCGCCCTGTGCCTTACCCATCTCCTCGGCCACGGCGCGGCAGCGCTTCGTGTGCTCGATCCAGAAGTTGCGGATCTCGGGATTGGGGTTCGAGAGTGAGAGGTCACCCGACTTCGGGTGCGAGAACGACGACGAGTTGAAGTCGAGCTTCATGTCGTTGGCCTTGGCCCACTCGATCCAGCTCTGGAAGTGGCAGGGCTCTACCTGGTCACGATCTACAAACTTATCACCGAAGTCACCGTAGATCTCGTGGAGGTTCAGACGGTGCTTACCGGGGATGAGCGAAGCGGCCTTCAGCACATCCTGACGCAGCTCGTCGATGTTGCGGGCACGACCCGGGTAGTTACCCGTAGCCTGGATACCGCCCGAGAGGGCACCGGCCTTCGGCTCGAAGCCTACTACATCGTCCGCCTGCCAGCAGTGCAGCGAGAGCTGTACCTTCTGCAGGGTGTCGAGCACGGCGTCCGTGTCCACGCCGATGGCGGCATAACGCTCCTTGGCGATCTCATACGCCTTCTGAATCAATTCTGTCTTCATAGTTGTTTTAGTTTATTTTGGTTGTTAGATTTTTTGCTTATTTCTCGGGATTGTAGCGTTTCGTTTCAATCGAGCGGGCGATGTAGGTGCGCATCTCTTGCAACGAACCTACCAACCCTGCGGCACGCGCCTGCACCATCACATTACCCAGTGCCGTAGCCTCCGACGGACCGGCAACCACCGGAATACCACACGCCGTGGCGGTCATCTGGTTCAGCAGGTCGTTCTGTGCACCGCCACCAATGACATGGAGCGTGCGGATCTCGAACGGAGCTACACCGCGCAGCTTCTCGAGTACCTCGGCATACTTCGCTGCCAGCGAGTCGAAGATCAGGCGGATCATCGTGGCATCATCCGTCGGTACGGCCTTGCCCTGTGCCTCGCAGTAGCGACGGATCGCCTCCGGCATGTTGGTCGGGGCGGCAAACTCGGCAGCATCGGGATCGAGCAGGTCAACCGACGGTGAGGTCGTCTTGACCATCTGCATAATCTCGGGATAGGAGTAGTCCTTGCCCTCCTTCTTCCACGCGACGCGGCACTGCTCCAAGAGCCACATACCCGTAATGTTTTTCAGGAAGCGGGTCGTACCATCTACACCACCCTCGTTCGTGAAGTTCATCGTAAACGACTCCTCGGTGATCTCGGGCTCCTGGAGCTCGACACCCATCAGCGACCAGGTACCCGACGAGAGGTAGGCAAAGCCCTCATCCGTGGCGGGCACGGCAGCTACGGCCGAACCCGTGTCGTGGCCGGCTACGGCGATGACGGGGATCTCGTCCAGACCCGTCTGGCGAGCCAGCTCGGCGGTGAGCGTGCCGACCTGCGTGCCGGGCATCACCACCTCGGGGAAGAGCTTCTTGTCCACACCGGCCGTGGCGAGCAGTTTCTCGTCCACCTGCTTCGTGCGGGGGTTCATAAACTGCGAGGTCGAGAGGATCGTATACTCGCACACCTTCTTGCCCGTCAAGAGATATGAGAGGGCGTCGGGCATGAAGAGGATCGTCTCGGCGTGCTTCAGGGCCGAAGCTCCCTCCTTATGCTGGGCGTAGAGCTGGAAGAGCGAGTTGAAGTTCATGATCTGGATACCCGTGCGCTCATAGACCTCCTTGCGGGGGCAGAGCTCGAAGAAGGCCTCGGGAGCACCATTCGTGTAGGGGTCGCGGTAGGCGCGCGGCAGGCCGCAGAGCGTGCCATCCTCGGCTACGGCTACGAAGTCCACACCCCAGGTGTCGATACCGATCGAGTGGATCGGGAGCTTGCGCTTGCCGGCCTCCGTAAGACCCAGCAGGATCTCCTCGTAGAGGGCGTAGATGTTCCAGAAATACTTGCCTCCAACCTCGATCAGACGGTTCGGAAAGCGGTGCATCACCTCCAGATCGATCTTCTCGTCGGAGAGCGTGGCCAGAATCACACGACCGCTGGTTGCACCCAGATCGATCGCCAAAAAGTGTTGCGGTTTCATACGCGTTTTCAGGTTCTGTTATCGGTTTTCGTTGATGGTTATTTTCGTTGCTTGCAAAGGGGGTTCGTGAGTCCACACTTTGCCTAACAAAATTATAAAAAAAGCGCTGTTTTCAGCTTGTTGATTTTGCTAAAACAGTTTTGAATAATGCCAAAAAGAGCGTCGTTAAATGGGCTTGGAGGTCACGGAGAGGCGTTTTCTGTCAAAAATAGCAATTCAGGTTTGGAAGAGTGGGGAATTATTACTAATTTTGCTAACGAAAACGAAATTGACGGTATTCGCGAAATGAACACAAAAGGAAACTATTTGAAATACCCCGCCTACACGGCGCAGGATGAGCGTTGGGGTCTTGTTTGCACGACGGTTGGCTATCAGCAGGTCGATCCCCATGCTCCCTATCCGGTGGCGGACCACCCGACCGATTACAACTTTACGAACAATGGCCGTGTGCTCGATGAGTACCAGCTGGTCTATATCACCGAGGGCGAGGGAGTCTTCCAGTCCGAGTCGTGCCCCGAGCAGCAGATCGAGGCGGGTACGATCCTGATGATCTTCCCCGGTGAGCGCCACCTCTACTACCCCAATCCCGAGACGGGCTGGAGCGAGATGTGGATCGGTTTCCGTGGCGACCAGATGAAGCGCATGGCTGAGGAGTTCTTCGATCGGAAAGAGCCGCTCCTCAAGGTGGGTGTTCGCGAGTCGATTGTCGAGCTCTATAACAAGGTGATAGAGTTCTCGAAGGAGGATATGCGCGGTGCACAGCAGGTGGTTTCGGGTGCGATTACCTACCTCTTGGGGCGCATCTACTACGAGCAGGTGAACTACCCCTTCCGTGGCAACAAGAACTCCGACAAGATCAACCAGGCACAGATGATGCTGCGCGAACACATCAGCTCGCGCCTCTCGCCGGCCGACATTGCCGTGGAGCTCAACATGAGCTACTCGCTCCTGCGCAGCCTCTTCAAGAGCTTCACGGGAGTCTCGATGTCGACCTATCAGCAGCAGCTCAAGCTCAACCTGGCGAAGGAGCTGCTGACCACCTCGTCGAAGAATATTTCGGAGATCGCCTACGAGACGGGCTTCGAGTCGGTGAGCCGCTTCTGCTGCTTCTTCAAACAGCACATGAACATCACGGCGACCGACTTTCGCCTCAAAAACGGGGTGTTGCACAAAAAGAGTCGTTAGGGGCGCGAATTGCACTTTTTGCCAAAAACGGGGAGGATCGAAAGGTCCTTCCCGTTTTCTGTTTTTGCCAAACAGCCTCTCGTGCGAGGGCGCAGCGCGGGGATGTGGGGCGCGTGCGCTCTTCCGCAGGAATCTGCCATTCGTCGCCTAAAATTGACCATTCGGCGAAAATCGTGGGCAAAAGCGTTGTGTGGAACGGGAAATTTTGTATATTTGTTAGTAGAGAAACCAATAAAAACAACTACTATATGACGATTCAATTCCGTATCACCTACCGCACCGCCTTTGGAGAGAACCTCTTCCTGGTGGTCGAGGGTGCTCGAAGCAACGCCCATCCGATGCACTACATCGGGGAGGATCGCTGGAGCTGTTCGATCAAATCGACGGCCGCACAGCTGACCTACCACTATGAGGTGCGTTGTGGCGAGGAGACGCTCCGCCGCGAGTATGGAGCATCCCACAGCTTGACGATCGATGCAAAGAGCAAGTCGCTGCGCATCTTCGATGCCTGGCACTCGCTGCCGCACGACCGTTCGTTCCGTTCGACGATGTTCACCGAGGGCGTCTTTGCCCGTGCGCGTGCCAAGAAGGTGCTCACGGCAGCAGCCGACGAGGTGCTGATCCGTGCCGAGATCCCCATGGTACGCTCCACGCAGCGCGTGGTGCTGGTGGGCGATCAGAAGGTGCTCGGTGGGTGGAATCCCGCCGAGGGTGTGGCGATGAACGATGCCGAGTTCCCGCTCTGGGCCGCTTCGATCAAGGCCTCGCGCCTCAAGGGTGCTTTCTCCTTTAAGTTTGTCATCGTAGATGCTGCCTCGGGTGAGGCGGTGGCCTGGGAGCAGGGCGAGAACCACTACTTCGGCGAGGCGCTCGAGGCGGGTGGCTCGGTGGTGGTCGACTCGCTGCGTCCGCAGTTTGCGCAGGCCGCTTGGCGCGGTGCCGGTGTGGCCATTCCGGTCTTTGCCCTCCGCTCGGAGGAGAGCTTCGGTGTGGGTGAGTTCCACGACCTGAAAAAGATGGTCGATTGGGCTGCTTTGACCGGTCAGTCGATCATCCAGATCCTTCCGGTGAACGACACCACGATGACGGGCACCTGGCAGGACTCCTACCCCTACAACGCCAACTCGACCTTTGCCCTCCACCCGCAGTACCTCCACCTGCCCGATGTCGGCACGCTGAAGGATAAGGAGCAGGCGGCGCGTTTCGAGCAGTTGGGGCGTGAGCTCAACACGCTCGCCGAGATCGACTACGAACTGGTGAACAACACCAAGAACGAGTACCTCCGCGCGATCTACGCCCAGGAGGGTAAGAAAACCCTCGCCTCGAAGGCCTTCAAGGAGTTTATGTCGAAGAACGAGCACTGGCTGCGTCCCTACGCGATCTTCTGCGCCCTGCGCGACCAGCATCACACGCCCGACTTCACGCAGTGGGGCAAGATGGCCAAGTACACCACGGCGAAGGCCGCCAAGTATGAGTCGGAGCACGCCGAGGCGGTGGCCTACCACCACTTTGTGCAGTACCACCTCGACCGTCAGCTGCGTGCCGTACGCGACTATGCACACGCCCACGGCGTGGTACTGAAGGGTGACATCCCGATCGGTATCAGTCGCACGAGCGTCGATGCCTGGGTCTATCCCGAGCTCTTCAACATGGATTCGTCGGCGGGTGCGCCGCCCGATGACTTCTCGGTAATGGGTCAGAACTGGGGCTTCCCGACCTACAACTGGGCGAAGATGGCTGAGGATGGCTACGCCTGGTGGAAGGCTCGCTTCGTGAAGATGGCCGAGTACTTCGACGCCTACCGCATCGACCACATCCTGGGCTTCTTCCGCATCTGGGAGATTCCGCTCACGGCCGTGAACGCCCTCCTGGGTCGCTTCAACCCGGCACTCCCCTTCTCGGTGGAGGAGATCGAGCAGTATGGCTTCTGGTTCAACAAGGATTGGCACACGGCGCCCATCGAGGCGACGGACAATGTGCTCTTCGTGGAGGATAAGCTCCAGAAGGGCCACTACCACCCCCGCATCTCGGCCCACTCGACCGAGTGCTACCGCAACCTGATGGAGGATCAGAAGGAGGCCTACAACCGCCTCTACAACGACTTCTTCTACTACCGCCACAACGACTTCTGGTACCACGAGGCGATGCGCAAGCTCCCCGTGCTGATCGAGGCTACGGGTATGCTGGTGTGTGGTGAGGACCTCGGTATGATCCCCCACTGCGTGCCCGCGGTGATGAGCGGTGAGCAGATCCTCTCGCTCGAGATCCAGCGTATGCCGAAGGATCCGAAGGTGGAGTTTGCCGCTACGGAGATCTACCCCTACCTCTCGGTTTGCACCACCTCGACCCACGATATGAACCCCGTGCGTGCTTGGTGGGAGGAGGATCGTGCCGTCTCGCAGCGCTTCTACAACCATGTGTTGGGCGCGTGGGGCGAGGCACCCTACTACTGCGAGCCGTGGATCTGTGAGCTGGTGGTGGCCAAGCACCTCGAGTCGCCCGCCATGCTGACCATTTTGCCGTGGCAGGATTGGGTGGCGATGGACGGTGAGTTGCGTCGCGAGAACCCCAACGAGGAGCGCATCAATGTGCCGGCGAACTCACGCCACTACTGGCGCTATCGTATGCACATCACGCTCGAAGAGCTGCTCAAAGCCGAGAAGCTCAATCTGATGATCCGTAAGAAGATCAAGGAGAGCGGAAGATAGGTTGTAATAGGTTTAATGAGGTTTCTTAAGTCTACCTAGAAAAACCTAAATAAACCCAGAAAAACCCAGAAGACGAAAAAAAGAGCCTGACGATTAGTCAGGCTCTTTTTTTTTAGCGCAACTTATTGCGCAAAAAATGCCCTTTTGTATGTACGAAGTAGGTCACTACGGCGGCGGCGTTGGCCGTAGCGGCGAACCAGAAGGCGGCGTTGTAGCCCAGGTGCTCGGAGAGTGAGCCGCCGAGGATGATGCCCAGGCCGATGCCGATGTCCCACGAGACGAGGAAGGTGGAGTTGGCCGTGCCGCGCTGGGCGTTGGTGGCCAGGTTGAGAAACATCGTCTGGAAGGCGGGGAAGAGATGTCCGTTGCCGAGTCCGATGATGAGGGCTGCGCCGTAGAAGCCCCACGGGTTGTGGAGCAGGGCGAAGAGCAGGTAGCCGCAGAGGGCGATCGAGACCCCCACGCCGGCATTCTGCAGAATCAGGCCGCGCTGCAGCGTGCGGCTGCCGACCAGGCGCGAGAGAATCAGTCCGAGCGATAGGAGCAGGAAGAAGAGTCCCGACCCCTCGGTGATGCCGAGCTCCTCCTTGCCGTAGATGGCCAGGTAGGTCGAGAGCACGCCGTACGAGATGGCGAAGCCCACCATACAGAGCCCCAGGCTCCAGCCTTTGAGTAGCAGGAAGCGGTCGAGCGACACGGGTGCCTTGCGCTCCACGCGGGGGCGCTCCTCGAGGTGGAGCGTGTAGTTGATCGCGTAGCCGATGAAGGCCACCACGAGGGCGATCCAGAAGAGCACCTTGTAGCTGTGGCAGGCGCCGTAGATCAGGAGGGCCACCGTAGGACCGATCGCCGTGGCGATGTTGTTCGAGAGTCCGTAGTAACCGATACCCTCGGCACGCCGCTTCGGGTGGAGGACATCGATGGCGACGGTGCTGTTGGCCACGGTCGTAGCCCCGAAGGGTGCTCCGTGGAGCGTGCGTACGATGGCAAAGAGCACTAGCGAGCCTGCCGCAAGGTAGCCCGCAAAGAGCGCTGCGAAGAGGAAGAAGCTGACCAGTAGCACGGTGCGTCGTGGGAAGGTGTCGACCAGGTAGCCGCTGAAGGGGCGGATCAGCAGGGTCGTGAGCGTGTAGCCCGAGAGCACGAAGCCGATCATCTCCTTGTCGGCGTGGAAGGTGTCGGCGAGGTAGAGCGGCAGGAGCGGCGTGAGGAGCATGAAGGAGAAGAAGGTGGTGAAGTTGGCACTCCACACCTTCAGGTAGTTGCTGTTCCACAGCGCGACTTGCTTCTCCGATGCTTTCATATCTTGGTTGCAAAGGTATGCAAAAAGCGGGCTCGTTGTACTGCGAAATTGGGAAAAGACGATTAAAGGCCATTAAGGGCAATTAAAGGAACAGAAAACCAAGTTGCCCCTAATTGCCCTTAATCTCCCTTATTAGCCCTTATAAGATTACTTTACTCGGATGAGGTTCAGTCCATCGCGCAGCGGCACGATGACATTCTCCACGCGCTCATCCTCGAGCACCATGCGGTTGAACTCGATGAGTGCCTGCGTGTGGCGGTCGCGTGCCACGACGGGCTCTACCACCTTGCCCGACCAGAGGATGTTGTCGGCGATGATCACCGAGCCGCTTCGGACGAGGGCGGGTGTCGCCCCGTCACCCATCAGCATGCGGTAGTAGTCCGGATACTCGCGCTTGTCGCCATCCATGAAGACCAGGTCGTAGCAGGTCGCCAGCGTGGGGGCAATCTCGAGCGCCGAACCGATGTGGAGGCGGATCTTCGAGCCGTGCTCCGAGCGGTCGAAGAAAGATTGGGCGAGCGACTCCAATTCGTCGACCACCTCGATCGTGTCGAGCCGCGCATCAGCCTCAAGTCCTGCGGCAAGTGACAGCGCTGAATAGCCTGTGAATGTGCCGATTTCGAGCACACGCTTCGGGCGCATCATCTGCACGAGCATCGTGAGGAGGCGTCCCTGCAGGTGACCCGAGAGCATACGCGGGGCAACCATGCGGTGGTGGGTTTCGCGATCCAATTCGCGCAGCAGAGCCGCTTCGGGCTCGGTGTGGTCGTAGATGTATTGGTCGAGTGCGTTCATCGTTCTTTGAAGGTGAGGCGTGAGAGGTTCGTAAAGCTTTCCGAGGCGACGCGCATCAGGTCGTCGGAGGTGAGGGAGCGGATCTTCGCGTAGAGCTCCTCCATCGTGTCGATGCCGTCGTGCACCAGGAGGCTCTTGCCCGCCGAGAGCATATAGCTCTCCTTGTTCTCGCCCGCAATGGCCAGCTGGGCGATGAATTGGCGCTTGGCCATCGAGAGGCGGCGCGTGGTGAGCGGCTCGGAGGCGAGGCGGTGGAGCTGTTCCTCGATCAGCTCGACGCAAGCGGCGTGGTTGGCCGCATCGGAGCTGAAGTAGATCGCCACGACGCCCGTGTCGCTGTAGGGGGTGTAGTTCGCTTCGATGTTGTAGCTCAGGCCGCGCTTCTCGCGCAGCTCGACATTCAGCAGCGAGTTGGCCGAAGGACCACCCAGGAGGTTGATGAGGAGCGAGAGGATGAGTCGGTTGTCGTCCGAGAGGTCGAAGGCACGCGTGCCCACGATGCAGTGGGTCTGGTGCGTGCGCTTGGCGATGCTCTGCTCGAAGGGGGTGTAGAGCCCCGTCTTGGTGCGGGTATAGGTGCGGGTGCGGGGGGCGATGTCGCCCAGGTAGCGGCGTGCCACCTGCTCGGCTGTGCGTGCCGAGAAGCTGCCGATCGACGAGAAGACGATCTGGTCGGTGGTGTAGGTGCGCTCTGTGAAGCGGTGTATCGACTCGCCCGTGAGCCCTTTGAGTGAGGCCTTGCTGCCGAGGATGTTGTGCCCAAGCTCCGAGCCCTCGAAGAGGAGCTCCTCGAAGGTGTCGTAGATCAGCTCCGCAGGGGCATCCTTGTAGGTGTTGATCTCGTCGTAGATCACCTCCTTCTCGCGTTCGATCTCCCGATCGGGGAAGGTCGAGTGGAAGAGCACATCCGAGATCAGCTCCACAGCCTTCTGGAAGTCACCCCGCAGCACTGTGGCGTGGAGCGTGGTGTCCTCCTTCGTGGTGAAGGCGTTCAGCTCGCCACCGAGGTTCTCGAGGCGGCAGTTCACCTGCCACGCCTTGCGCCGCTGCGTACCCTTGAAGAGGGCGTGCTCGGTGAGGTGCGCCAGGCCATACTCGCCCCGCAGCTCATCGCGTGTGCCGGCACCCACCACCAAACCACAATGCGCCACTACCCCCGCCGTCTGACGGTGGATGCAGCGTATGCCGTTCGGAAGTGTATAGGTGGTAAATTCCATTTGTTTTTTTTCTGCTGGGGTTTTCTGGGTTTATTTAGGTTTTTCTAGGTTTATTTAGGTAGACTTAAGAGACCTAATTAAACCTACTCAAACCTAGTCAAACTTAGAAAAATCTAATTTTGAATTTTGCATTCTAAATTTTGCATTTGAGAAACGCTCCTGTGTGGCTTTTCGCCTTCGCCAGCTCCTCGGGTGTGCCTTCAAAGACCACCTCACCGCCCTGCGAGCCTGCTTCGGGTCCCAGGTCGATGACCCAGTCGGCGCACTTGATGATCTCCATGTTGTGCTCCACGATCACCACCGTGTGTCCCTGCGCCAGGAGCGCATGGAAGGCTGCCAGCAGGCGTTTGATGTCGTGGAAGTGGAGTCCCGTGGTCGGCTCGTCGAAGACGAAGAGCACCTGTCCGCGCTCATCCTCCTTCGTGAGGAACGAGGCGAGCTTCACGCGCTGGCTCTCACCGCCCGAGAGGGTCGAGGAGCTCTGCCCGAGCTTCACATACCCCAAGCCTACATCCTGCAACGGACGCAGACGATTCACGATGCGGCGGCAGGTGGTCGACTTATCCTCGCCGAAGAACTCGATCGCCTCATCGACATTCATCTCCAGCACATCGTGGATCGACTTGCCGCGGTAGCGGATCTCCAGCACCTCGTCGCGGAAGCGCTTGCCGCCACACGCCTCGCAGACCAGCTCCACATCGGCCATGAACTGCATCGAGACCTTGATCACGCCCTCGCCCTGACACTCCTCGCAGCGTCCTCCCGCCACATTGAACGAGAAGGAGGAGGCCGTGAGTCCCGTGTGCTTGGCCTGCGGCTGCTCGGCAAAGAGCTGACGGATCTCGTCGTAGGCCTTCAGGTAGGTCACGGGGTTCGAGCGGGTCGATTTACCGATCGGGTTCTGGTCGACCATCTCCACCGAGCGCAACAGTGAGTAGTCCCCCTTCACGCCGTCGAAGTCGCCCGGCTTGTCGCCCGACTCACTCACCAGGCGGCGCAGTGCGGGATAGATGATCCCCTTGGCGAGCGACGACTTACCCGAGCCACTCACGCCCGTGATGCAGGTCATCACCCCCAGCGGGATGCGTACATCGATGTTGCGCAGGTTGTTCTCTCGGCAACCCTCGAAGAGGATCGAGCGATTCCACCCACGCACCGACGCGGGCAGGGCGATCTCCTTGCGCCCCAAGAGGTAGTCGGCCGTGAGGCTTCGGGTGCAGTTTTTGAGCTCCTCGGGTGTGCCGCTGAAGACCACCTCACCGCCGTGGATGCCCGCCTCGGGCCCGATGTCGATCAGGTAGTCGGCTGCACGGATCACCTCCTCCTCGTGCTCGACGACGATCACCGTATTGCCCAGGTCGCGCAGCTGCTTGAGGACCTTCACCAGGCGGTGCGTGTCGCGCGGATGGAGTCCGATCGAGGGCTCGTCGAGGATGTAGAGCGACCCCGTGAGGTTGCTTCCGAGCGAGGTCGAGAGGTTGATGCGCTGGCTCTCACCACCCGAAAGCGTGGCCGAGAGTCGGTCGAGGGTCAGGTAGCCCAACCCTACATCCGAGAGGTACTGCAGGCGGTTGCGGATCTCGGTGAGGATGCGCTCGGCAATGGTGCGGTCGTGCTCATCGAGCTCCAGCCCCCCGAAGAAGGCGATCAGCTGATCCACCGGCATGGCCACCAGCTCGGCGATGTTCTTGCCACCCACACGGACATAGAGCGCCTCCTTGCGCAGGCGTCCTCCCCCACACTCGGGACAGGTCGTCTTGCCCGTGTAGCGAGCCTTCATCACGCGGAATTGGATCTTGTAACGCTCCTTGTCGATGTAGCGGAAGAAGTCGTCCAAGCCATAGAAGTATTCGTTGCCCCGCCAGAGGAGGAGCTTCTGCTCCTGCGTCAGTTCGTGGTAGGGCGTGTGAATCGGGAAGTTGAACAGGTGGGCGTGCTGCACGAGTGCCTCCTTCCAGCGGCGCATCGTCTCGCCACGCCAGCAGGCCACCGCATCGTCGTAGATCGTGCGGCTCTTGTCGGGGATCACCAACTCCTCGTCGATGCCCGTCACCTTGCCGTAGCCCTCACAGCGGGGGCAGGCACCAATCGGGTTGTTGAAGCTGAAGAGGTGCTCGGTCGGCTGCTCAAACTCCAAGCCGTCGGCCTCGAAGCGCGAAGAGAAGGATCGCGGCTCATTCGAGCCGATGATCACCGTGCAGTGTCCCTCGCCAAACGAGTAGGCGCGACCAATCGAGTCGCGCAGGCGCGTGGCGCACTCCTCGTCGCTCGTGATGCGCAGGCGATCGACCACCATCCCCACCTCCTCGGTGCGGGTGTGCTCGGTCATCGTTGGCAGGAACTCCTCGATCAGCACCGCCTGACCCTCCGTGTAGAGGCGTGTGATGCCGTCGGCCATCAGCTGCATCAAGCGCTCGATGAAGCCCTCCTCCCCCCGCAGGCGAATCGGAGCTGTGATCACGCAGCGCTCCTCGGCGTGCTGCTGCACCCAGGCGGCCACCTCATCCACGCTGTCGCACCGCACCTCACACCCCGAGATGGGCGAGAAGGTGTGTCCCACGCGGGCAAAGAGCAGCTGCAGGTAGTCGTAGATCTCGGTCGAAGTGCCCACCGTCGAACGGGGGTTGCGCGTGTTGACCTTCTGCTCGATGGCAATGGCAGGCGCAATGCCCGAGATGATGTCCACATCGGGCTTTGAGATCTTGCCCAGGAACTGACGCGCATAGGCCGAGAGGCTCTCCACATAGCGGCGTTGTCCCTCAGCAAAGATCGTATCGAAGGCCAGGGTCGATTTGCCCGAACCCGACAGACCCGTCACCACAACGAGCTTGTTGTGTGGGATCTCGACCTCGATGTTGCGCAGGTTGTGTACCCGTGCTCCCTTGATATAGATTGCTCCTTCGTGTGCCATAAAGTTACTCTTCGAGAATGGATGCTCCGGCCTTCTTGAGCCGTTCGATCAGCTTTTCCGCCTGGCTTTCGCGGATCGTGAGGTGCATCGTGCAGAGGTTGTCGAACTCCTGCCCCGAGATGCGGGGCTGCTCCTCCTTGATGATGCGCATCACATCGTTCATCGAGAGGTACGGGAAGTGTGCCGTGATCGAGCGATCGACCGTCTTTTCGATCACCTCCGCCGCCTCGATCGCCTGCTGCGCCGACTCCTTGTAGGCGGCAATCAGCCCCGGAACACCGAGCTTCGTGCCACCGAAGTAGCGCACCACCACCACCAGACAGTCCGTCAGCTCGTGCGAGAGCAGCTGCCCGAGGATCGGCTTGCCGGCCGTACCCGAAGGCTCGCCGTCGTCGTTTGCACGGTACTGCTCGCCATGAGGCCCCAAACGCCAGGCGTAGCAGTAGTGCGTAGCGTCGAAGAAGCGCTTGCGCAGGGCATCGAGTGCCTCGCGGATCTGCTCCTCGCTCTGCACCGGGTAGATGTAGGAGAGAAACTTGCTGCTTCGCTCCCGCATAGCCACCTCCACCGGGGCTGCAATCGTCTTATAGAGATCCTCTGCCACCCTGCTTCCTCCTATTTGATTTTGGTAAACATACGCTCCCAACGGATATTCGCGGGGAACGATTCGCTCTTGTCGAGTGAGAGCCAGATGAACGACGCCTTGCCCACGATGTGGTCCTCGGGCACAAAGCCCCAGAATCGCGAGTCGAGCGAGTTGTGGCGGTTGTCGCCCATCATCCAGTAGTAGTCCATCGCAAAGGTGTACTCCCTCGTCGGCACGCCGTCGATTCGGATCACACCCTCCTCTACCTCCAACGAGTGCCCCTCATAGACCTCGATGATGCGGCGGTAGATGGGGAGGTTCTCCTCCGTGAGCGTCAGCGTAGCCCCACGCTGCGGTACCCAGATCGGGCCGTAGTTGTCCTGGCTCCACTGTGCCTCCACCGTGTGGGGGAAGAGCTCCGTGCTCGGAGCGTAGATGTAGCGACGCAGCGAGATGACCGTATTGAGCGCCTTGAGCTTCGCGGCTGCCTCCTCGGTCATGTAGAGGTAGTAGATCGAGCCATTGCCCGAAAACTCCGTCACGCCCAGGCGGTGGAGCACCTGCTGCGAGAGCGGTGCCGAGGTCTGCGCCACATAGGTGTGCTGCAACCCCGCGATCGGCTCCTGCTCCTCGCCGTTGATCAGCACGCGCCCCTCGACCACCTGCAACGAATCGCCCGCAATGGCCACACAACGCTTGATGTAGTTCTCGCGTTTGTCCACCGGACGGCTCGTGATCGTGTACTCGCTGTAGAGCTTCTTGCGCCCCTCCTCACGGCCAAAGGCCTCCTCGTAGCTGCGCAGCGCGTCGTAGTAAGAGAGTGCCTGGTTCTCCAGCAGCACGGTGTCGCCCGTCGGGTAGTTGAAGACCACCACATCGTTGCGTTCGATCTGCTTCAAGCCCTTCAGTCGCTTATAGGGCCACTTCACGCACTCCGAGAAGGAGCGCTTCTGCTGCGAGAAGGGCATCGTGTGGTGCACGAAGGGGAAGGCTACGGGGGTGTTCGGCATCTTCGGACCGTAGGTCACCTTGCTCACATAGAGGTAGTCGCCCACCAGGAGTGAGTGCTCCATCGAGGAGGTAGGAATGACATACATTTGGAAGATGTAGATGTGTACGAGCGAGGCTACGACCGTGGCAAAGACGATCGCATTGATCCACTCGTAGACCTTGCGGTAGAGCACAAAGCGCTCACAAAGACGCTTGTTGTGGTGCCACACGGTGCGGTAGAACCACTTGGAAATATAGCAGTCGTAGATCGCCACCAAGCCCACGAGAGCCCACCAACATCCGGTCCAGACCACAAACCAGAGGATGTAGAGCAGCGAGGCGCAGGTGAAGCCCACCCAGCGGTTGGCGAAGAGTGCTTTCAGTCGATTGATCATAACGGTGTGTTTGCTTTGTGTTATTGCAGCAGGTCGTCCATCGTGTAGATGCCCTCCTTGCCACAGAGGAACTCAGCCGCCACAACAGCACCCATGGCCAGCGTGCGGCGGTTCTTGATCGTGTGCTTGAGCTCGAGGGCGTCGTCCACGCTCTCGTAGCGTACGGTGTGGATACCCGGGGTCATCCCCTCGCGCACCGAACGGATCACCAGATCCTCCTCGCCCACCGTGCGGGGCGCACGCTCCGTGTAGTCGGCCACATCGAAGATCGGAGCGAAGTTGATCCACTGCTGCTTCTGCGAGAGATGCTCGATGATCCCCTCGGCCAGCGTGATGGCCGTGCCGCTCGGAGCATCCTTCTTCTGGGTGTGGTGCACCTCCTCGATCTCCACCTCATAGTGTGCCCCCGAACGCTCCACGAGCTCGGCCAGACGACGCGAGATGCGGAACAGCAGGTTGACACCCAACGAGTAGTTCGAGGCGTAGAAGAGTGCGCCGTGCTGCTCCTGGCAGTAGGCCTTCAACTCCTCGTAGCGTGCCAGCCAGCCGGTCGTGCCGCTCACCACAGGCACGCCGCAGGCGATGCAGCGACGCAGGTTGTCGTAGGCCGTCGCAGGCGTCGTAAATTCGAGCGCCACATCCACCCCTTTCAGGTGCTCGGCGTCGAGTTCGTGGGTGTTCTCCAGGTCGATAATGAGGGCCACCTCGTGGCCACGCTCGCGCAGGATCTGCTCGATCTCGCGCCCCATCTTTCCATATCCGATAATAGCAGTCTTCATACGCATTGATTGATCCTACAAAGGTAATAAAACTCAGTCGATTCGCCAAATTTTCTCCTCCGTGGGTAAAAACATCCCGACTAAGAACGGCGAATCGAAAAATAATCGTATCTTTGTGTGAGAAAAAAGGGAGAGAAACGACGATGCGCTACTTCATCGAATTGCGATACAACGGAGCCGCCTACTGCGGTTGGCAGCGCCAACAGGGGCAACCCTCGGTGCAGCAGACCCTCGAGCAGGCGCTCTCGACCTACCTCCGCCGCCCGATCGAGGTGGTGGGTGCCGGTCGCACCGATACGGGAGTGCACGCCGCCTACTATGTGGCACACTTCGACCTCGAGGAGACGATCTCCGACCTCCAGCAGACGGTTTACAAGGTCAACCGCATCCTACCCGACGACCTGGTGGTCGACACGCTGACACCCGTGGATGCAGAGGCCCACGCCCGCTTCGACGCCGTGGAGCGTGCCTACTGCTACTACATCGAGCCGCGCAAGAACCCCTTCACGCGAGCCACCACCTGGCAATACGCTGTGGCGCTCGACCTCGAGGCGATGAACCGTGCCGCCGAGCTGCTCCTCACCGAGCGCGATTTTACGACCTTTGCCAAGCTCAATTCGAACAATAAGACGAACATCTGCCGCGTGGTGCATGCCCGCTGGGAGAAGGATGAGCACGGCGTGCTCTGCTTCACGATCCGTGCCGATCGCTTCTTGCGCAACATGGTGCGAGCCATCGTCGGTACGCTGGTCGATGTGGGACGCGGACGCTACACCGTGGAGCAGTTTGCCGAGATCCTCCGCAGCCGCGACCTCTCGCGCTCCAGCAGCGGTGCTCCTGCCCAGGGACTCTTTCTGAGCGATGTGCGCTACCGTCCCGAGTGCTTTGAACGAAAAACCTATTACTAACAATTAAACTTTACAACTATGATTTTGTGGATTATCTGCCTGGTGATTCAGGTGATTCTCGCCCTCGAAGTGTGGCGTCGCAACGACCTCGACATGGTGGCCAAGCTGATCATGATTTTGGTGATCGTACTCGTACCCTATATGCTGGGTGCTGCGTTCTACTACTTCTACGCCAAAGACAAAGTAGCCGGATGGTTCAAAAAATAACCACCCCGCTGCTTGAAAAGAAAAACCTGCTTAACCCTTCGGTTAGGCAGGTTTTCTTCTCTTTGTTGTTCGTTGGTTACAGGTGTATGGCGCACCCCAGGGCGTTCTCTGCCGCCTCCATCATCGCCTCGTTCATCGAGGGATGAGCATGGATCGTGCGGGCAAGCTGATGTGCCGTTGCCCCCAAAGCCTTGGCCAGCGTAGGCTCTGCCAGCAACTCAGTCACCGAGCCACCCACCAGGTGTGCTCCAATCAGGCGCTCCTCCTCGTCGAAGATCAGCTTCACGAAGCCGTCACGCTCGCCTGCAGCCGTCGCCTTGCCCGATGCCGTGAAGGGGAAGCGTCCCACCTTGATCGTGATCCCCTGCTCCACTGCCTGCTGCTCGGTCAGACCCACCGAAGCCACTTCGGGCGAGGTGAAGATGCACGATGGAATGGTCGTGTAGTCAATGGGTGCAGGATTCAGGCCGCAGATCGCCTCCACACAACAGATCGCTTCGGCCGAGGCTACATGAGCCAATGCAGGGCCCTTGACGATGTCGCCAATGGCATAGACCCCCTCGACATTTGTGCGGTAGAACTGATCCACCACCACCTTGCCGCGCTCGGTCTCCACGCCCAGCTCCTCCAGACCGATCCCCTCGGTGTTGGGTACAATACCCACTGCCGAGAGCACCACATCGGCCGTCAGCAGCTCCGTGCCCTTCTTGCCTTCGATCTCGACCTCGCACTGCTCGCCCACCACGCGGGCACCCTTGACCGCTGTGCCGGTCATCACCGTCACGCGCAGCTTGCGAAAGGCGCGCTCCATGGCCTTCGACACCTCCTCATCTTCGAGGGGCATCAGGCGCGGCAGGTACTCCACGAGGGTCACCTTCACGCCTAGCGCTGCATAGAACCACGCTAGCTCACTGCCGATGGCTCCCGAACCGACGACGATCATCGTCTCGGGCAGCTTCTCCAAAAGCAATGCCTCCTTCGAGGAGAGGATCCGCTCGCCGTCGATTGGCATGCAGGGCATCTGACGCGGACGCGCACCCGTAGCCAGGATGATGTGGTCGGCCTCATACACCTCCCCCGCCACATCGAGCGTGTGGGGAGCTGTCAGGCGACCGTGACCCTGAATCAGGTCGATGGCATTCTTCTTCAGCAAAAACTGAATACCCTTCGACATGGTCTCCGCCACCGTGCGCGAGCGCTTGACAATGGCCGCGAGGTCGGCTTTCACCTCCCCCTCGACCGTAAGGCCATACTGCGCCGCCTCCTTGCAGTGGCGATAGACCGAAGCACTCTTCAGGAGCGCCTTGGTCGGGATGCAGCCCCAATTCAGGCAGACACCACCCACCTCGGCACGCTCCACGAGCGCCACCTTCTTGCCCAGCTGTGCGGCGCGAATGGCAGCCACATAGCCGCCCGGGCCGCTGCCGACGACGATCAGATCGTAACGCATTACTCTACTACCTTCAAGATCTCACCCTTGTCCTGTGCCACGGCACGCTTCCACATCTCCGTGTAGCCCGGCTGCTCGATCTTGCCCGGGATATTCACGCCGTTGCCGTTGTCGATGAAGCCGTTGGCGTCCTCACCCTTCACGTTGCCGTCGATGTACTTCACCATCAGATACTTATCCAGCGAAGCCCACTTCGTGAAGAGCTCCTGTGCCGTCTCCACGCTGAAGGTCGTGGCGATCTTCTTCATCTTCTTCTCGCTGTAGTCGACATTGCCCATCAGGATGTCGATCTTCTTCACCTTCTCGATCATGGCATTCTCCCACTGATCGATCTCCGAGCGGATGTGCTTACCGACGATGTTGTAGCGCAGGTAGGCAAATTGGGCGATGCGGTTCGTGATCCAGAACATCGAGCTGTCCGAATACTCGAGCATCGATCCGTTACCCTCCTTCAAACACTCGGGAACCTCCTGCGAGGTGACATAGATGGGCGTCAGAGGCGATGTGGCGGCATCATCCGTGCCGAACCACAGGATGCCCACCTTCTCGGGACGAGCCTGTCCTACAAGCCAGAAACCGGTCTGCTGCGTAGCGATCGCACGCTCGTTGCAGTACTCTACGCCATCTACCTTCCAATACATCGGACGCCAACGGTAGGGGCAAGCCTCGCCACCGGCACCAATATCGGTCGTCATATCCATCTTCGTACCCTCATAGTGGTCGCGCATGCAGTCCATCACCACCTTCGGCGTGAGCTTCGTGTGGGGCTTCACCCACAGCGGCATGCGGTTCTCTTTGTTGTGACCCAGGGCATAGTCCTCATACTGATCCATATCGTCGGCAATCGTGCGGAAGAAGGCCCATACACGCGCCTCGCAACCACGCATCGCACCGAAATCGAGCGGAGCGTAAGCATCAGCAAAACTGAAATCCTTGTTCTCGCCCTCGAACCAACCGAACTTGCGGGCTACATCCGCTACATCGGGAGCGTAGAGGCAGTTCTCGGGATCATCCCACGGGAAGGTGGTGATGCGAGCCTGGTTGGCGTGTGCCGAGACATAACCGTCGGGAATGCGACGAGCCACCCAAACGATACCCTTATCCTCGGGACCCTTGCCGATGAGCTCCATGATCCAAGCCTCCTCCTGGTCGATGAGCGAGAAGCTCTCGCCCGACGAGGCGTAGCCGTAGGTGTTGGCCAGATCAACGATCGTCGCGATCGCCTCACGAGCCGTCTTTGCGCGTTGCAGCGTGATGTAGATCAGCGAGCCGTAGTCGATGCCGCCCTTCGGATCGTCCAACTCGTGACGGCCGCCAAAGGTGGTCTCGGTGATGAAGAGCGAGTGCTCGTTCGAGTTACCCAGCGTGCGGTAGGTGGTCGGAACCTGGGCAATCGGCCCCAGCAGACGACCCGTATCCCACTCGCGTACCTGCATCGTGGGGGTATATTTGCCAGGAACATGCTGATAGAGCACACCGTAAAGCGCGTGCGAGTCGGCAGCGTAGGTCACCATGTTCGACCCGTCGGCCGAAGCCCCACGCGTGATGATAAAGTTTGTGCAGGCCGAAACGGTCGTGTAAGCCGCCAGCGCCAGCACGGTGAGTAAAAAGGTTTTCTTCATAGTTCTTGTAATATTGATTGAGAGTCAAATGTACGAAACAAATCCGAAATGAGCAACAATCGCAAAATTTTTGTTACTTTTGAGGGCACAAAAAGACCCGTAGTATGTCAATAGCAAGCCAATTGGAACGCGTGAGAGCCACCCTCCCCGAGGGGGTAAAGCTGGTGGCCGTCTCGAAGACCCACCCTACGGAGGTGATCGAGGAAGCTTACCGTGCCGGACAGCGCTGTTTCGGCGAGAGTCGTCCCCAGGAGATGAAACAGAAGCAGGAGGCGCTGCCGAAGGATATCGCCTGGCACATGATCGGCCACCTGCAGACAAACAAGATTAAATACATCGCCCCCTTTGTCGCGCTCATCGAGTCGGTCGACAGCGAGCGTCTCTGCGAGGCGTTGCAGCGCGAGGCGGTCAAATGCCACCGCGTGCTCGACCTGCTCTTCGAGGTTCATGTGGCACGCGAGGAGACCAAGAGCGGTTGGGTTGCCGCCGAGCTGATCGCCTTTGTCGAGGCGGGAGCGATGGATCGTTACCCGAACTTGCGTGTGCGAGGGGTGATGGGTATCGCCTCCAATACGGAGGACGAGGCGGTCGTGAAGGGTGATTTTGAGGCGCTGCGTGCTGTTTTTGAGGTGCTCAAGCCCCACTTTGGAGAGGCGTTTGATACGCTCTCGATGGGCATGTCCGACGACTACCCGCTGGCCATCGCCTGCGGATCGACCTCTGTGAGGGTCGGATCGCTGATCTTCGGCGAACGAGATTACAGCAAATAGAAAAGGCTATTAAGGGAAACAAAGGGCGACTAAGGAGTAAAACCTTAATCGCCCTTAATTGCTTTTAATGGCCCTCATTAGCCCCTCCTGCTACCTTACGCGCAGCGTGCGACCGATCCTTAAGATCGTGGTAGGCTTGATGCCGTTCAGGCGGCAGATGTTGTTCACCGTCGTGCCGTACTTGCGGGCAATCGCACCCAGCGTATCGCCTGAGCGGATCTTGTGGTAGCGCATCGCCTCACGCTCGGCCTGCTCCTTCTTGTCCTGCTCCTCGTTGGCAATCTCCTCCTCGAAGTCCTGTCCTGCGCGCGAATAGATACTGAAGTAGCTGCGCTTGAGCAGGAAGTACTCGCGGTTGAGTATGCCCGACTTGAAGTCGATCAAACGCTCCGGATCGAACGACTGACCATAGTAGCGCGTCTCAAAGTGGAGGTGCGGACCCGTCGAACGACCCGTCGATCCACCCAGACCGATCACCTGACCTGCCTCCACCCACTGGTTGGCTTGTACCATGCGCTCCGAGAGGTGGCCGTAGTAGGTCTCCAGGCCGTTGTCGTGGCGGATAATTACCAGGTTTCCATAACCGCCTCGGTTGTACTCCGAGATGCGTACACGGCCGCTAAAGGTGGCGTAGATCGGCTCTCCGGCCTTCAAGGCCAGGTCGACACCCTGATGGGCACGACCGCGACGCGGGCCATAGCGGCTGCGAACCGGTGCGGGCTTGTAGGGGGTGTGGTAGCCGTTGGTCGAATCCACCAGCTGGATCACCGTGGCACGCGGCAGCGAAGCGTACTCCACATCGCGGTACGGGAAGAGTTTCGTGGTGTCCCAATAGCGATCGAAGATCGTGCTGTCCTTCTCGATTTCGCGGTTGCGGACATAGCGCCAGGTGTTGTTGGCATAGAGAATCACCTGCACGGCGTCGTGTCCCGAGGGGAGCGTGTCGAGCACCGCCAGGCTGTCGGTCGAGATGCAGGAGGCAATCTGCTTGCGCTGCAGACGCAGACGCATCGCAACGATCGAATCGACCGTGGCGGCCTGTGCCGGCGTGAGCAGCTTCGAGAGCGAGTCGATCTTGGCCTGCTCGGCAGCCAGCTCGGCACGCTGTCGAGCTTCGGCCGAGGCGTCGATCACCTCCTCAATGTCGTGCGAGGCAGCCTCCTGTGCCGACGGCTGCTTCTCCAGAAGCGCCTCGGCAGCAGCCACCGCTGCGGCATTGTTCTGGGCGTGAAGCGCACCCAACGAAAGGAGTGCGCAGAGTAAAACGAGGTATTGTTTCATGGGTTTTGTCAGCATGTTTTATTGGTTCTTGAGCAACTCGGCAGCCGCCTCCAGTTGGGCGTAGAACTCCTCTCCAAAGCGACGAATGATCGCCTCGCGCAGCGACTTGTAGACCGGCACACCGGCCGCCTTGCCACAACGACGGGCGCAGTCGCAGACCGTCCAACGGTGGTAGTTCAGCCCGACCGAGCCGTTCGAGAAGTTGACCAGACGGATCGGATAGAGGTGGCACGAGATCGGCTTGCGGAACGAGCACTTGCCCTCCATCCATGCCTTCTCGATGGCGCAGAGCGTTACGCCCCCCTCCTGATAGGTGTAAGCGCACTCGGCATCGTTTACGAGTGGTGTGGTGTAGTCGCCATCCTCGTCTACCACCATAAAACCTTGAGCCTCAACGGCCGCAATGCCCTCGGGGGTCATGTAGGGCTTGTAGTTCGGGTACTCCTCCTCGAGGATATCTACCTCCTCGATCTCCAGCGGAGCGCCTGCATTGCCCTCCACACAGCAGATGCCCTTGCACTGCGAAAGGTCGCACAAGAACCCCTCGCGCAGCAGATCTGCACTGATGATTTTGTCGTCTATCTCAATCATTTGCGTCGTGTATCTTCAATAATTAGTTCATAAAGTTCGCCCAACGACATGCCCATCTCGCGGGCCTGCTTCGGCACGATGCTGCCGCCACTCATACCCGGAATCGAGTTCAGCTCGATGAAGTAGGGCTTGCCCTCCTCCGTAACGATGAAATCGACACGCACCACACCCGAACAACGGCACACCTTGTAGGCGTCGAGCGTCATGCGGTTCAGCTCGGCCTTCACCTCCTCGCTGATCGCAGCCGGGGTGATCTCGTCGGACATACCCTCGGTGTATTTGGCCTCGTAGTCGAAAAACTCCTTCTTGGCGATGATCTCCGTCACGGGGAAGATATACTCCTTGCCCCCGACGATCATCACGCCGCAGCCCATCTCGCGACCCGTGATGCACTCCTCGATGAGCACCTCATCGCTCTCGCTCAGAGCCAGGTCGATCGCTGCGGGAAGCTCCTCCACGCGCTGCACCTTCGTCACGCCAAACGATGAACCGCTGGCGTTGGGCTTCACAAAGAGCGGAAGACCGAGCTCGGCGGTAATCGCGTCTGCATCGTACTCCTCGTGGCGACGCAGGAAGACCTCCCGCGCCAGGTTCACACGACCGGCCAGCGTGCGCTTCGTGGTGGCCTTGTCGAAGGTGATCACCGACGAAGTCATCGAGCACGACGAGTAGGGAATCTCCATCAGATCGAGGTATCCCTGCAGACGACCATCCTCGCCCGGGGTGCCGTGAATCAGAATCAGGGCGTAGTCGAAGCACTTCTTCGTGCCGTCGATCGTGATCGAGAAGTCGTTTTTGTCGACCTCCCACTTTCTACCGTCAGGCGTGGTGTGCGACCAGCTGCGACCATTCAGGTCGATCAGTGTCACGTCGTATTTTGTGGTGTCGAGTGCTGCGTAGATCTGTGCGGCACTCTGCAGGGCGATCTCTCTCTCCGAGGAGTTGCCGCCTGCCATCAAGGCTATCTTCAATTGGTTATTCATCTTTCTCGGTTTTATACAATCCTTTGGATTGAATGTGCCACGCCACCTTCGGGTGGAGCAGCTCGTTGGTCTTCTCACCTTCAGCGATGCGACGACGGATCTCCGTGGCCGAAACAGCGTGGAGCGGAGCTCCCTCCAGGAGCGTCATCCCCGCATACGGAAGCGCACACGCCTCCTCGCCTCGCGGGTAGACATAGATCGGTCGCTTGACGATCTCCTCCCACTCGCGCCATCCTTTGAGCCCCTCGATCTGGTCGGCACCCATCAGGATCGAGAACTCCATCGTGCCGCCACTGATCTGCTCCAGATAACGCAGCGTCTCAATCGTGTAGGAGGGCTTCGGAAGCAGGAACTCCACCACCGAAGGTTTGATTTGGTCGGGGTACTTCGAACCGGCACACGCCAACTCGGCCATCTCAAAGCGGTCGAGCTCGGGAGCCAGCTCTGCGGGCGATTTGTAGGGGCTTTGCGGCGAAACGATCAGCGTCACGAGGTCACACAGACCCTGCTCAACCACATATTCAGCCAGGGCAATGTGTCCCTTGTGGATCGGGTTGAACGATCCGAAGTAGAGCATCACGCGCTGCATGGCTATCGGCTCAGGAAGTTGTCCAACAGGGCACAGGTGGCCTCCACGGCCTCCTCCAACGAATCGTTGATGACCGTATGGTCGAACTGCGGCGCCTTCTCGATCTCGAAGGCGGCCTTGGCAATGCGCTTCTCGATCACCTCCGGAGCATCCGTACCGCGACCCTCCAGGCGACGGCGCAGCTCCTCGATCGAGGGGGGCATGACGAAGATCGAGCAGGCCTCGTCACCAAAGATCTTCTTGATGTTGATGCCACCCATCACATCCACATCGAAGAGGATCACATGACCCTTGGCCCAGATGCGCTCGATCTCGCTCTTCAGCGTGCCGTAGCTCGTGCCGGCATAGACCTCCTCCCACTCGATGAAGGCGTCGGCTGCCACCTTGGCGGCAAACTCATCCTGCGTGAGGAAATAGTAGTCGATCCCGTGCTGCTCGACCCCGCGCGGCGCACGGCTTGTGGCCGAGATCGAGAACTCAAACTCGGGATAGCGCGTCAAGAGCTGCTTGACAATCGTGGTCTTGCCCGATCCGCTCGGAGCAGAGAAAATAACAACCTTGCCCATCTGTTATAAGATATTGAGAACCTGCTCTTTGATCTTCTCGAGCTCGTCCTTCATTTTAACTACCAAAATCTGAATATTCGTCTCGTTGGCCTTCGAGCCCATGGTGTTGATCTCGCGACCCAACTCCTGGGCGATGAAGCCCAGCTTGCGACCGACACCCTCCTCGCCTGCTGCCACCTCGCGGAAGTAGTTGCAGTGGTTCTTCAGGCGCACCTTCTCCTCCGTGATATCGAGCTTCTCGAGGTAGAAGATCATCTCCTGCTCGAAGCGGTTCGAATCCACCTCCACGGGGATCTTGGCCAGGTTCTCCAGAATGCGGCGACGGATCGTCTCGCAGCGCTGCTCCTCGAAGGGAATGACCTCCTCCTTGTACTGCTCGATCAGGTCGATGCGGTGCAGCAGGTCCGTGATCAGGATCTTACCCTCCTGCTCACGGAAGGCGTCCATCCCGTCGCAAGCCTGCTCTACGGCAGCCAGCAGGGCCTTCGACTCCTCCTCGCTGAGGCTCTCCTCCTCACTCGATACCACCTCCGGTAGACGCATGACGGCCGGCACAATGGCGTCGAACGATGCCTCGATGCCCGAGAAGGTGAGCGCATCGGTCACCTGACGCAGGTAGGCACGAAAGAGCTCGTGGTTGATCTTCGCGGGGCTCTTCGTCTGCTGGCTCTCGACAGTGATGAAGGCGTCGACCTTACCGCGCTGCAAACGGCGCGTGATGATGGAGCGCACCTCGTGCTCCGAGGCGCGATAGATTGCCGGAAGGCGCAGGTTGAGATCGAGCTGCTTCGAGTTGAGCGAACGGATCTCCACCGTGATTTTCTTCTGATCGCCTATGAGTGCTTCGCCCTTGCCGAAGCCGGTCATTGATTTTACCATAATCGTCTGCTGGGTGTGAAAATTTGAGCAAAGATACAAAAAACTCTTAAAAAGGCGTCAATTTGGGTCGAGGAATAAAATATTTCCTGCAAGGTGTCGCCAATCAGGAAAAAATGTTTAAATTTGTATGTATGTAGGCGCGCACAAGCGCCGCGATTTAAGCAGAGAACTATGGCAAATGAGCTGACAAAACGCGATGTGAAGGAGGATTTGCGCTATCTGAAACTCCTCTCACGCGACTTTCCGACCGTCTCGAGCGTAACGGCCGAGATTATTAATTTGGAGGCGATTCTCCACCTCCCGAAGCCTACCGAGCACTTCCTGGCCGATCTGCACGGTGAGAACGACGCCTTTCAGCATGTCATTCGCAATGCCTCGGGTAACATCAAGCGCAAGGTGAAGGAGCTCTTCGGAGGGCAGCTCACCCACGACCAGATCAAGGAGCTCTGCACGCTGATCTACTACCCCGAGCAGAAGCTCAAACTCGTACGCCGTACGGAGACGAATCTCGACGAGTTCTACGCCGCGACGCTCAATCGCCTGATCATCCTCTGTCGCGATGTTTCGTCGAAATATACCCGCTCGAAGGTGCGCAAGAGCCTCCCCGAGGAGTATGCCTATATCATCGAGGAGCTGCTGCACGAGACCTCCGATGTGAGCAACAAGCAGGCCTACCTGAATGTGATCGTGCAGACGATCATCTCCACGCGCCGTGCTGCCGACTTCATCGTGGCGCTCTGCTACCTGATTCAGCGCCTCTCGATCGACCGACTCCATATTCTGGGCGATATCTTCGATCGCGGCTCGGGTGCGCACCTGATCCTCGATATGCTCTGCAACTACCCCCATTTCGATATTCAGTGGGGCAACCACGATGTGCTCTGGATGGGTGCTGCCGCAGGAAATATGTGCTGTATTGCCAGCGTGCTGCGTCTCTCGCTGCGCTACGCCAATACGCTCACGATCGAGGATGGCTATGCGATCAACATGGTTCCGCTGGCTACTTTCGCCATGGAGACCTACGCCGACGACGACTGCCGCATCTTTGCACCCCATGTCGAGGAGAACCGCCCCGATCTGAACGAGAAGACGCTCCGCCTGATTGCCCAGATGCACAAGGCGATCACGGTGATCAACTTTAAGTTGGAGGGTGCGATGTGCAAGGCCTACCCCGAGTGGGGCATGGAGCACCGCTGCGTGCTGGAGCACATCGACAAGGAGGCGGGCACGATCACGCTCGACGGAGTTACCTACCCGCTCATCGACAGCAACTTCCCGACGCTCGATCCCGAGAATCCCTATGCGCTGACGCCGGAGGAGGCCGATCTGATGGAACGCCTCAAGCACTCGTTCATGATCAGCGAACGCCTGCGTACGCATGTCGGCTGCCTGCTCTCGCACGGTGGTATGTATGAGATCTACAACTCGAACCTCTTGTTCCACGCTTCGGTACCGCTCAATGCCGACGGTACGCTGCGTGAGGTGCTGATCGACCGCACGAAGGTCAAGGGCAAGGAGCTGATGCAACGCGTCGATCAGGTGGTGCGTACAGCCTTCGACCTGGGCGCCGACCACGACGAGCGCAAATTTGCTACGGACTACTTCTGGTACCTCTGGAGCGGAGCCGACTCGCCCCTCTTCGGTAAGTCGAAGATGGCGACCTTCGAACGCTACTTCATCGCCGATCCGACCACCCACAAGGAGGAGAAGGGCTGGTACTATACGCTGCGCGATTCGGCCGAGGTGTGTGAGCGCATCCTCGACGAGTTTGGCGTGACGGGCTCGCATCGCCACATTATCAACGGTCATGTCCCGGTGCGTGCCGGCAAGGGTGAGAACCCGATCAAGGCCGATGGTCGCCTGATGGTGATCGACGGTGGTTTTGCCAAAGCCTACCACAACAAGACGGGTATCGCGGGCTATACGCTGGTCTACCACAGCCGTGGCTTCCAGCTCGTGCAACACGAACCCTTCAAGTCGGCCGAGGAGGCGATCCTGAACGGTACGGATATCCACAGTACGACGCAGATCGTGGAGATGATGGGTCGTCGCGAGATGGTGAGCGATACGGATATTGGTCGCGAGCTGCGCGAGCAGATCGAGGATCTCAAGCGCCTCTTGCGCGCTTATCGTCGTGGTTACATCAAGGAGCGGTAGATTTCCCCGTTTTTTGATTATATTTGCCAAGCATAACAGGACGCGCAAGCGTCCCGATGCGATAACAGAAGTTTTTTAGTAAAACAATAGACTATGAAAAAACATGTTTTCAACGCAGGCCCGTCGCTCTTGGCGAAGGAGGTCTATGAGAGTGCCGTGCAGGCAATTATGGATTTCAACGGATCGGGTGTTTCGATCCTCTCGATCTCGCACCGCACGCCCGATTTCGATGCCGTGATGGCAGAGGCCGATGCACTCTTCCGTGAGCTGTTGCAGATTCCCGATAACTATAAGATTTTCTACATTGGTGGTGGTGCCAGCACCTTCTTCTACGAGATTCCGGCCAACTTCCTCGGCTCGAAGGCCGCCTACATCAACACGGGCGTCTGGTCGAAGAAGGCGATCAAGGAGGCAAAGCGCTACGGCGAGGTGGAGGTGATTGCCACTTCGGAGGATAAGAACTTCAACTACATCCCGAAGGGCTTCACGATCCCGACCGATGCCGACTACCTCCACATCACCTCGAACAACACGATCTATGGTACGGAGTTCCACGAGGACCTCGACTCCCCTATTCCGGTGATTGCCGACATGAGTTCGAACATCCTCTCGCGTCCGATCGATGTGACGAAGTATGCGATGATTTACGGTGGTGCGCAGAAGAACCTCGCTCCGGCAGGTGTTGCCTTCGCCATCATTCGCGAGGATATGCTCGATCGCGTGGTGCGCGACTTGCCCTCGATGGTGCAGTTCAAGACCCATGTCGAGAACAACTCGATGTTCAACACCCCGCCCGTATTCCCGATCTATGTGCTGAAGGAGTCGCTCAAGTGGCTTAAGTCGATCGGTGGTGTCGAGGCGATTTACAAACGCAACCTCGAGAAGGCCGAGCTGCTCTACAACGAGATCGACCGCAACCCGTTGTTCCGTGGTACGGTGGAGAAGGAGTCGCGCTCGCTGATGAACATCTGCTTTGTGATGGAGGAGGGCTACGAGGATCTCGCAGCCGAGTTTATGGCCTACACCAAGGAGCAGGGCATCGTGGGTATCAAGGGACACCGTCTGGTGGGCGGCTTCCGCGCTTCGTGCTACAATGCGCTTGAGAAGGAGAGCGTCGAGGTTCTCGTGAAGTGCATGCAGGATTTCGCTGCCAAGCACGCGAAGTAAACAACCATGGCAACCATTATCCCCTTCCTCTATGAGAAGCGTGAGGAGAAGGCTGTCTATTTCACCTCATTATTGAAGCATATGAAAATTCTGGTAGCAACCGAAAAACCCTTTGCTCGCGAGGCGGTCGAGGGTATTCGTCAGATTGTGGAGCAGGCCGGTCAGGAGCTGGCACTGCTCGAGAAATATACCGAGAAGGCCGAGTTGTTGGCCGCTGTAGCCGATGCCGATGCCCTGATTGTCCGCAGCGATAAGGTGACGGCCGAGGTGATCGAGGCTGCCAAGCAGCTCAAGATCGTGGTGCGCGCCGGTGCAGGCTACGACAATGTCGACCTGCAGGCCGCTACGCAGCGTGGCGTCGTGGTGATGAACACGCCGGGTCAGAACTCAAATGCGGTGGCTGAGCTGGCGCTCGGCATGATGCTCTACATGGCACGCAACCGCTTTACGCCCGGTACGGGATCCGAGTTGCAGGGCAAGACCCTCGCCATCCACGCCTACGGCAATGTGGGTAAGTTGGTGGCCAAGAAGGGCAAGGCGCTGGGTATGCGCGTGGTGGCTTACGACCCCTTTATTACGGATGCCTATGTGTATGACAACGACGGCGTTGAGAAGGTGGATTCGGTCGAGGAGCTCTACGCAATGGCCGATTACCTCTCGTTGCATATTCCCTCGAATGCCGAGACGAAGGCATCGATCGGCTACGAGAAGCTGATTTCGATGCCGAAGGGCGCTACGCTGGTGAATACAGCGCGCAAGGAGGTGATCGACGAGGAGGGTCTCGTGGCTGCTATGACCGAGCGTGAGGATCTGAAGTATGTCACCGACATTGCTCCGACCAATGCCGCCGAGATGGAGGAGCGTTTCGGCAAGCGTTTCTTCGCCACCCCCAAGAAACAGGGAGCTGAAACGGCCGAGGCGAATATCAACGCCGGTTTGGCTGCTGCTCGTCAGGTGATCGACTACCTCTTGAACGGCAACACGCGCTTCCAGGTAAATAAGTAATCGAAGAGTAACCTTAACACACGAAACGATGGTAAAGATCAAACCTTTCTGCGGCATTCGTCCGCCGAAGGAATATGCAGCCGAGGTGGCATCGCGTCCCTACGATGTGCTGAACTCGGTCGAGGCCAAGGAGGAGGCTACCGAACGCTCGCTCCTGCACATTATCAAACCCGAGATCGACTTCGATCCGATCGCCGATGAGCACTCGGAGGAGGTCTATCAGAAGGCAGTTGAGAACTTCAAACGCTGGCAGGCTGAAGGTTGGTTGCAGCAGGACGAGGAGGAGTACTACTATGTCTATGCGCAGACGATGGATGGTCGCACGCAGTATGGCTTGGCGATGTGCTGCCACTACGAGGACTACCTCTCGGGCGCAATCAAGAAGCACGAGCTGACGCGTACGGATAAGGAGGAGGATCGTATGATTCATGTCCGCAACCAGCAGGCCAACATCGAGCCGGTCTTCTTCGCCTACCCTGATGATGAGGAGGTGAACCGCATCGTCAGCGAGGTGATCCAGGGTGAGCCGGAGTATGCTTTCACGGCGGCAGATGGCTTTGGTCACCAGTTGTGGGTGATCCGTGACCGTAAGACGAACGATCGCCTGACGGAGTTGTTTGCTGCTATCCCCGCCCTCTATGTGGCCGATGGCCACCACCGCACGGCCGCTGCGGCTCGTGTGGGTGTGGAGTGCCAGTCGAAAAACCCGAATCACACGGGCGAGGAGGAGTACTGCTACTTCCTGGCGGTCACCTTCCCCGCATCGCAGCTCAAGATCATCGACTACAACCGCGTGGTGAAGGATCTCAATGGTCTGACGCCCGATGAACTGATTGAGAGGCTCGGTGAGTCGTTTGTGGTGGAGAAGATGGGCGCGGAGGAGTATCGCCCCGCGGCTCTGCACAACTTTGCCATGTACCTCGAGGGTGCGTGGTACAGCCTCACGGCCAAGGAGGGTACCTACAACGACGCCGACCCGATTGGTGTGCTCGATGTGACGGTGCTCTCGGATCTGGTGCTGGATAAGATTTTCGACATCAAGGATTTGCGCACCTCGAAGCGTATCGACTTCGTGGGCGGTATCCGCGGCTTGGGTGAGTTGAAGCGTCGTGTCGATAGCGGTGAGATGCAGGTTGCATTCGCCCTCTACCCCGTCTCGATGCAACAGCTGATCAACATTGCCGACACGGGCAACATCATGCCGCCGAAGACCACTTGGTTCGAGCCGAAACTGCGCTCGGGTGTGGTGATTCACTCCTTTGCCGAGTAGGCGCGGAAGGATCGAACGAAAAAGGTGCCGCTTGCGTTTGCAGGCGGCACCTTTGTTATATAAGTGTCAAACGACTCGCTATTGGAAACGGTAGCGCTCGATCTCGCGGAAACCCAAAAGCAGATCGTGCGCCTTCATGCGGCGCTTTCCGGCAATCTGCAGCTCCTCGATGCGGATTACACCCCCACCGCAAGCAACCTCGATCCGATCGCGATGGTCGGTCGTGATCGTGCCGTAGGGGCGCTCATGCTTCTCGGCGTGGAACGAGGCGGTGAAGATCTTGGCCGAGAGCGGCGCGCCATCCTCCTTCTGGAGCTCGCTCCAGGCGGCCGGATAGGGCGAAAGACCGCGTACGAAGTTGATGATCTCCTCGCCCGATTTCGACCAGTCGATGCGGCAATCCTCCTTGAAGATCTTCGGAGCGGGTTTCAGGGTCGACTCGTCGATGTGCTGCTGCTCAATCGGGTTGATCTCACCCGCTGCGAGTTGCTCCACCGTTTCGAGCACGAGCCCCGTGCCCTTGTGCATCAGGCGATCGTAGAGCGTGCCGATCGTATCGTCGGCTGCAATCGGCTCACGCAGCTGACCGATGATCGCACCCTTGTCGATCTCGTGGTTCAGCAGGAAGGTTGTGACGCCCGTCTCCTGCTCGCCGTTGATGATCGCCCAGTTGATGGGCGCAGCACCGCGATACTGGGGCAGGAGCGAGGCGTGGAGGTTGAAGGTACCCAGGCGCGGCATGGCCCAGATCACCTCGGGTAACATACGGAAAGCAATGACGATGCCCAGGTCGGGCTTCAGTGCGCGCATCGCCTCCACAAAGGCCTCGTCGCGCAGCTTCTCGGGTTGCAGAATCGGTAGACCCAGCTCGCGGGCAGCCACCTTGACATCACTCTCGCGCAGCTGCTGACCGCGACCGGCCGGTTTGTCGGGCGTGGTGACGACGGCTACCACCTGATAGCCACCCTCCACCAGCGCACGCAGCGAGGGCACGGCAAACTCGGGCGTGCCCATAAAGACAATGCGTAGATCCTTGGCGTTCATCCCTCTACCCTATTTTTTCTCCAGACCCAGCGTGTGATTCATGCGCTCCTGCTTCGTCGAGAGGTAGCGCTCGTTGTAGGAGTTGGGCTTGATCACGATCGGCACAATCTCGTCGATCGTCAGGCCGTAGCCCTCCAATCCCACCTTCTTCGAGGGATTGTTGGTCATCAGACGCATCTTGCGGATGCCCAGCTCACGGATGATGCTTGCACCCACGCCGTAGTCGCGCTCGTCGGCCTTGAAGCCGAGCTGCAGGTTGGCATCCACCGTGTCCAGACCCTGATCCTGCAATTTGTAGGCGTGGATCTTGTTGCAGAGGCCGATGCCACGACCCTCCTGATTGAGGTAGATCACCGCACCTTTGCCCTCACGCTCGATCATCTGCATCGCCTGGTGCAGTTGGTCGCCGCAGTCGCAACGATACGAACCAAAGATATCGCCCGTGGCGCACGACGAGTGTACGCGGATCAAGACCGGCTCATCCTCGCTCCAGGTGCCCTTCGTCAGGGCTACATGCTCCACGCCGTTCGACTTCTGGCGGAAGGGCGTGATCTGGAACTCACCCCACTCGGTCGGCAGGGGTACGGTTACGCCGCGCTCGATGAGCGACTCCTCCTGCAGGCGGTAGGCAATGAGCTGCGCAATCGAGATGAGCTTCAAGTCGTGCTTCTTGGCGATCTCCACCAGCTGGGGCAGGCGCGCCATCGTGCCATCCTCATTCATCACCTCGATCAGCACACCGGCAGGCTGCAAGCCGGCCAGACGCGCCAGGTCAATAGCGGCCTCTGTGTGCCCCGGACGGCGCAATACGCCACGGTCGCGAGCACGCAGGGGGTTGATGTGACCCGGACGACCCAGGTCGGTGGGCAAAGTCTCGGGGTTGGCCAATGCGCGCAGCGTGGCGGCACGGTCAGCAGCCGAAACACCCGTGGTGCAGCCGTGACCCAGCAGGTCGCACGAAACGGTGAAGGGGGTGCCGAGCAGCGAGGTGTTGTTCTCCTCCATCATCTGCAGCCCCAGCTCGTCGCAACGCTTCTCCGAGAGCGGTGCGCAGAGCACACCACGACCCTCGTGCAGCATGAAATTTACCACCTCGGGGGTGACAAGCTCGGCTGCTACGATGAAGTCGCCCTCGTTTTCGCGATCCTCATCATCGACTACGATGACTACCTTGCCTTGGCGGAAATCCTCGATAGCCTCTTCGATGCTATTTAATACACTCTGTTGTTCCATTATTTCTTATGCTTGATATTGATCTTGAATTTGTTTTTGCACCACGCCGTGTAGGGCTCGATGCGCTCCTGGATGGCCTTGATGCGGCCGGCATACCAATCCGTATCGAGCAGTGTCGAGTCGTTCGTGGCCTTATAGGTCAGGTAGACGGCAATGGGCGAAAGCACGATGGTAGAGATCCACATGCCGAGTACAGCGTCCCAGTTACCCTCTTTGGTGGCCTTTTCACCCGTGAGCGAGATCATGTAGTAGATCACGAAGAAGAGCACCGAAATAACCACCGGCATACCCAAACCACCCTTGCGGATAATTGCTCCGAGCGGCGCGCCGATCAGGAAGAAGATCAAGATCGAGACGGGCAGCGAGAGCTTCTTGTGCCACTCCACTTTCGAACGGTAGAGCTGCGTGAGGGCCTGCTTGGCGTTCGACTCGTCGAACGAGAAGAGGTTACGCGAGTTCTTGGCCGAGGCGCGGGCTGCGTCCCAAACACGCTCTTTGTCGCGCGTCGAGAGCTGTGCGATCGAGTCGAGCAACAGGGCGTCGTAGTAGTCCGTGTGGTCGATGCGCAGGCTGTCGGGGAGCTTCAACACCGAGTGGTCCTTGGCGAAGATGCGCTCCTTGAGCAGCGGCTCGTAGGAGCGGTTGGTCGATGTGTTGACCAGCATCTCGAGCGAATCGATGTCGTGCTGCAGGGCACGCACATCCTTCGTCTGGCTGTTGGAGAACTGATTTGAATCCGAACGACCCAGGTCGAAGCCCGTCATCGGAATAACTTGCTCCTGATGCTCGAAGATGTGGTGGCGCATCGAACTCTTGATGTACCAGTTGCTGCCGGCTGTCGAGCGCGTCTGCTCATACATCTCGCCGTTGTAGAGCGTGACGAGCAGGAAACGCTTATCGTCCGAGAGGCGGATGTAGCCCGAGTCGGCTACAATCGTATTCATGTTGCCGCTCGCCGAGCGGTTGTCGTAGATAAGCACATCGGTCAGCAGGTGCGTCGTGGGGTCTTGGTGGCCTACGCGGATCGACATATCGTCAATGCCGTTGAAGAAGAGGCCGTCCTGGAACTCGAGGTTCTGTTTCTGTTGTCGGATGTCGTAGAGGATGCTGAGGACCTTCTTGTTGGCGTACGGCACCAGGTCGTTGCCGATGAAGAAGCTGCCGACCGAGATCAGCCCCACGAGGATGATCAGCGGCTTGGTGATCTGCACGAGCGACATGCCGGCCGACTTCATAGCCAGCAACTCGTAGTTCTCGCCCAGGTTACCCAGCGTCATAATAGCTGCCAACAGCACAGCCAATGGCAGACCGAGCGGCAGCATATTGGCCATAAAGTAGGTCATCAGCTCGATGATGATGCCTGCGCTGAGGCCCTTACCGACCAGCTCGTCGATGTAGCGCCACACGATGTTCATCATCAAGACAAACATGACGATGAAGAAGGTGAGAATCATGGGGCCCAAATAGGATTTGAGCACGAGTTTATGGATCGTTTTCATGCCGCAGCTTTCAATTTATTTCGACACAAAGTTAATAGTTTTACCGCAATTAACCCAACGGTGAGGGTAAATATGATCGAAGTTCCGGGAGGCACCTCCCACGAGTAGCTCAAAATGAGTCCCGTGAGGTTGCCGACAATACCCACGAGCGGTGCTACGAGGGCGATGGTGCGGAACGAACGAAAGAGCGTGTTAGCAATCACTACGGGCATGGTAATGAGCGAGATGAGTAGCACGATGCCCATCATGCGGATCGCCAGCACAATCGTGACGGCCATCAGCGCCGCCATCAGGTAGCTGACCCCCGCGACCGCCATGCCGCGTGTCCGGGCGAAGGAGCGATCGAAGGCGATGTACATGATCGGTCGCAACCACAGCAGCGCTCCGACCACCAAAACAAGCGTCAGCAGCGCCAGGGCTCGGATATCCTCGTCGGTGACCGTCACGATCGAACCGAAGAGGTAGGCTGACAGATCGCCCGAGGCGTAGCCCGGTGTGAGGTAGAGAAAGAGCGCTCCCAGCGCCATGCCGATCGACCAAATGATGCCGATGGCCGAGTCCTCGCGGATGCGCCCGTGCTGGCCAGCCCACTCGATGCCGAGTGCCGAAAAGAGCGCAAAGAGCATCGCACCGCCGATGGGATTGACCCCCAAGTAGAGGGCGAGACCCAATCCGCCAAATGAGGCGTGGGTCACACCACCGGCCAGAAAGACCAGTCTGCGGCTGACGATGTAGGTGCCGATGAGCGAGCAGGTGATCCCCGAAAGGATCGCCGCCCAAAAGGCGTTGGCAAGGTAGCCGTATTGGATCAAGTCTGCGAAAAACTCCATGATTCCCTTAAAAAGCGCGCAAATTTACATTTTTTTATTGGAAAAGCCCTCCTCTTTCGCGTAAGATTTCGTATTTTCGCAACGGAAAAAGCGTAAAGAAACATTTTTTTGATGCAACCTCGCAGAGTCAATTTTCATACTTTAGGCTGCAAACTCAACTTTGCAGAGTCTTCGACCCTCGCACGCCAGTTTGTCGAGGGTGGTTTTGTGCGTGTCGCTCCGAATGAGGCGGCCGATATTTGTGTGATCAACAGCTGCTCGGTGACCGAGCATGCCGACAAGAAATGTCGCAATCTGATCCGTAAACTCCACCGCCGAAATCCCGATGCAATCATCGCTGTAACGGGCTGTTATGCGCAGCTCAAACCCTACGATATTGCGCAGATTGAGGGTGTTGATATTGTGTTGAGCAACAACGATAAGGGAGATTTATATCAACGCGTGCTTGAACTCTCAAAACAGGGCTCTGCGGAGGTAACCGCCTGCTCCGTGGCCGAGCTGACGCGCTTCTTTGCCGCCTTCTCGTCCGGCGACCGTACTCGCGCCTATCTCAAGGTGCAGGATGGGTGCGATTACAAGTGCTCCTACTGCACGATTCACTATGCCCGAGGCAGCAGCCGCAATATGCCGATTGCCGACCTGGTGCGCGAAGCGGAGCAGATTGCCGCAGCCGGTCAGCAGGAGATTGTGATCACGGGTATCAATACGGGCGATTTCGGCCGCACAACGGGCGAGTCGTTCCTCGACCTGCTGCGCGCCTTGGATGCTGTGGAGGGGATCGAGCGCTATCGCATCTCCTCGATCGAACCGAACCTCTTGACCGACGAGATCATCGACTTCTGCGCCTCGTCGCCCAAGTTCCAGCACCATTTCCACATCCCGATCCAGAGCGGATCGGATAAGATTCTCGCCTTGATGCGTCGTCGTTACACGCAGGCGAAGTTCGAGGAGCGCATCGCGGCGGTGCGGCGTCGTATGCCCGACGCCTTCATCGGCATCGATGTCATTGTCGGCTTCCCGGGTGAAACGGAGGAGGAGTTCCGCACGACCTATGATTTCTTGGAGCACATCGCTCCCGCCTTTCTCCACATCTTCCCCTTCTCGGAGCGACCGGGTACGCCCGCCGTTGAGTTGCCCGGCAAGGTGCAGTCGTCGGTAGCTACGCGCCGAGTGGCCGAGTTGGAGGCTCTGTGCGCCCGTCTGCACCGCGATTTCTGTGCGCAAGCGGTGGGTCGCGAGGAGGAGGTGCTCTTCGAGAGTACGATGAAGGGCGGCATGATGTTTGGCTTCACGGGAGCTTACCGCCGCGTCAAAGCACCCTACGATAAGAGTCGTATCAACACGATTTGCCGTGTAAAACTGCACGGGATCGATGAAAACGATGATTTGTTGGGTGAGATTATCGAATAATTACTATATTTGCACATAATATAGTCATCTTAACGATACGGAGTACCACTATGACCGGTATGCGCAAACGAATTACGGTGAGTTTTCTGAGCATCGCCTGCCTGCTTTTCATCTCGGGCATGCTCTCCTTTGTTGAACTCAACCGCCTGAGCCGAGGCACGGGTGATATCCTGGCTGCCAGCCGTCGCAACATCGAGCTGGCGAAGGAGATGCTCGATGCCGCCCACGAACTGAATGTGGCCCTGATCCACCGCTCGGTTCTCTCTGACAGGGGCTACGACAGCCTCTGCCGTGCTGCGATGGCACGCCTCGAGAATGTTCACCTGACAGCGCGCCACGAGGCGCTCGACCGCTCGTTCCTGGACTCGTTGTCCTTCGCTACGACCGAGATGAAGGTGCTGGTCGATGGCTACCTCACGCGCAGTGCCCGCCGAGCCGAGCAGGAGGCCGCTGCCGCTATTCTGGCCGATACACTCCCCCACGATGATTCGCTCTGGATTGCGCAGGTGGAGCCGATGCTCCATCCCGAGGAGCACGCCCGCCCCGACGGGTGGTATACCGAGGAGTTTGAGGCTTCGTACAACCGCCTGACGGCCGCCGTGAAGGCCTATATGACCTCGACGCAGAGCTCGCTCGCGCCGCGTACCGAGCAGATGAAGAAGAATGCCTATCGCGCCGTGACGCCGGTGCTGATCTCGCTGGCAGTGATGATCGCCATCGTGTTGATGTTCTACTACTTCATGACCATCTATTGCGTCAATCCGGTGCTCGGTATCAATAAGAGTCTGGGAAACTACCTCGCCTTCAAAGTGCCCTTTGTGGTCAAGGAGGAGTGCAAGGATGAGTTGCTCGAACTGAAAGAGAAGATCGAGCAGCTGATCAACCAGGCACGCCAGGCCAAATCCTAAAACCTCGACACGATGCGTTTTGATGTAGTATTGCGATATGTAGGCGTGGTGATGTTGTTCATCGCCTCGTTCATGCTGATCTCGGTAGGAGTATCCTACTACAACGGCATGGACTCAGCCTTCTATCCCCTGCTGCTCTCTGCGCTGCTGACAGCACTGCTGGGCGCTTTCCCGCAGATCTTCGTCAGCAAGAAGGGGCAACTCTCGATGAAGGAGGGTTTTGCCGTGGTGGTTGGCTCGTGGCTCGTGGCTTGTGTGGTGGGTACCTTCCCCTACCTGATCTGGGGAGGCGAGTTCTCCCCCATCAACGCCTGGTTTGAGAGCGTTTCGGGCTTCACGACTACCGGTGCTACGGTGCTTGAAGATATCGAGTCGCTGCCGCGCGGTCTGCAGTTCTGGCGCTTCTCGTCGACTTGGATTGGCGGTATGGGTGTCGTGATGTTCGCCCTGGTGATTCTCCCTTCGATGGGTCGCAGTAGGATGATGCTCTCGAATGTGGAGATGTCAACCCTGGCGCGTGATAACTTCCGCTACCGTACGCAGGTCATCGTGCAGATCCTCATGGTGGTCTATCTGGGTTTGACGGCGCTTTCGCTCCTCTCGCTCAAGCTGGCCGGTATGAATTGGTTCGATGCACTCTGCCACGCCATGTCGGCAGCCGCTACAAGCGGATTCTCGACCAAGAACCTCAGCATCGCCTTCTACAACAACCCGCTCATCGAGTTCATTTTGATCGTGACCATGGCCACCTCGGGTATCCACTTCGGTCTGATCTACGCTACGGTGACGGGTAAGCACAACAACCTCTTCCGCTCGGAGGTGACACGACACTACCTGGCGATCATCCTCGGTGCGTCGCTCTTGATCGCCATCAGCCTCTTTGCAGCGGGTAACTACCATACGCTCCTGGCTTCGTTCCGTCACGCCATCTTCCAGGTGACCTCGCTTATCACGACGAGTGGCTTCGCTACAGCCGATACGAACCTTTGGACGCCGTTTGCCATCATCATCCTGATCTTCTGTTCGATCATCTGCTCCTGCTCGGGATCAACCTCGGGTGGTGTGAAGGTGAACCGCCTGTTGCTGGCTATCAAGATGCTGAAGGCAAAATTGCAGCAGCAGCGCCACCCGAATGCCGTGGTGCGTGTGCGTCTGGATGGTATGGTGCAGGATAATGAGATGCTCTACGCGGTGATGGTCTTCATTGTGGCCTACCTGATGCTGATTCTCCTCGGTGCGCTGATTGGAACGCTCTTCGGGCTCGATATGACTACGGCCTTCACGGGTGCCGTCTCCTGCATGGGTAATGTGGGCCCGGGCTTTGGTGAGGTGGGATCGATGAACAACTTTGCCTCGATGCCCGTGGTGATGAAGTGGGTCGATTCGCTCTTGATGCTCTTTGGCCGTTTGGAGATTTTCGGCTTGTTGCAACTCTTCATGATTAAATGGTGGAAATAGACGATGAATATGCGTAAATTATATGTGACTTTTTCGTTGATGCTCTTCGCTGTGGCTACGGCTGCCGCGCAGCAGCGTGTGCAGGCTCGTATCGCAGGCCTGGAGGAGCACTCCGAGTATATGACTCTTTTGCAGGAGGATGCGGTGCTGCAGATGCGTGAGGATTCGATCTCGGCCGCAATCATCCGCATCCGCAAACAGTTGCGTGAGGATCCCGCGAACCGCCAGCAGTATGCACAGGAGATCCTTCAAGCCGAGAACCACATCTTCGAGGTGCGCAACGCCAAGGGGCGTGTGGGTAACCGCATCGGCGCCATCGAGCAGGAGTGGGTTTTGGCCAACCTAAATACCACAGCTGCACAGCAGGAGGCCGAACAGCGCCTGCAGGGAGGTATTCCCGATTCGCTCAAGCGTCGCAACCTGATCGAGAACCGCCCCTTCGCACAGCACCTGACGCGCCAGGATTACGCCTCCTTGCGCCGTGCGCAGCAGTATGAGATGCGTGTGGTGGAGCTTGTCAACGGATACCTGGCCAACTACCTCTCGATGAGCGAGCAGGCAGCCGCCTATGCTGAGGTGCCGACCGAAGCTGAGGCGCTCGCTTTGCAGCAGGGGGTCGACTCGTTGCAGCGTCTGAACACTACCCTTTCGGATCAGTTGGCCGAGGCTTGGAACTACATCTACGACAACAAGTGCTACGCCTACGACTACCTGATGGAGGCGCTGCGCAAGGAGCAGGTGCTCGATAAGCAGCAGGAGCGTCATGCCCGCACGATGCGCGAGGTGCGTGCTCTGCAGGGCGAGACGGCCTCCGATGAGTTGGTCGACTACTTCTTGCGCAAGCAGGCGTTGGTTGATTACGAAACGGCGGTTGCCGGGGAACTCTTCCTCGCCGAGGCGGTGGATTCGCTGCGTGGAATTCGTGAGCAACTCTCGACGATCGATTATCGCCTGCCGCGCATCAAGCTGCAGGAGCGCTACTTCATCGACTACGACACGTTGAGCTTCGCTCCGCGTCCGCAGTATACGACCCAGAACCCCATTCCCGAGTGTAAGATCTACCAGCGCGGTACGATCTATCGTATCCTGCTCGGTGAGTTTACGGCGAAGCGCCCGGTGACGATCTTCCGTGGTACGGCACCGATCTACTACCAGGTGAACGATGCGGGTAAATGGTGCTACTATGCAGGAGGCTTTGCTACCTATGATGAGGCACTCACAGCGCAGGATCGCCTCAAGAAGCGCGGCTTTGTGCGCCCGGAGGTGGTTGTTTGGATCGATGGCGAGTATCGCAACCTGAGCACCGACCCGATGCCCACAGCAACTGTATCGGGCTTCCGCCTCGAGATCACGGGTGTCGCGGCGCTGGGTGATGAGGTACTCACGGCACTTCGCACGGCCCATCCGACGGCCGAGGTGTCGCGCATCGGTGCTTCGCGCTATGTGATTGGCACCTTCGATAGCCGCTCCAAGGCGGAGGATACGGCGGCACAGATGCAGGCTGCCAATGCTGCGTTGGAGATCAAGGTGGTTGAGCTGAATCAATAAGAACGAACCTAAAAACAGATAGATAAGTATGTGGTACATTGCACTTTTGGTCCTGCTGGGACTGCTCTTCTTGGTGGTGGAAATTGTGCTGCTGCCCGGAGTCTCGATCGGTGCACTCTTGGCTTTGGTCTGCGACGGTAGTGCCATCTATTTGGCCTTTACGAAGCTGGGGACAACAGCAGGCATCGCAACGCTTGTCGTAGTGCTGGTGATCTCGCTCGTGGCTGTGGTGATCTCGTTGCGTGCCAAGACCTGGCAGCGCCTCTCGCTCGAGCAGGAGCTCAAGTCGTCGAGCATGCCCACCCCGGCCGAGGAGTTGAAGATCGGCGAGCGTGGTCGCACGATCTCGCGCCTGGCACCGATGGGCAAGGTGGAGATTGGCGGTAAGAGCTACGAGGCCAAGTCGACCGATGTCTACATCGACCCCAAGCAGGAGGTCGAGGTCGTAGGCTTCGAGAATTTCAATGTGATTGTCAAGAAAACCAACTAAAACTAAACCGTTATGAATATGGATATGGATATGGGAATTGTTGCCTTGTTGGCATTCGTTTCGCTGGTCGCCATTTGGCTGATCTTTTACTTTATTCCGGTAGGTCTGTGGTTCTCGGCGCTGGTGTCGGGTGTGCGCATCAGCCTGCTGCAACTGATCCTGATGCGTTGGCGCAAGGTGCCCCCCTCGACGATCGTCTCGTCGATGATCGAGAGCACGAAGGCCGGCCTGCATCTCAATCCGAACGAGTTGGAGGCACACTACTTGGCCGGTGGTAATGTGACGAATGTCGTACATGCGCTCGTGTCGGCCCAGAAGGCCAACATCAACCTCGACTTCAAGATGGCCACGGCAATCGATCTAGCCGGTCGCGATGTTTTTGAGGCGGTGCAGATGTCGGTAAACCCGAAGGTGATCAACACGCCTCCCGTGGCTGCCGTGGCGAAGGATGGTATTCAGCTCATCGCCAAGGCGCGCGTGACGGTGCGTGCCAACATCAAGCAGCTCGTGGGTGGTGCCGGCGAGGAGACCGTCCTGGCGCGTGTCGGTGAGGGTATCGTCTCGTCGATCGGTTCGGCAGCTTCGCATAAGATCGTGCTCGAGAATCCCGATTCGATCTCGCGTGTGGTGCTCGAGAAGGGTCTCGATGCGGGTACGGCCTTCGAGATTCTCTCGATCGATATTGCCGACATCGATGTGGGTAAGAATATTGGTGCGCAGTTGCAGATGGACCAGGCGGAGGCCGACAAGAACATTGCACAGGCCAAGGCCGAGGAGCGTCGCGCGATGGCGGTAGCGCTCGAGCAGGAGAATAAGGCCAAGGCTCAGGAGGCGCGCGCCAAGGTGATTTTGGCCGAGGCCGAGGTGCCGATGGCGATGGCTGAGGCGTTCCGCAACGGCAACCTGGGCATTATGGACTACTACAAGATGAAGAACATCATGGCCGATACGCAGATGCGAGAGACAATCGGCAAACCAGAGAAGAAATAGCTTTAAGTAATCAATCCTACAATTTTGAATAATAGGAGTTTGGCTTCGGCTTTACTCCTATTATTTGCATAGAAAACTACCCTTTTCGCATGAAAAAACTACTGCTATTGGCTGCGTTGCTGGGCACGCTTTCGGCTACGGCACAGGTCGAGTTCGATCGCTACTTCTTCGATCGCACGATGCGCTTCGACTACCAGCACGCCGGCAACGCCACGAGCGAACACTACTACTACAACGGCTTGAAGGCCGAGCCCTATTGGGCGGGGTCGAAACGCTCCCTCTGCGACACGACAAATCTGGGCAACCAGCGCTTCCGCATCGTCGATTTGGAGGAGGGGCGCGAGATCTACTCGCGTGGCTACTGTACGCTCTTCAACGAGTGGCAGGCTACCGAGGAGGCGCAATCGGTCGAGCGTGCCTATGCCGAAGCTGTGGTCTTCCCCTACCCGAAGCGTCCCTGTCGCATCGAGTTCTACGGGCGCAATCGCAAGGGTGAGTTTGAGTTGCGTTACAGCCAAAAGATCGACCCCGAGAGCTATTGGGTCGAGCAGATGCGTCCGCGCTTTGAGACTTTCGATGTGGTCTACCACGGTGCTCCCGAGCATCGCGTCGATATTGTGGTTCTGCCCGAGGGCTACAGCCGTGAGGAGCGTGCCAAGTTTGAGGAGGCGTGTCGAGCCTTTGCCGAGGCGATGTTCGCCTATGCCCCCTACACGGAGCTGAAGGAGCGCTTCAACATCCGCGCCGTGTGGGCCCCCTCTGAGGAGTCGGGCGTGACGATCCCTGCCGAGCATATCTGGCGTGAGACGGCGTGCGATGCCAACTTCACGACCTTCGATTCGGAACGCTACCAGACGGTTGCCGATCAGCAGCGTCTGCGCGACCTGGCGGCACATGTTCCCTATGAGTACATCTATGTCCTCTCCAATACACAGAAGTATGGCGGTGGCGGTATCTTCAACTTCTACGGCATCAGCGCGGCGCACAATCCGGGCTTTACGGGCAAGATCTACATCCATGAGTTCGGTCACCTGCTGATGGGGCTTGGTGACGAGTATGTGGGAACGACTGCCTACGATGAGTCGATGTACAACAAGCGCCTCGAGCCCTGGGAGCCGAACCTCACGACGCTGGTCGATTTTGAGCAGAAGGAACTCTGGCGTGCCCTGCTCGATCAGCAGACGCCGATCCCTACCCCCGTCGCGGAGCAGTACCGCGACTGCGTGGGCGTTTATGAGGGTGGCGGCTATGTCTCGAAGGGAATCTACCGTCCGGCGCAACACTGCCTGATGAATAGTTTTCGGGGTGTGGAGGCCTTCTGCCCGGTGTGTCAGGCGGCTATAAAATCCTACATTGAATTTCTCTGCCAATAATAAATTCGATTTTTTTGCGTTCGTAGAGGGTAAAGCGTGAATTTTTGCACATTTCCGACTGCTTATTTGGAGGTTTTGTGCTATCTTTGCCAAGATTTTAACTAAAACGAAGCTATGCAATTTATGAAAGAGATATTTAAATGGAGCCTCCTGGCCTTTGCGGTGCTCTTTGTTGCAGCTTGCAGCAATGATGACGATAATGACGGAGAGGTGAAACTCAACCCGACGGCCCTCTTCCTCGATTGGGGCGAGACGGCTACGGTTTCGTTCTCGGGTGTGAACATCAAGACCTACTCGCTGGGCTCCTACCCTGAGGGTTGGCCCGAGCCGGTGATCAACATGGCAAACCGCACGCTGACGGTGACCGCTCCCGAGCAGAACGACGAGCTTGCGACGATCGGTTCGGTGCGTCTGAACGGCGTGACAAAGGGCGGTGAGTTGATCGGTGCCTCGCTCTATGTGGCGCTGAATGTCGAGGAGGTGGACTTCTCGGAGCAGCCCGCTAACTGCTACCTGACCCCGACGCCCAACACCCACTACACCTTCGACGCTACGATCAAGGGCAACGGTCAGGGTACGATCAACCCCGACCACCTAGCCGTGATCTGGCAGACGGGTCGCAACCTGGTGCAGTACCTGAACTACGAGGATGGCAAGTGTTCGTTCTACATCTCGTCCGATAACGATGAGAAGAAGTATCTCGTACCGGGCAACGCGCTGATCGGTGCTTACGATGCGGATAATAACCTGCTGTGGAGCTGGCACATCTGGATGGCCGACTACAACCCCGCCGAGGATGCGTTGAACTACGGCAACTACACGGTGATGAGCCGTCAGCTGGGTGCGCTGCTCAACAACACGAAGGATCAGGATTCGACGCTGAAATCCTATGGCCTCTACTACCAGTGGGGTCGCAAGGATCCCTTCCCGGGTCCGGCATCCTATAATGCAGCCTCGAGCTTCACGACCACGCTCTACGATGGTAATTACAAGACGGTGACCCTCTCTGTCATTTCGTCGGAGGAGGGCGGCTCGTATGAGTATGCACATGCCAACCCGACCCACTTCATCACCACCGAGCAGAAGGATGCCGATTGGTGCCGTACGATCACCAACGAGGTGAAGGGCTGGAGCGCGACGACCAAGACGATCAACGACCCCTGCCCCTACGGCTGGCGTGTAGCCCCCGTTTCGGCCTTTGCCAATCTGACGATTGCCGACGACCTGACGCTCGACGGACAGCACTATGCGAACCAGTACGGTTGGACGCTGACCGATGGCACGACCTCGTCGTTCTACTTCGCTGCCGGTCGCCGCATCTACCTCGACGGTACGATCCAAAACCTCTACGACGACTCGCTCGTGCGCAATGTTGCTATGGAGGCGCAGCCCTGGGTGGGTTACAATTGGACGGCCGACGGCAAGGCTTTCGTCTACTGGATGAAGAAGGATGAGGTGTCGAAGAGCGGCCTGCGTACCGACTTTGCGCTGGGTCGCGCCAATGGTGCTTCGGTGCGCTGCGTACGCGAGTAATAGCGCACCATTTAACACAAGATAAACGAGCAGTTCTCCCGCGAGAGCTGCTCGTTTTATTTTGCGATCCTACCATTCGCTTGTTGGCGGATATTGACCGCATAGAGATAGATAGATCTACTCCTCACGCTCGAACGGTTGGCGCATTGAAGGGTGGTTGTCTTTTTCCTTTCCTTTCCCGCGGCAGTGGGTGGCAAGGCGATAAAAAAAGAGACCTGCTGCAAGCAGCAAGTCTCTTCGAGTGTGTGTATGAATAAAATGGAGAAGGTTTAGATTGTAGGTTCGTACTGATAGATCCAATAGCTCTCACCCTCGATATACGAATCCGTATCGATCGTATACACAGTCTTGCCTACCTTGTCATATTTAATCAGGCTATCAATGATCGCGCACAGATCCTCGAGTGCTGTGTGGACATCAATCAGATTGTATTTCTTGAAGAGATTTACGGTCTCATTTCTGTTGAGCACCGTCTTAAAGAGACTCCAAAGACGATTGTCGGCAGCGTCAATCATAAGCTGATTAAGTTTGTTGAATGCATCGTTCTGAGCCTCACCAATTACTACACCGAGAGTAGTTGCAACCTGCTGATTCTGATTCTCGATATTCGTATTGATGTCTTCATTCTGCTGGATTTCTGCAACAATCTCAGCAAGTGTCTCCTTCATCGACGCAAGGAACTCTTCATTGTCGAATACCAGGCTGAGCAGTCTGTAAGTCAGTGACTCTTTGTTGTTTGCATTCTCCTGTAGGTACTTAATAACATTGATATCCATTACATCAGCCAACAAACTGCTTCCGGTGAGCTGACCGAGATAATCCGATGCGGCAAAGAGACCCCATGTTAGGCTACCCAGATACTCCGAGTAATATGTAGTATAAATGGGAATAAACCCCAACTGGGTGCCTGTTTGCTTGCGAATACCTTCTAAATAGAGAGCCTTGAACGCTGTTTCAAAATCCTCATTCGAAAGATTCGGCTCATTTGCGAGGAAGTCCTGCGCTTTAGCGATATTGCTCTGACGCTTGCTCTCGAGATCTTCCGGTACGGTCAGAGCCTCCAACTTTGCCAATTCATCCTTAACGGACTGAACAGCCTTTGCGCGCTTTTGCTTGAATTTCTCCTCCTCGATCAATTCGTCACCGTCGCCAGAGGTGATGCCGAAAGACTCAACCCAATCACCAATGGTTCCAAACTCTTCAGCATACTTGTCCAAACCATTCTTGTTAATATAAGCCAAGAACTCGTCGACATTCTGAATGGCATTTACCTCAGCAATTTTGTCGTTAACATAATCTACATAGTCGTAGATTACCTCGCGCTTAGCAACACCCGTAACCTCAAATGTTTTAGCCTCTTTTACAAAGCCGGGGATGCCACCCAAGATTTCATATACCTTCTTATACTCACCCAGCGACGAAGCAAGCATTACGCGCTCGATCAGCGTAACGATGTCATCATCATGGTTTACCAGCCCTTTGATCCACTCTTCAACATTTACATCATTCAACGAAGGAATGATGCGCTCTGCGTGCGCATAAGCAGGAGCAATTGCCTTCAGCCAAAGATCAACCTCCTCCATGCCCTGAACCTCGAAGGTTCGCGCGCTGAACTGCAGGCTAACCGAGCGCTTGAAAGTATTCTCGGCGGTAATCTCGGTCTTGAAATAGTTGCCAAACTGATCGTAGAAGGTGATCACCAGGTCGTTGGCCTCGTAGGTACCGGGAGCCAACACGAAGAAGAAGTTCGTAGCCTCCTCTGCGTTCAACTCAACACCATTCTCGCCGCAAGCCAACACGATCTTCTGTGCGCCCTCCTCGGCTATTGCTACCGTAGGAATCCACTCATCGGCAGCCACTGCCGTAGCAACCGTAGCACCGGCGATCTTGTGAGCCTTGCTCTCTAAGGTGGCGTAGTAAATCTTGCCCTCACCCTTCAGCGGCAATACCAAGCAGCTCGCCAGGTTCTTGAACGAGAAGTCGGGTGCATACTGCGAAACGGCCACCATCGGCGAGGCCTCCTGGCCGAATGAGTTCGGAGCAAAAATCTGCTGGGTGGGAATTGCCGTGTTTACAACGATGTCATCGCCACTCTGGGCAACCTTCGTCTCGGCAGAGAAGGGGTATACACCGATGAAGAGCGACTTGTTGACTCCGCTCTCAATGCTACCGGAGATGTTACCAAAGCAGGGGTTGTACTCAAAATCGGCCGTAACCGTACCCTCGCAACCCTCGCTCAGGTCATACTTGTAGTGTTTGCCTCTGTAGAGGAAGCTGATGGCATCGTTCTTCGACCATAAGGTCTTGTAGGCACCGTCAACGAAGCCCAACTCGGTACGACCCGTCGTCGACTCCAAACTGGCAGTTACAACGATCTGCTCTTCGGGCTGCACGGCCTCTGTCAGCTGCTCGTCTTTCTGGCACGAGGTCATCAAACCCAGTGCGAGAAAACCCAATAAATAATAAAATTTGTTCATTGTTTGGTTTTGTTAAACTTTAAATTTGTGTGCTCTTGGTTTTTGTGAGCGATTAACCTTGTCCACCCTCAAAGCCCCAGTCCTCGCCGGTTGCATTCGATGCAGCAAAGCCCTGCTCTACCGCCAACTCCAATACCTCGAGCTGCGGCGTCTCATAGATTTTCATTTCCATAATAGCAAAATGTTGATAATTAATAATTTGTGGTTAAAATAAAGTTCTTGTTTTCTCTCTACAATCGTCACTTCTCTTTGTAAGAGATGGTATCTGCAAAATAAGAAGCAGGTATAGAGAGGTTTATAGAGTTGAATGTCTGCGATTTGTTCAACAAATTGGCATTGCAGAAGCGAGGTGGGCTATTAAATATGATTTCTTATGGTATAAATGTGTGCTTTTCAAAAAAAATATGTACCTTTGCACCAACAATCACCTCTCTTACAAAGAGAATAATCCTGTTTTAAACTCCCCCTATAACGATTTTAAGATGATGTGGTTCGCTCGGTCGATGGCCGTAGTGTCTAACGATGCCAGATAGATGCGAGTCGTGCGCTCTGAATCGTGGCCAAGCCCATCGCTGATGACAGACAAAGGGACCTGCTTGCTCTTTGCGATGCTCGCCCAAGCGTGGCGAGCCACATAGAGCGTAAGCGGAATAGTGAGTCCGAGTTGGCGGCCGATGATCTTCAGGCAGCGATTGATGTTGTGTGCCGTGTAGATATATTGTTTGCGCACATCGATGAGGCTGTGAGGCTTGATGATCGGAAGCAGGTAGTCGGAGTGCTCCGTGTTGTATTTCTCTACAATCTCTTGCATACATTGCTCCCACTTGATGATGAGGCGTTGTCCGGTTTTGCGACGGCGATAGGACAAGACTCTATGTCGTAGATCACTTTTGCGTAGATAAGCCATATCGACGAACGACATGCCGCGGGTGTAGAAACTGAACAGGAACATATCGCGTGCAAAGGAAAAGGTTGGATTCGACGGAAAATCCAGCCCTTTGATTTGCTTGATGACTTTCAGCGGAATGGCTCGTTTGATCGTCTTCTCCACCCCTGTGTAGACATGTTTGAAGGGAAAGCGTTGCGGAATTAGCCCTTGCTCTACGGCGCGATTATAAACAGCCCGCAGGTTGCGCATATAAAACGAGGTGGTATTGGGGGTTAATCCTTGTTGCTGCAAATAGTTCTCGTAGGCCATCATCACCTCTCCATGGATGGCTTCAAGCGGCAGATCCTTGTTCGCTCGAAAGCGGCGGAAACTGCTGAGTGTAGTCGCATAGTTCTCGGAGGTTCGTACTCGATTGATCGATTGGAGATGAGTGATCACACCCTCCATGAATGAGAAGAGGTAAATGCGAGGTCTCTCGACAAGAAAGGCAGCGATCACTTGATCTGCGGTGTACTCTTTATTATCTCGATCAAACCTGCAGATGATCTTGTGAAACACACTGAGGTCCACCTGAATATGTTCTATAATTGTTAACAGATAACCTTGCCTCTCCTCGTTGTTTGTTGGGAGTACTACCTTAGCCGTGTGGGCATTCCATTCTTGAGCATAGAGGCGGTAGCCGGTCTTTTGTTGACGAGCGATGCGTTGGTGGATGATCTGATAGAAGAGGATACCCTGTTCGTTTGGTACGCTCGAAGGGCGAAACTTGATTTTTACGGTTGCCATATCTCTGTTTTTGTTGTTTGGTTCGCCTAATCATACAAAAAAAAGGAATATGTGCGTAATGGCGAGCGTGGATAGATCGCGCTTGTGGAACTTGGTATGAGCCTTGCAAAGGAGTGTAGAAACGCACGCCATGAAAATCAATACCGGAAAAGGAACGATCTCCTTACAGGCACTTTTGGCCATCTGGTCAATCTCGGCTGTGGCCTCGCTGCCCGGCCTGGCCATCTCCCCCATCTTGGGCGATCTGACGAAGATCTTTCCCAAGGCCACCGAGTTGGAACTGCAGATGCTCACCTCACTTCCCTCACTCCTGATCATCCCCTTCGTCTTGGTGGCGGGTAAGCTATCCGAGGGAAAACAGCAACTTGAGATCCTCTTCTGGGGGTTGCTGATCTTCTTTTTGAGTGGTGTGGCGTGCCTCTTTGCCAAGAGCATCTTTTGGCTGATTCTGATCAGCTGTCTGTTGGGCATTGGCGCAGGAATGGTGATCCCCCTCTCGACGGGACTCGTGGTCGAGTACTTCACGGGCGATTGGCGCGTGCGGCAGTTGGGCTACAGCTCGGCGATCAACAACCTGGCGCTGGTGCTGGCCACGGCGCTGACGGGCTACCTGGCCGAGGTGAATTGGCACCTCCCCTTCCTGGTCTATACCCTTCCGGGCATCTCGCTCCTGCTCCTGGGCGCGCTGCGTCACCAACCCTCGCTGCCCGAGCCGAAGGAGAGCTTGCAGTTGCAATACAGCGCGATCGACCGCAAGAAATTGGTGGGGCTGATGCTCTTCTACTTCTTTATCACCTATGCCGTGTTGGTGATCACCTACGACATCTCGTTTCTGGTCGAGCACCACCACATGAAGAGCTCCTTCTCAGGGGTGATCATCGCCCTCTTCTTCCTGGCGATTATGCTTCCGGGACTCTTCCTAAATCGCATCATCCACGCCCTGCAGTCGAAAACCAACCTCCTCTCGCTCATCCTGACAGCCGTGGGGCTCATCATGGTGGGCTATCTCCACCAACCGTGGCTGATGGTGGTAGGCGTGCTGCTCGCAGGGCTTGGCTATGGGGTGATGCAACCGATCATCTACGACAAGGCCGCAACGATCGCCCCACCGCGCTCGGCTACCCTCGCACTCTCGTTCGTGATGGCAATGAACTACCTGGCCGTAATGGTCTGTCCTTTTATACTCTCGTTGGCGCGCGAGGTATTTCATATGCAGAGCGAGCTCTTCCCCTTCCGCATGAATGGCGCGCTGGTGCTCTGCGTGGCGGTTGTCGCCTGCTGTCGCCGTGGGGCCTTTGTGCTGGGTCTTGATGAACGCTACTTCACGGAGTCGTAGGGGGCGTTCCGCAGGGTAAAAAAGAGAAAGGGCTGTCCCTCTTGTGTGGGACAGCCCTTCTGCTGTAAGATCTTCTACGCGTTTAGTTATCCTGATTGAGGAAGAAGATCGGAATGTTGGCGATGAAGAGATCCTTCGCGCGCAGCTGCTCGCGCTTGGCAATCAGCTCGCTCAGGCGAATCTCACCGATCACATAGTTGCTCTCGCTGGAGATATACTGCTCGTGGATCTGCTCGAAGTGCAACACATGCTGGATGTTCGTCTGCGAGTAGCGCACATAGATCTTGAGCAGGATGTCGGTCGTGTAGTCGGGCTTCTGCTCAAATCGCTGCTTCTTATACTCATAGTGGTAGTTGTGCTGGCGCGCCATCACATCGCTCAGGATCGACGAAGCGGTGGGGAGGCTTCCTGCACCCTTGCCGAACATAAACTGACGGTCGTAGCACTCGCCACGAATCACCACGCCATTATACTCGTCGTCTACGCTGTAGATGTACTTGTTCGGGCTGACGAACTCGGGCATCACGAACATCGTGAAGTGCTCCTCGCTCACCTTGACCACCTGGGCTACGAGCTTGATCTTCACACCCTTCTCGCGGGCGTATTGGATGTCCGAGTCGTGCATCGTCGAGATACCGTAGGTGAAGATGCGCTCGGGCGCTACATAGGTACCGAGGGCATGCACGGTGATGATCACGAGCTTGAAGAGCGAGTCATAACCCTCGATGTCGAACGAGGGGTCGGTCTCGGCAAAACCCAACTCCTGCGCCTTGCGTAAGGCCGCCTCGTAGGGCTCTTTGTGGTCGAATACGCGCGAAAGGATGAAGTTCGACGAGCCGTTCAAGATACCCTTCACCTCTAACAGTAGGTCGTTGTCGTAGTACTCCTCGAGGTTGCGAATCACGGGAATCGAGCCGCACGACGAGGCGTCGTAGAGCAACGCTACCTCCTTGCGCTTCTGAATTTCGATCAGCTCGGGCAGGTGCTTTGCGAGCATTGCCTTGCTGCCCGATACGACGGGAATACCCTTCTCGAGGGCTGTTTTGACGATGTGGTAGGCGTCGTCAGCGTTGTTGATCACCTCCACAATTAGATCGATCTCCTCATTCTGGAGAATATCCTCTGCACGGTCGGTCAGCAGCGCCGGGTCAACCGCTACATTGCGCGGCTTACTCAGGTCGCTGACGCAGATTTTTACGATCTCGGCGTGGGCGTTCTTCGATTTGCGAATCACCTCGTAGACACCTTGTCCTACGACGCCAAAACCAAACAGACCGATTTTAATGTTACTCATCGTGTTCCGAATTTATAAATGGATAGAGAATGTTGTTCAATTGTTCGTGCTCAACCAGGAAGCCGTCGTGCCCAAAGGGTGAGTCAATTTCATAGTAGCGGCTCTGCGGAATCAGCTCCTGCATCGCCTTGACCTCGGCCGGCGGGAAGAGAATATCGGTCGTCAGGCCGACGGCAATCGTCTCTGCCTCAATCGTCGCCAGCACCTCCTCGAGCGAGCCGCGATCGCGTCCCACATCGTGGAAATCGACCGCGTGCAGAATGGCGTAGTAGGAGTAGGCGTTGTAGCGACGGCAGAGCTTCTCGCCCTGGTAGCGCTGGTAGGTCTGGGCGCGGTGGAGCGTCGGATTGGGCTCGTGGTCCTGCTGCGTGAGGTTGTAGCCCTCGCTACCGCGGTAGGTCACCAAGCCAATGGCGCGTGCCGTGGCCATTCCTTTCATGCCGGCATCGGCTCGACGCTCGCCAAAGGTTTGATCGGCCTCGATGGCCATGCGCTGCGCCTCGTCGATGGCGATGAGCCACGGGGAGGCTTTGGCTGAGGTGGCAATCAAGACCAACTTATCAAAGCGCTTGGGCTCTTCCACGGCCCACTCCACTGCCTGATAACCACCCATCGAGCTGCCGATGAGCGCCTTGATGCGGTCGATGCCGAGCGACTCGGCCAGCAGGCGATGTGCTGCAACCATGTCGCGCACCGTGAAGGTGGGGAAATCGCCATACCACGGCTCGCCCGTTGTGGGGTTTACCGTGAGCGGTCCGGTCGTTCCATAGTGCGATCCGAGCGTGTTGGCGCAGACGATGAAGTTCTTCGCAGGATCCAGGAAACGCCCCTTCTCCACCGTGTGCGGCCACCAATCGGCTACATCAGAGTTGGCGGTCAGCGCATGGCAGACCCATACGACATTTGAGCGCTCGGCGTTCAGCGTGCCGTAGGTGTGGTATGCAATCTCCAACTCGGGAAGCATCGCTCCCGATTCGAGTTGAAAGGATCCGTGTCGATAGATATTCATGCGTTGCGTGAAAAGATTGGACAAAGATAGTATTTTTCCTGCGAAATCACTATCTTTGTTTGTATAAAATCGCATTCATGGATCCGCACACCCTCAATCCGTTACAACTGCCGGAAGCTGACCACTTTCTGGTCGGCGTGAGTGACCTGGGCTATTTCGACAACTACGCCGGTCGCACAGAGAATGGAGCCATCATGCTTTGTCGCAAGGGACATGCCGAAGTGGTGCTGAACGATTACCACGGCACGGTGCGTCGCAACAATTCGGTGATGATCCTTCCCGAGTCGCGCTTCTCGATCACGAGTCGATCGGCCGATTTTCAGGTGGAGTTCTTCTCCTTCACGCCGCAACTTTTTGCCGAGGCGGCCTTTCGTCTGGAGATCGATTTTATGCGCATCCTCCACGCCTACCCCGTCAATACCCTCTCGCGTGATGGTGTTCAGGGGATGGAGAGCTGGCTCAAGATGCTCGGTTTGAGCTACCGCGATCGGGAGAACCGTTTTCGCAATACGATTGTGCGCAACCGCCTGCAGAATGCCCTTTTGGAGGCGTGTGACAAGGTGATGCGTACCCCCGAGATCAAGATGCGGGCCGACACGAGTACGCTGCGCCGCTCCGAACTGTTCAACCGTTTTGTCGTATTGGTCAGCCACCACAGCTCGACCGAGCGCGAAGTGGCCTTCTATGCCAAGGAGCTCTGCATCTCGACGCGCTACCTCTCGAGCATCGTGCACGAGGTGTCGGGGCGCACGGCCAAGTCGATCATCGACCACTCCGTCATTACGGAGATCAAGCTCCTCCTGCGCACCACGGATCTCTCGGTGCAGGAGATTGCCTACCGCATGCACTTCCCCGATCAATCCTACCTTGGCCGATTCTTCCGCAAGCACACGGGCGAGTCGCCCTCGGCCTATCGTCTGCAACAACAATAAATAGATTTTTACCTGCTTATGCGCTATATTGCAACTGTTTTTCTTCTTCTGATGACGATCTCTCTGTTCACCGGCGGTCTTCTTGTGTGGAGGCGTCGCAGCGAGACCGGCGATTACTCGCGCACGATTCAGGCGGTGTTCAGTTGGCTGTCGGCGTTTTTTACCCTGACCTTTATTTTCCGCACCTGGGCCGAGACAACCCCGGTCGATGGGGCGTTCTTCGAGCCCGAGCACACCTTCGTGCCCCTGCTCATGCAGATGAGCTTCTTCCTCTACCCGCTGGAGGTGATGCGCCCCACGATCAGCCGCGCGAAGGTCTATGCGCTCCTCTTCTCGCCCCTGCTTTTGTTGGTCTGCGTCGGCATGTGTAGCGGAATCGACTACACGCCGATCCATACCTATGCCGACCTTTGGGCGCATATCGGCGAGTTCAATGTCTGGTTTCGGTTGGCTACCCTTACGATCATGCTTTTCTACTGCTTCGCTCTCTTCCTCGTGCCCTACGATTGGCAGCGAAGCAGTGCCGACCGCAGCTTCATCATGCGCTACGCTTCGGGCTTCTGCCTCATCGGGCTGCTGCACTTCGCCATACAGATGACCCATGCCCACTTTCTGGTGTTGGCGCATCAGGTGGTGTGGGGTGCCTTCTTCGTCTCGGTGGCCTATTATGAGTTGAAGGAGCGTCTTCTGGCGCCCAACACGACGAGTGCGACCGAGCCCCTTGCCGAGGAGCAGCCGATGGAGGACGCCTTGTGGCAGAAGATCGAGCTGGTGATCGAGGGCGGCGAGGGTTGGCGCACACCCGACCTCACGCTGGCCACGCTTGCACAGCAGGTCTTCTCGAACCGCACCTATGTCGGCGAGGCGTTCAAGCGCAACACGGGGCTGACCTTTAGCGAGTATATCGCCAAGCGGCGCATCGACTATGTGGTCGAGGCGTTGCGGAGCGACCCGCTGAGCGACATCAAGGAGCTCTTCCACTATGTCGGTTTTCGTTCGCGCACGACCGCGTGGGCCAATTTCCGCAAGGTGACGGGCCTCTCGCCCACCGATTTCTTGAATAAAATCGCGTAAATCAGCCACTTAACACCTGATTGCTGCGTTCTGTACGACATGTGCAGGACGCTTTTTTTGTAAATCAGGAACGCTCTTTTTGCAGATTCCGAACAGCTTTGTAGATGCGGCGTGCTACTTTTGCAAATCCTTTGAAATCATTAATCAAACAAAGAAAACAATAACTATGAAACAGACCCAAACGATGTACTACGAGGCGCCCATGTTGGAGCTCTTCGAGGTAAAGGCCGAGCAGGGCTTTGCAGCCACCGGCGACCCGAACGATTTCACCTATGCGGACGGGTGGGAGAACTAATCACGAAAAAAACAGAGAACGATGAAGAAGATGATGAAGATGAGCCTTGTGATGGCTCTTGCAGCCCTCCTTGCCGTGGGTTGCCAGAAAGATAGCACCCACACCCCCGAAGAGGGGCAGCTGACCACCGTTACGGCCACAATCAACAACGGCAACCTCGGCCGCGTGGCGTATGAGGACGACGGTAGCTCGGTATTGAAGGTTAATTGGAAGGATTCGGACGAGGCGTTTTGGGTACAGGGAGCTGGAGGCTACAAACGCTTCGATCAGGTAGCGGGTACTTCGACCTTTACGGGTGTGCTCGACGGTGGTTTTGATGGCACTTACTACGCGACATATCCGATAATATACTTGCACCCTGCATCATTCTTGGTTACGATGGACTACACGCAGCAAAGCGGCGTATTGGACGAGCAATTTAACTATATGAGTGCTGTAAGTGACAACGGTACGCATTTCGAGTTCCGGCAGATGACCGCCATTATCAAGCCGACCTTCAAGGTGGCGGGTGAAAAGGTGAACAACCAAATCTCGGAGATCACGCTGTTGGATGTGACGGGTGCCAAGATCGGCGGCGCAACGGCGGATATCACGATCACCTGCGATCAGTTGGAGACGATCTACATCTACCTTCCTAACGGCCGTGCCTGGTTCAACAATCCGACCATCCTTGCCGCCGGCGAGTCGATTGCGTTGGAGGTAACGATTGGCGAGGAGCTCTACCTCGGCCGCATCACCGTACCCGAGGGTCGCGCCATCGAGATGGGCAAGGTCTATCCGCTCGGCATCACGCTGACGAAGAGTGCGCCCGCGGCAACCATCGGCGAGGCGGTTGATCTTGGTTTGAGTGTAGCGTGGGCTACCTACAATGTCGGTGCTACCGCTCCCGAGGAGTATGGCGATTACTTCAATTGGGGCGAGGTGGAGCCGCGGCCGGGGAAGAACGATTTCGCAACATTTTACAAATACTCCGACGGGTTGATGGCAGCCGGCATTATCGATGCGAATTACAATTTGACTACCAATTACGACGCCGCTGCCACCAATTGGGGGGGGATTGGCGTATGCCTACTGCTAAAGAAATCGATGAACTGATTACTAAGTGTACCTGGGCGTTGAGTACGCTCAACAGCGTGGCCGGAATCACGGTTACCGGCCCCAACGGCAACTCCATCTTCCTGCCGACTGCGGGCAGGTATAACAAGTTCGCCTCTCGTCCCGAATCTGGTGGTCAGTATGGCAATTATTGGAGTGGTACGGCGATAGAGAACAACGACAGAGTCAATTCTCCGATACTCTATTATCAGCAGTCGGACGCCGTGCACTATACACATTATGCAGACCGTGCATGCGGTCTGCCGATCCGTCCCGTTAAACCGAAACCTATTCGTGAGTAAGAGCGACGAGCGAGCATAACTGCATGCAATTCATCAAAGCACAAATTTACGGTGGTTGACTAAATGGAAGGCTTCATGCTAAACAAGACGAGCGTGTCCACTTACGGACACGCTCGCCTTGTTTTTAAAGAGGCTCTTGCTGCACTTTGCCTACTTCGTGCCGTAGAGCTTATTGAGCACACCGGCCAGGCGCAGACCACCCAGAAGGAACTGCTGCTCGATCACGGGGGTCATCGCTGCGATGTAGTCATACGAGATCTTCGTGCCCTCGGGGGTCACCTGATAGATCTTCTTGGCGATGTTGACCGTAGCCTCGAACCACTCCTCGATCGTGCCCTGCTGGATCTGCTCGACGAAGCTCTGGTTGGCGCGGTCGATCTGGAACTGCCACTCCGAGTAGCTCCAATTGTGAGCCGACTCCACCAGCGAGCTGTCCCACACCGAGTGGAGGTTCGTCTCGCGGTTGAAGTAGAGCACCTTCACGGCGTTACCACCGCGGTCGGTCGAGCGACCGGCGTGCATCGGGCAGTGCATGTCGCCTACCAGGTGGATCAGCATGCGCAACTGATCGGCCTCCTCCTCCTTCGAGAGTTTGCCCTTCTCGATGCGCTTCACGATGCCGTTGATGGCCGTCAGCAGGTCGCCTTTCGAATTGCGCGGCTGCGTGGCGATGGTCTCGTTGGCGTCGATGTTCATGTAGTGCCAGGTCTTCGAGTAGGCATAGGCCGGCGTGTTGCTGGCATTGTCCATCCAGTTGGCATAGTAGACCAACGAACGACCACCCAACACCTCAGCTACGCGTGAAGCAGCCTCGGGAGTGAGGTGAAACTCGGCGATGTAGGCCGTCACATCGTGGCCCTTCTGTCCCCAAGCCATAGCGTTGAGCGTCAGGCTGAGGGCAGCACACAAAACAAAAAGTCTCTTCATCATGGTTTTGATAGTTTTTATTGGTTCATAGTTGCTAAGAATTCCTCATTTGAGGTGGTGAGCTCCATCTGCTTCTGCAGGAACTCCATTGCCTCCACCGTGGTCATATCCGAGAGGTATTTGCGCAGTACCCAGGTGCGGTTCATCACCTCACGCGGCAGCAAGAGATCCTCACGACGCGTGCTCGAAGCGATGACATCGACCGCCGGATAGACGCGCTTGTTCGAGAGACGACGGTCGAGCTGCAACTCCATGTTACCCGTGCCCTTGAACTCCTCGAAGATCACCTCGTCCATCTTCGAGCCCGTGTCGATGAGCGCCGTGGCGATGATCGTCAGCGATCCCTTCTCCTCCGTGTTGCGGGCTGCACCAAAGAAGCGCTTGGGCTTGTGCAGCGCGTTGGCATCCACACCACCCGAGAGCACCTTACCCGAGGCGGGCTGCACCGAGTTGTAGGCACGCGCCAGACGCGTGATCGAGTCGAGGAAGATCACCACATCGTGGCCGCACTCTACCATGCGCTTCGCCTTCTCGAGCACCATCTCGGCCACCTTCACATGGCGCGAGGCCTGCTCATCGAAGGTCGAAGCTACCACTTCGGCCTTGACATTGCGTGCCATCTCGGTCACCTCCTCGGGGCGCTCGTCGATCAAGAGAACGATCATATAGACCTCGGGATGGTTGTCGGCAATGGCGTTGGCAATCGACTGCAGGAGCATCGTCTTACCGGTCTTGGGCTGTGCTACGATCAGTGCACGCTGACCCTTGCCGATGGGCGAAAAGAGGTCTACCACGCGCGTCGAGAGCGTGTTGTGGCCGTTGCCCGTCAGGCAGAACTTCTCGCTCGGGAAGAGCGGCGTCATGTACTCAAACTGCACGCGGTCGCGGATATACTCGGGCTTCAGACCGTTGATCTCGTTGACACGCACGAGCGGGAAGTACTTCTCGCCCTCCTTCGGGGGGCGGATCACACCGTTGACCGTGTCGCCGGCCTTCAAGCCAAAGAGCTTGATCTGCGAGGGCGAAACATAGATGTCGTCGGGCGAATTGAGGTAGTTGTAGTCGGCCGAGCGCAGGAAACCGTAGCCGTCGCTCATGATCTCGAGCACGCCTTCGCCTTCGACCTCACCCGTATAATCATCTTTCGTGATAATCTCTTCGTCCAGCGACTTGGCCGCGGGTGCTTTAGCTGGCTGCTGGTGAGCCACTTCGGGCTCGGCTGCCGGCGTTTCCGCCTGCGGCTGCATCATCGACTTGGGCTTGCGACCTCGGCGCTTCGGGAGAGCGGCCTCCGCGGGAGCTGCAGCCATCTTCTCCTCCTTGGCGGGAGCAGTAACGGCCTCTGCGGCAGGTGTGGCGGGTATCTCTTCTGCGGGTGTGGCTACCTCTGCCGCCGCCAGACGCGGACGACGCCCGCGACGCTTCGGCTCGGTCGGCGTAGCCTCTGCGGCCTCAGCTTTCGGGGTGGCCTCTGCCTCTGTAGGGGCCGTACCGCCGCTGATACGCTCGATCAGTTCGCGCTTTTTCATCTTGGAGCCGTCGATGCCCAGCACCGTGGCGATCTCACGCAACTCAGACAAACTCTTGCCTGCGAGTGCTTTTAAATCTTGCATAAAAATCGTGTGATTTTGATTGTCATCATCGAACGGTTGTTCGAGTTTTGAAGTGGTTACGCTGCAAAGATAGTACAAAATCTCTGTTTTGGAAATTTTAGCTCCGCTTTTTGTGCAAGAAAAACAGCACTTTTTCCCGCTATTGGACACAAAATACCAATAAATGGTGATTGACTGCCATCTGAAAACGGCCGATCTTTGCACCGTAGAAGTAAAACAACCGTTTTATTTGTTATTGTTTGTGTGTGAAAAAAGTCCGTTCGCTTGCCGAGTGGGCTTTTTTTTACAATATTTCAGTATGTGATGCGGTTTTTGTTAAATTATTACTACCTTTATATGCTAAAACTGCAAAATGTAAAAATACCAAATAGACTATGAAAAACAATTATTCGGGTGCAACTCGCACCGAAAGTGATCTGATTGGTCAAATGGAGGTTCCTGTCGAGGCTCTTTATGGCGTACAGACCCTGCGCGGTGTGGAGAACTTCCCCATCAGCAAATTCCACCTCTACGACTATCCCCTCTTTATCAACGGCTTGGCAATCACCAAGCTCGCAGCAGCCGAGGCCAACCATCAGCTCGGTTTGCTGACCGATGCGCAGTTCGACGGCATCTCGAAGGCCTGCCTCGAAATCTTGGAGGGCAAGCACCACGATCAGTTCCCCGTGGATATGATTCAGGGTGGAGCGGGCACCTCAACCAACATGAACGCCAACGAGGTGATTGCCAACCGCGCCTTGCAGATTATGGGTTATCAGGCCGGAGAGTATCAGTACTGCTCGCCGAACGACCATGTGAACTGCTCGCAATCGACCAACGATGCCTACCCTACGGCTATTCACCTCGGACTCTATGCTACGCATCTCCGCTATATGAAGCACTTCGAGGCCCTGATCGAGGCGTTTGAAGAGAAGTCGAAGACCTTTGCCCACATCCTGAAGATGGGACGCACGCAGCTCGAAGATGCTGTGCCGATGACCTTGGGCCAGACCTTTGGTGCTTTTGCGTCGATTCTGAAAGATGAGATCAAGAACCTGAACTTTGCAGCCGAGGAGTTCCTGACGGTTAATATGGGTGCTACGGCCATCGGTACAGGTATCTGCTCCGAGCCCGGATACGCCGAGAAGTGCGTAGCGGCTCTGCAGAAGATTACGGGTTGGAATGTTCGTCTGGCCGAGGACCTCGTGGCGGCCACCTCGGATACGAGTTGTATGGTGGGCTACTCGTCGGCGCTGCGTCGTGTGGCTGTGAAGATGAATAAGATCTGTAACGACCTGCGTCTGTTGGCTTCGGGTCCGCGTTGTGGCCTGCATGAGTTTGATCTCCCCGCTCGTCAGCCCGGTTCGTCGATTATGCCTGGCAAGGTTAATCCCGTGATCCCGGAGGTGATGAACCAGATCGCCTACAAGGTGATGGGTAACGACCTCTGTGTGGCGATGAGTGGCGAGGCTGCCCAGATGGAGCTCAATGCCATGGAGCCGGTGATGGCGCAGTGCTGCTTCGAGTCGGCCGAGATTATGATGAATGGCTTCGACACCTTGCGCGTAAACTGCGTGGAGGGAATCAAGGCAAACGAGGCGGGCTGCCGCAACTACCTGCACCAAAGCATCGGTATCGTAACTGCGCTCAACCCCATTATCGGCTACAAGAACTCGACCAAGATCGCCAAGGAGGCGTTGGAAACGGGTGGCAGTGTCTACGACCTGGTACTCCAGCACGGCGTGCTGACGAAGGAGGAGTTGGATACCATCCTCTCGCCCGAGAATATGATCAAGCCTGTGAAGCTCGACATCAAGCCTCGCAGATAGCTTTTGCAAACCATCGTTTGAAACCTTTAACCTAAATTTCTAAAAGAGAAAACTATGAAAACACGCAGTGAGATTTATCAGATCGAGAAAGAGACCGCATGGGAGCCCGCAGGTGAGGGCATTACGCGTCAGGTGATGGCCTACGACGGCCAGCTGATGCTCGTGAAGGTGAAGTTCGAGAAGGGCGCCGTAGGTGCTCCCCACACCCACTACCACTCGCAGGCATCGTACATCGTAAGCGGTAAGTTTGAGCTCACGATTGGCGGTGAGACGCGCATCCTCGAGCCCGGTGACGGCTACTATGTAGAGCCCGACCAGCTTCATGGCGCAGTCTGCCTCGAGGCCGGTGTGCTGATCGACACCTTCTCGCCGATGCGCGCTGACTTCCTGAAGAAGTAGAGATTCATCTCCGGTCGCAACCCTTGCGGCACTAAATTTGCTTTTCATGGTCGTGTAAAAGAGAACGCACGACCATGAAAAGATTTTTTTTATTCTTTACCTTGTTGCTACTGATGATGGGCGCGGTGGCGGTGATTGGCCAGAAAAAGGAGCTTTCGCCCAAAGAGGAGCGCCGCGAACAGCGTGAGAAGCGGCGTGCACAACGCTTGGCTGCCTATGAGCAGACGATCGACTCGCTGGTGCTCTCGCGCAACTTCCAGTTCAACCCCTCCTCCATGCAGCGTCAGCCCGCAGGACCGATGCGCCAGCTTATGAACCCCGAGTTCGAGGTGGGCATTTGGGACGATACGGCCGACATCTGCCTCCCCTACATCAAGGGGTATGTGGCACCCTACTATGTCACGATCCTCAACTACACGATTCCTGCGCTCGATCACTACACCACCGAGCAGACCCCCGAGGGGTGGATGGTGAACTTCTCGACCTCGCTTTTCACGGCGTCGACCTACACCTTCACCTTCGAGATCTACTCTAAGACAGGAGGTGCGGTGCTCACGATCAGCAATCCGTGGTACAACGATGTGATGTATTGGGGAACGATTTCGCAACTATATTAAAAAGAGGAAAGAGCAACGCTCTTTCCCCTCTAACTACTCTTGGTAGATCAGCGCTACGGCCGAAACCGAAACACCCTCTTCTCGACCCTCAAATCCGAGACGCTCTGTGGTCGTGGCTTTGACCGATACACGGTCATCGTCCACACCCATAGCCTCGGCCAAGGCGTGGCGCATCGCGTCGATGTGCGGGCGCAGCTTCGGGCGTTGCATTCGGATCGTGCAGTCAACATTCCCGATCTGATACCCCTTCGTGCCAATCAGCTCCACCACCTTGCGCAGCAGGATCTTGGAGTCGATGCCACCCCACTTGGCAGCCGTATCGGGGAAGTGCAGGCCGATATCCCCCATCGCTGCGGCACCCAGCAAGGCATCGCAGATGGCGTGGATGGCTACATCGCCATCGGAGTGTGCCACAAAACCCTTCTCGAAGGGGATCTGTATGCCGCCCAGGAAGAGCGGAAGCCCCTCGCGCAGCTGATGCACATCGTAGCCGTGGCCGATTCTGAATTTGCAATCCATCGTAATGCTTGTTTAGAAGAGTTTTTTCTTCGAGGTCGTTACCACGAAATCTTTCAGGTAGAAGGGCTCAAAGTAGGCCAGATCCTCAAATTTCCCTGCCGTGTAGGCCTCCTCGGCCAGACGAGCCAGACCGCGTGCCGAGGGCGCAACCTCGACCAGCTGTGCCCCTGCTAACACCTCCACACACTTGCGTGCGCCGTTGCCGAAGATGACAAACGGACGACCGCTTGTACGCTGCTCGGCGAAGCTCTCCTCGCTGATGATCTCGGCCGAGACCTCGCTCTGTGCTACGCCTGCCGCATCGAACAGCTGCGTGTAGACCTCCATGCGTCGAGCATCGACCATCGGGCAGAGTTGAGCCTCCTCCCACTGCTCGACATCGAGAATGCCGGCCTCGTAGTCCTCGCGTGCCACTTCGGTCAGGGCAGCGAGTGAGCCGATGGCGAGCAGCGGCTTGCCGATGCCATAGCAAAGACCCTTGGCGAAGGATACACCGATGCGCAGACCCGTATAGGAGCCAGGACCCATGCCGACAGCAATGGCGTCCAGATCTTCGGGTTGCAGCTGCATCTCGCGCAACAACTCATCGACAAAAACGCCGACCTGGCGGGCGTGGTCGCGTCCCTCGCTGCTCTCGCGCAGGGAGAGCAGTTGCCCGTCGCGGGCCAGGCAGACCGAACAGATGTCTGTACCGGTCTCTATGCAGAGAATAAGTGCCATAGTTTCTTATTTACGAAAGTTCTTCATTGCTTTGTCCATCTCGCGCTTCGCGTCGTTCTCCTTTAGGTATTCGCGCTTGTCATAGGCCTTGCGACCGCGTGCCAAACCGATGACGATCTTCGCCAGTCCGCGCTCATTGAGAAAGAGTCGCAGGCCGACGATCGTCACGCCTTTATCCTGCGTCGAGCGCTGTAGCTTGGCCAACTCACGCGCCGTGAGCAGCAACTTACGGTCGCGGCGCGGCGCATGGTTGTTGCAGGTGCCCCAGGCATACTCGGCGATGTTGACGCCCTTGATCCAGAGCTCACCACGGTCGAAGTAGCAGAACGAATCGACCATCGAGGCCTTGCCCGCACGGATCGACTTGATCTCCGTGCCGACGAGCACCACGCCGGCAACCCACTCCTCGAGAATCTCGTAGTCGAAGGTGGCGCGTTTGTTTTTTATATTGATCTTTTTTTGTTCACTCATCACTCAAAATGGCATATAAATTGCACTTTTCACACGCAGAGATGGATGTCGGTCAAGGTAACTAATTTCTTTTATCTTTGATATGTTTTACACATCTTTCTGTTTATTTTCTGTTTGCACACGGTATGTACAGCAATGTCCATACGCCCCGTCACCCATCTCTAGCCTGTCCTGCACCGCAGGGCAGGCTTTTTTCTATACGATGCGATCCAACTTCTTCGAGATCGTGCTTTTCACCTCGTTCAGGTGCTTGATCTGTTCGATGATCTTCATCTCCTGCTCCTCCGTGTTCTCGGGGTTCTGCAACTTCTCCTGCTCCTCGCTGATCATCTGGTTGATGATCTTCGCCTTGTAGAGCGTGATCGCCTTCGGTACGCCGTTGGCCAGCAGCTCCTCGTCACTCTCGATATGCACCTCTTTGCGCTGCCAGATCTTGCTCAGGATGTAGTTGTCATCCTCCATCAACAGGTCGGTCGAGATGCTGCAGACATCCGGGTCGCTGTGGTTGATAAAGTGGGCATGCGGCACCAACTCTTCCGGATTGTCCGGATCCCAATAGGTGCGGTAGGTCTCCAAAATCTGGTCGTAGCACCTATTCGTGAAGTGGAGGCTGTCGACCTCCATCTCGCTGAGAATCATCGTGGCCACATTGCAGCTTACATACTCCATGCCCTCCTTGACCTCAAAGGAGTTGCTTCCAAACTTAATCAGGTACTTCACCAGCTCGCGCTCGAGCGTCTCGGTCGAACTGCCGGCCTCGATCTTCGTCGGCAGCGCAACCTCCGGAATCGGAGCCTCGGCCTCCTCCCTGCGGCGTAGTGTGGCCTGACGACGCACAAACTCGTCCGCCTCACGATCGCCCGTCGAGGCGATACGCTTGCGTGCCACCTCGCCGATCAGGATCTGCTCGTCGATCTGCATCGTGATGGCGCACGCCTTGATGTAGACCGAACGCTGGATGGTGTCCGGAATCTGGGCAATCGACTGCACCATATCGCTGATCAGGGCGGCACGGCGGATCGGATCTCCCTGAGCCTCCTCCATCAGCAGGTGCGCCTTGAAGTCGAGGAAATCCTGCTCGTGCTCGCTGATGTAGCTGCGCAACTCCTCGGTCGTGCGGCTGCGGGCAAAGGTGTCGGGGTCCTCCCCCTCGGGCAACAGCACCACGCGGACATTCATGCCCTCCTTGAGGATCATGTCGATACCGCGCAACGAAGCCTTGATGCCGGCTGCATCACCGTCGTAGATCACCGTGATGTTGCGCGTGAAGCGCCCCAGCAGACGGATCTGCTCGGTGGTGAGCGAGGTGCCCGACGAGGCCACGACATTCTCTATGCCGGCCTGATGCATCGAGATCACATCGAGGTAGCCCTCTACCATGATCGCATAGTCTTGCTGCTGGATGGCTCGCTTGGCGAAGTAGATGCCGTAGAGCTCATTCTTCTTGCTGTAGATCTCGCTCTCGGGCGAGTTTAGGTATTTGGCAACCTCCTTGTCGGTGCGTAGCGTGCGTGCACCGAAGGCCACTACGCGACCCGAAATGTTGTGTACGGGGAAGATGACACGGTCGCGGAAGCGGTCGTAGAGCGAGCCGTCGCTCTCACGCGCCTTCGATAGACCGGTCGAGAGTAGGAACTCCTGCTTGTATCCCGCAGCAAGGGCATCCTTTGACATACGATCGCCGCGTGCCGGGCAGAAGCCCAGGCCGAATTTCTTGATCGTGGCGTCGGTGAGCTGGCGCTTCTGACGGAAGTAGCTCATGCCGACCGAGATGCCCTCCTGCTCGTGGTGCAGGTAGTTCACAAAGTAGTCGGCCGCCCAACCGTTGACGGCGAACATACTCTCGCGGTCGTTGTTGCGACGCACATCCTCCTCGGTCTGCTCGCGCTCCTGCACCTCGATGTTGTAGCGCTTGGCTACCATCTTCAGCGCCTCGGGATACGAGAGGCTTTCGTGCTCCATGAGGAAGGTGACGGCATTGCCGCCCTTGCCGCAACCGAAGCACTTGTAGACACCTTTGGCGGGCGATACGATGAACGAGGGGGTCTTCTCGTTGTGGAACGGACAGCACGCTGTATAGTTGACGCCCTTGCGTTTGAGCGTAACGAAATCACCGATAATATCGACGATATTAGCGGCAGCGTAGATTCTATCAACTGTTTCCCGATCGATCATAGGGTACAAAGATAGTGAAAGCCGAGCGCACTGCCAAAAAAAACGAATAAAAAGCACGACGCGAAGAGACAACGCCCAAAAAGCACGATGGGAGGATGGCGAAAGGTTAAAACAGAATATGGAGAGAGACCTCCCTACTAAAAAAATAAAAATACTTACATTCCCTCCCAAACCTCTCTTTGAAAACGGCGGGCTTAGTCGCTTCGCTCCTTGGGATCGCTGGCGACCGTCGTGGTTCTTATCTGATTAGAAAAAAGTGGCATTGCCGATGCGGTAAGAAAGATGCGCTGATAATCAGGCGGTTGTAAGTTTATGACTCAATGGTGGGCACCAACATATCCGCATTGTGACTGCGAATAATCACTTGTTATTTGTGCTCATTGGGAGCCCTGATTTGAGTACAAAGATAGTAAAATTTCATAGAAAAAACGAAGGAAAAGATGATTTAACAAAAAAGACTATACCACGATTGATATAGTCTTTTCATATTTAATTATTAGATTTTGAATTATCCCAAAGGATTAAAATCACCGGCATCTATTGCGCTTAAAATACTATTGCATTTTTCAGCGAATTCATCTGTTACTGTACGATCACGGAAGTTATACTTATGTTGATCGCATGTGAAAAAACGTTCTCTTTCAACACCAAGGTGCGTTGCAAGTTCGTTTAATGTATCGCCGACAAACTTTTCCGTAAAAGGCGAACGGGTATTTAATGCTCGCTCCCAAATTGTGGGTAATAAGAGGAGCATATATTTCAATCCTGCCATCTTTATTGCAGGTCCCGCCTCTTTTAATTTAGATGTGGCAAATTTAAAAGATGCAAATTTTTCCCATGCACTAAGATATGTACAAATTACTTTTACTTTTAGTTCTTCAGTTAAAGTTTTGCCACTTGCACGCATGTTATGAATCTTTGCCTGCTTCATAGCCGCCATAACTTCCTTAGCCTTGACGCCATTTTTTATATTCTCTGCACTCATGATAATGTGCCCACGAAGAGGGTATTCTTCACTGAGCTTCTGCACTACAGAATAGAAGTTCTTTTCTTCATCTGTTGCCATATCAAGTTGAATCTTGAACCACATTAAAAGATTGCCGCTGACCTTCTCTTGTTTTTCATTACAACTTACAAATATCTTCCTCCTCTGACTCAATGTTGGTTTGTCATAAATCGTAAAACCAATATCGTATGGGGTATCAGAATTAAGTTTGCACATCTCGTCAAGAAATGAATAAAGGCGGTGTTGACCATCCATTATATCAATCTTTTCTTGATACATAGGGAACTCACACTCTTCTGAAGGGAAGTTGATATAATATACATCAGAAACGCCTTCCAAAGGTTTTATCTCAAAACTATTATCTTTTGTAGCAATTGTTAATGTGTTAGGGAGTATGCCGTTTTCTTCTGCGACATATTTAGATATGTCTTGTACTCGTTTTTTATTTAACGGGCGTTGAGCATCTTGAACTTCACCCATTTCAACTTTAACGGCGACACGTACGAGATCTCTTGGGTCCATTTTGCCTACATAGCAAGTCTCTCCGTGTTGGGTAATCTTTAGCAAATACACCTTTTTCATATTAATTCAAATTAAGTAAACTTTTAAATATATAATCCGTATGGCAACTCTTGCTTTCGTTACAATAACTGCATAGGTACTGATAGTTGTTGGGTAATTCATCTCCCACAAGTGTCCATGGGATAATGTGATCTACATGATTTTTTGATAAATCTGTATTCAAAGGTTCACCACAAACAGCGCATAAGCCACTCTGAACTCTATAAAGTTCTTGTTTGAAATTATCGCTAAAACCTTTGCGTCTATCAGATTTGTTGAAATGAGCTTTAAACCATGTATACATTAATTCTGCATCGGATGGTGTCAGCTCATATTTAAGATAATTACGAATTATCGCTATAGTTGTTATGTGCTTATTTGTTGATTGTTTATACAATGTCTTTATGTTCTTTTCAATTGTATAGTCATTCTTCATCTTGGTGACTATTTTCTTGAAAATATTAAGGAGAAAGGTCTTTTTATATTCCTCTTTAATAGTTTTATCTGTCGCTAAATCTTCAAATGAAATCATATTATTATGCTATATTATGATTCTTCTTGTTCGTAGTAGTACGAGTAGTCGATACCCTTCATAAAGGTTTCACGGTCGTTGATTTTGTCAGTCAAAGCGAACTGCAAAAGTCGCTTGATATCCGATGAATCGGCAACACTTTTTTGCATTGCATTCAAGTAGTCGTTCTTGTCTATCTTGCTCCAATCAACGCATTTTTGCAGCTGCTTTTTGAGAATCAAATCGAGCCAAATACGAGTCGCACGACCATTGCCCTCACGGAACGGATGGGCGATGTTCATCTCGACATATTTGTCGGCAATCTCCTCGAAGGTAGTCTCGGGCATTTGCTCAATTGTCGTAAGCGTCTGCGGAAGGAATTGCGCCATAGCAAACTGGAAACCGCCCTTGGCGATATTGACCGTGCGGATCTGTCCGGCAAAGTCATATAAGCCACCGAAGAGATAGGCGTGAATCTGCTGTAAGCCCTTTACAGTTCCAACCTCGATGCTATCAATCAGACTACTCTCGAAGAGGGCGTATGCCTTCGACTTACTCTTGCCGTCAATCGTCTCGTCGCTATTGGTAAACCACTCAACAAAACGCATTGCCTTGGCATTCGGAAAACTCTTGGCGAGTAGTAGAACGCCATCGTAGTCGAGGACATCAGCAAGTCGTCGCTTACCATCGGGCGCAAGTAATTTCAACTGGTTAGTGCCACTAACCACTTCACTATTCTCGCCTTTAAGCTTTGTTTTGAGATACTTCCAATAGTTGCGGTTCTTCTGATAGTCGTCTTGGTCGTTCAGAACCCCGACAATATCAAGCACAGAGAACCACCACTTGGAATTTTCCTCATCCCAAACAGCTCGCACCTCGCGGTCATTATAAAATCGAATGGATATTTTGGTCATATAACTATCTATTAATAAATATCTCTCTTTGTTGACTCCAATTTATAAAGTTGTCAGGTAGAGAATAATATTCATGCATCTCTTTATATAATAAATCAAGAGCTACAGTATCTGTTATCTGATTTGCTTTTCGTGTATCACACAACCATCCAATACTATTGAAATTAGTATCAGGCAATAAATACAATCGAACTTTGGAGTCATAGGCCCATACTGCTCCCATTTCATTCAAACAAATTTCACTTGCTTTGTAATTGTCCGATATAAGAAGAAATGAGAAATCTGCACAACGAATATTCTCTTGAATGTGCGCACGAATATCTTCTCCATTTCTAATAGCAATATCCTCGATAGAAGTACAAAAGATATCATTGCGATTAATGCCAATTCCAAGACACAGTATATGATCTATAAAGTTGGAGACAATCTGCTTGTCTTTTGAAGAATGACTTATGAATATTCGTTTGCCATTTGATGGTTCCTCAATCGCACAGATACAGTTTACAATTGCTGTAATAGCTGATATATGAACTATTCTGTCGTTGTCATACAAATCCATACTTTCTTTGAGACTTGTAGCGATTGTTGGATATTTAATTTTAATTGAACCATACAAGTCTTTAAGAAGCCCCTCCAAATGCTTAACATCGCCAACTATATCATAATCGGTGAATACAATTCGTCCTGCACGTATTTTATTTCTACTAAAAGAAATATTGTGTTCTATATAGTCTTGGCACTCATTTGCTATATGATATATTGTTCTCATATGAGTCGCTTTTAATTGAACAGATTTAATTGTTGTAATTCTGCTTCAAGTTTTTGTCGTTTTCTTCTTCCCTCAGGAGTTTCGATAGGTTTGTCATTCTCGAAATAATTATTCACTAGGACAACCTCGTAACTTGAAACATATACTTCACCTTCTGCATTAATCTTTTTATTTGTAACTAAATGACAATCTATAGATGAGCCATTCTTAAACTGAATTTGTCCCGTTTGTACTAAAGTCTTAAACTCATTGGACTTCATCTTAAAGGTGATTGCATCCCCGTTATATATTCCAGTCCACTTGTATTTTCCTTTCTTCAATACAGGTGAAATAATTTCAATGATTGCATTCTCATCATTATCAGGTTCGGTATCATCTGAAGTCATTATATAATTTGAGAATTCATTTTTGTTTACCTCTTTCTGATAGTAACTGTTTGACTTTGTAGAGTCTGTTATAGAAACAGATACTTTCTTTATTTTATTGCAAGTGCTTAAACTTTCATAGTAGTTGGAGCGTTTCTTCTTTACGATATTTTCATCTATACTTTGAGCTAATTTTTCAGTTTCAGCTTCAATCTTTGCTATATCGTATTTTAATTCTGCAATCTGCTTTTGTTCTTTTAATAGTTTAACTTCTTCACTCTCAAACACGCTTTGTATAGCCATTCTAGTTAGTTCCTCAATTGTAGTTGTAAGTGGCGTACCGAATACATTTGTCACCAAATACAACATCACACCTACTTTAAGAGTATTCTTGTCCTTTGACGAAAACTTAAACCAACTGCGTAGACCTCCTTCCTGAAGAGGTTCAGTTTCAACATCTAGCTCGATCTTTAATTTTTGCGCTATTTCTTTGACAATACCAAGAAACTCATATTCGCACTTATTGAATACAATGGCATTCATTGTGTGACTATCATCATTGAACCAATAATGTAGTTCGATAGTGTTTTCGTTTAAAATAGGCATACCGTCCATCCAATATGTTCTAATTATAAATTGTTGAAAAACTGAAGACTTGTCTCCACTTGTGGCCAGTCAATGCAAAGACCTGAGCCTATTCTATATCTTGAGGAGCGAATAAGCCCCAATTTGCTCATAAAGGAGATTTCTGCCTGCAGGGGTTTTCTAGTGCCGCCTGCTCTTAATGAACTTTGTTGAACGATATGCAATGTGTTCGCAAAGTAGTCTAACAACCATTGAAGATATTCTTCGTGTTTAAAAGTGCGTCGTCCATTATTATTTATTGCCGAGAAAGAGTATAAATCATTATCAAATCTTTCTTCTGATAATTTGAAAATGTAATGAAGCAATGCCGCAAATTGTCCATTTTGAAGAACTGCGCCTCGAAGAATCTCCATTGGTAATGCTTGGTAAGCTGAGTTACTTCGTTCGCATGCATCTACATATTTGTATCCTAAATCCGTAAGTTCTCCATTTGGAGAAAGAAAACCTATATGATATAATCCAGAATCTATAACCTCTCTATAACTATGTGCATCCTTTCTAACTTTTTTAGCATAATATTCCCATGCTTCATTCTCGGTAATGGTTCCATTATTTAATTTATCAACCAATTTATTCTTAATAGAATCTACTCTACCAGAGAAGAGCTTTTGGTAAGTAGAATGATCAATTTTTATTTTAGTCGTAACATCATTTACCACATATACACCATTGTTTGTATATACGGGAATCAAGTCCTTCCAGAAATAATACGAGAACCACACTTTGCGCCAAGCCATATCTAAGATATTATCAGATGAGGTATTTGATAGGTACTTAAAGATATTGGCATTAGGATCAATTCTCCTGACGGCATCAATCAACTGTTGAGGGAAAATGCTCATATCCAAAGACTCTCCAGTAGATGATACAATCTTTACACATTGACAGAAACGGAAAAATGCGTCAGGATGACTCATGCCTTCTCTAACATGAGCCCATAATGTGGTAACCCTGCTTGCAGAAGTTGTTGTGTTTACAGACCTTTGAATGGTACGACATGATGCAAGTGTAATATCTCGAACACATGTTAGCTTGCCTTGAAAGGGTCTAGTAGCAGACAAATCAGGCTCATCATAAACAAAAATCCAAATAGGAATATCTGGCGCCGTTGATTCAATAATCCTTTTGACATGCTCTCCTGGAAGATTGTGAGATGAGTACTTGCCGGGTATACACATTACAGAAGCGTCATATCCTTTCTCAAGATATGCATATGATTGTCCCAACGCTGTTAATATGCCATGAACACCTTCGTTAATTCGCTTAAACTCAAAAGCGATATTCAACTGTTTATTAGGATTTGTTGCACTAATTACGCCATCTGCCAATGGCCACTGACATCCACCTTCTCGTCCCGCAAACAAGGACCAAGCTCCAGTAGTTCCAATACCATTGAAAAAATGATTTTGTTGATACTGGATCATTGACGCAATTTCTGCAGATGCATATGCTGCTTCTGAATTATGGCTACTCATAATAATCGTTATTTATGTTCTTCCAAATACTGTTTGATTTTTCTCAAGAAAGGCTCAGCCATTAGTGGAGGTACAGCATTTCCTACTTGAATACATTGTTCCTGCCTAGTTCCTAAAAATACATGTTCGTCCGGAAAGGTTTGTATTCTTGCGGCCTCTCTTGGAGTAAGCGTTCTATTCAATGTTGGATGAATCGGGAACGCATTATGCCCTGGGACCATCGTTGTAGATGGCTTATATCGACTCAAACGCTTGAAGACGTGGCTGTAATTAGCAACTTTACCTGTCTTTGAATCTTTTCTTGTCGCAACTGCCAATTCGGGAGGTAGATCATCTACCTTGAGTTTTTCTCCTTCTTTAACATATCCATAACGCGCTGATACAATAGGTTTATGAGCCAGCGGAATATGGTTGTTTACTTCATTCTCTTTTCCTACGAGATCCATAATCACATCTCCTACAGTAGTATACTCAGGTAATTTGCCAGATCCTATAGGATGGTGGCTAGGCTCAGGTTTCTGAAATTCTATACCTAATCTATTACCTATCATAAACATCCTCTGCCTTTCCTGAGGCACACCATAGTCGGTTGCATGCACAACCTCCCACCATATATTTGTATATCCAATTTTTTGGAACGCTTTTTTTACTTCCTCAACGAAATAGCCCTTGTCTAAGTTTGTAAAACCTTTTACATTTTCCATAAGGAAAAATTTAGGCTTCACCTCCTCTACAATTCTAATAAATTGATATACAAGGAAATTGCGTGGATCCTCGTGGGGGTTATAATCTTTAGTATTGATAAAACGTCTTTTGCCAAAGATAGAGAATCCTTGACACGGAGGACCACCAACAATGAGGTCGACATCTGCTCCGTTTAACTCTTGCTGAATATCTTCCTTGGTGATTAGATTTATGTCTTTTACCAATATAGGAACATTCGGGAAGTTCAATTTATGTGTGTCTGCGAACTTTGGATTAATTTCGTTAGCCAACACAATGTTGAATCCTGAATCTCTTAAGGCAACCGAAAGACCGCCTGCTCCTGCGAATAAATCAATGGCATTCATATAGTCCTTGCTTTTTTGCGTCTTCAATTTGTTCGAGAATAAACATCGCTAATTTTTTAGAAAACATAGGGGGAACTGCATTGCCTACTTGGTGCCCCTGCTGCCTTCTATTGCCTTCAAAAATCATTGTGTCGGGAAATGTTTGTATTCTTGCAGCTTCTCTAACTGTCAAACTTCTATTTAAAGTAGGATGAATAGGAAACGCATCATTACCCGGAACCATTGTAAGTGCAGGGCGATTCCTAGCCAATCGTTTATATGTATTGCCAAAATTTTTACGATATAACTCTTTAGGAAGTTTGTCCTCAGGAAGACGGCCTCCTTCTGGAATAAGTTTATATCTTTCAATATTTTTCTCTGTATGCTTTAGAGCTACATGATTAAAATCTGGATTATCAGGCATATTCTCCAAGTCTTTTAACACGCCCCAACAGCTTTCCCAAGCTGGAAGATCATCATTAGGATTATCAGAATGATCGGGCTTTGGGAAACTTACAGGCAAACCTATTCTATTACCCAAAATTATTACTCGCTCTCTAACTTCTGGCACTCCATAGTCAGCCATATTAATAAGTTTGTACTCTGCATTGTATCCAGCCTCTTTTAGGATAGAAAGGACATTTTGCAGATACGCTCCGTTCTCAAGAGTTAAAATTCCTTTAACATTCTCCATCACAATGAATTTTGGTCGAATTTCATTGATAATACGGGCATATGTCAAAACTAGTTCATTTCTGGGATCCTTTTTAGTTCTTTTCTCAACATTTGAGGACACTCTATGCCCGATTGTAGAAAAGCCTTGGCAAGGAGGACCTCCGATAATTATATCTACACTACTTTCAGTAAGATATTCGCATATCTCACTAGTGGGTATTTGATTTATATCTCTATTAATAATTGGTATGTGAGGAAAGTTTCTCTTGTGAGTCTTTTCTACAAGGTCATTATTGTCTATACAAAGTTTTATCTCAAACCCTGCATTTTCAAATCCGATGTGAAGTCCCCCTGCTCCTGAAAACAAGTCTATTGCAGTATAATTAGTATTTTTCATTGTTATTAATTAAATCTTTAGGCTCTACTTGAAGAATCTTGGCGATCTCGAAGAGTTGTTCGAGGCTCGGTTGGCGACGATTGCACGCATAGGCGTTGACAATACTGAAACTCTTACCGAGTTGTTCGGCAAGCCAAGTCTGCTTAATCCCCTTTGCTTCAAGGACTTCCTTTATTCTATTCATATATGTTGTGTTATTTATTCGCAATAATTTGTCATAAAGATATGAAAAATTTTGCTATAATCATAATATATAATAAAAAAAGACGGCAGGAGCCGTCTTGACAAAACGCTAATGAGTAATACGCAAACTGTTATCTGCGATTTCTATAACGCCAAGGGTCAGGAGTCATCATCTTCTCAATCTGCTCCATACGAGTGATTGCATCCAAATGGTGCTTCTTCTCAAGCCATTTCTTGATTGTTGGTCGATCAAAGTACAATCTATTACCCTGGCGGATAAACGGTATATCTTGACACCTAACCGTTCTGTACACCGCAGATTTTGATTTGCCAAGTAGCTTGCAAACATCCTCTACGCTCATCAGCTCCCCTTCGAGTGGCTGTGGCTGCTGCTTCTCGCGAACTGTCTTTTCGAGTGCTTCGATTCTCTCTACCAGATTTTGAATGAGCTCCGGTAGCTGTTCAAATGATAAAGTTTTTTCTTGCATTGTCTTTATTTTTTAGAATTAAACATTCATATATAGTATAGAGGGGCGTTAGTAATAAGGTTTGAGAATTGGTGATTTTTTTGTAAAAAAAGTTGTTAACGACTTTCGCCACCGACAACCAATGCCCTTTTAGTAGAAAGTACAATTCTCTTCGCCCTGTTATTGCAGCTCGTTGCACTCCATTTCACCTCGTTGCAGCTCATTGCAAAATGGGCGAAATCTTTTTGTTGGAAAACGGTTTTGAGAAGATATTGAACATCGAGGTCGAGAATGCTGCGTTCTCATAAACACTAACGCCCACGAAAAATGGAGTTTTTAGGCATAATTCCGTTAAAACACAAAAAATCCCGAAAGTGGTTGATAAACTCTCGGGATTTTTTGTCTATTTTGTGTGATTTTCAGCCGATTTTCGTAGGCGTTAGTGTTTATTCGTGGGCGTTAGAGTGCAAAAATTACTTCCCGATGCAGAAAGTAAATAGCGTTGATAATCAGATAGTTACAGACTTGTGAGTAAAATAAGGGAGCCAATTGAGCCTTGCAATTGTGACTAATGGCGACTTCTCGCTTTTGCCACTCGGCGCCCTGATTCTGACACAAAGATAGTAATTTTTCATAGAAAATACGAGTTAAATTATAGATAAATAATAACATACCCCCAATGACCACATCGCTTGCGTTCGACATGGTTTTTGGTGGTTGTGAATGTCCACTTTCTATTGTAGAATGTTAAGTTGTATACAGATTGAATACAACTGAAGAGATGTCCAGTCGGTTAGTCTCGCTAACCAACTGGCTAATTTTTGCCCCAACAGGTTAGTGTAGCTAACCACTTCGAAGGGTATAAAAGAACAACTCGTGAGTTTCGCTCACGAGTTGTATAATTTCAAGGTGTCATTTTGGCTCTTTGGAATTTCAAATTTGGCACTTTGAAATTGTTGATGTAGATTCATAGTTAGGCTTTCAGTTTTTGCAAAACGCCCTATTATATCGCAAAACAACGAGTTATCTGCCGACAAAAACACAAGTTGTATAACCACAAAAACGCAAGTTAAAATACAACAAAAAAGTAAATTGGTATTGTTATCTAAAGAATAATCATTATATTTGCAAGTAGTAAGTATAAATTGATTTTGATATGGCTGATAAGGAGTATTTAAGTAGAATAGCAGACGACGAACTAGCTTTGCGATTAGAAGCGTTCGGAGCCGTGCAAATAAAGGGTCCGAAATGGTGTGGCAAGACCACTACAGCGGAACAACAAGCCAAAAGCTTTATTAAATTGCAGGATCCTGATAAACGCGAAGGTTATTTGGCTACAGCAAGAACAAAGCCCTCAATTCTGTTGAAGGGAGAAACACCTCGACTGATTGATGAGTGGCAGGATATACCTATTTTGTGGGATGCTGTACGTAATGCTGTTGACCAAAGAGGTCTAAAAGGTCAGTTTATTCTTACGGGATCAACCGTAATAAAGAATAATGGCGACGAGGATACTCCCGAGGAGCAAAGGCAAATGCATACAGGTACCGGTAGAATTGCTACTATGACGATGTATCCTATGAGCCTATATGAGTCGAAAGAGTCGTCAGGTGAAATATCTTTCCTTGAGTTATTTGATAACAGGTCATTGGATATTGACGGTATCACATCACAGTTGTCGATTGAGGAGTTGATAATGTTGGCTTGTCGAGGCGGTTGGCCAGATTCGCTTAATGTGAAAAGCGAAAATGCGCAATTGCTTATTGCCAAAGATTACCTCAATAAGGTGTGCGAAGATGATATTTCGCGAGTCGATGGAGTTCAGCGTAATCCTGAACTTGCTAGACTCATTTTGCGTTCCTATGCTCGCAATCTATGCACCTTGGCAAAGAAGACGGCAATGCTTGCTGATGTTAAGGTTGAAATGGAGACAACTGTGCAAGCAACCTTTGATGAGTATGTTGATGCATTGAAACGCCTATTTGTTCTTGAGGATATTGATGCGTGGTGTCCGGCTATTCGTTCGGCAACAGCTATTCGCTCTGGCAAGAAGAGATGCTTCATTGATCCATCTATTGCTGTGGCAGCAATGGGAGCATCCCCAAAATCGCTTGAACTTGACTTGAAAACCTTTGGTTTTATCTTCGAGTGTATGTGTATTCGTGATTTGAGGGTATATTCACAAGCTATGGGAGGTCGAGTATCTTACTATCATGATAGATATGGCTTGGAGGCTGATATTGTACTTCATCTTGATGACCAGCGATATGCACTTATTGAGTGTAAGCTGGGTAGCCGAGATATTGATGAAGGAGCAAAGCATCTTCTGCAACTGCAAGAACTGATCCGCGAGCGTAATAAAACCGAGAAGCAGATGCCTCTTCGCGAACCAGACCTGTTGATTGTGCTAACCGGTGGAGAATTCGCTTATACTCGCGAGGATGGCGTAAAGGTAATACCGCTCGGATGCTTGAAAAATTAAGCTATTACACACCTAAATAACATGGATTTTCCTATTTTAGACTAACTCATAATCTTAAAATTTGAGACATGGCAGTAGAAAGTAAAAGATTAGCTGCATTAGCAGTGTTTAGAAGTTTATATAATAGCAAGAAAGATATATTTACTATTATTTGTGAATTTATGAAGGATTGTGCCAATAAGCGCGCAATACAGGTGGTAAATACTTCTCAAATGGCAAACTATCTCAAAGAGGATTTTTGTTTTATAATACCAGAGGCTATAATTGCAACCGCTCTGAACCGAATTGCAACACGAGAAAAGGGCGAGTATTTGTTAACTGTGTCTAATGATAGCCATTCGGGGGTTTCATCATCCTATAATAGAATATATGACTCAAATGAGGAAATAATAGCGCTACTTATTGCCTATATAGAACAACAAGAGAGTCGCGCATTGTCTGTCATTGAAAAACAGCAATTAAATAAATCCTTTTGTGCTTTTTTGATAGAAGATAATACCAATGTTGAATATTCGGAATATATCAGTGCATTCATTATTACCCATCAAAATGACCAGGAATTCACTGGCAAGTTGAATTTGATAAAAGAGGGTGTTGTTTTATACTCTGGGTTAAAATATAATGAGAATGTTAACGAGGTTGGGTCGTGGACGACACCATTGACAATATATGTAGAGCCAGAAATTCTCTTCCATTTAGCGGGCTACAATGGTGAGTTGTACAAAAAATTATTCGACGATTTTTATAAGCTTGTACGAGAAATAAACACAGCTGCATTACGAACAAGAAAAACTCCACTTATTACTATTAAATTCTTTCCCGAGGTTAAGGAGGAAATTGATCGTTTCTTTAAAACCGCAGAAAAGATTAAAGATGGAGGAGAAATGTACGATGCTTCAAAAACTGCAATGGTGAGCATCCTGTCGGGGTGCGAATCATCTGCGGATGTTGTTCAGAAAAAAGCAGAATTTGAAGCTTTGTTAAAGAGATTGTCAATTACCCAGGAAGAAGAATTTAATTTTTACAATATAGAGGAAAATAATCAATATAATATTGAGAGTGATGAATTGTTAACCGCTCTTAAAGAAAAGATGCTGGAGGACGAAATACATCCTCATCTTAAGTATCTTTTTTATATCAATGTATTGAGAAGAGGTGAAGAAATTAAACAATTTGAGAAGGCTAGATATATACTTTTAACAGGTAATTGGAAGACTATGTCAATGGCATTTCATCCATTGGTTAAATTTAATGGTAATGTTCCTTTGGCTACATATCTGGATTTTATAACAAGTAAGTTATGGTTCAAGTTAAACAAAGGTTTTGGCAACAATGATTATCCTATTTCATTTGATGTCGTTAGTAAGGCACAAATGGTCCTATCTGCACATATTAATAGTTCTGTATCTGACGAATTAAAAAAAATTAAATCTCAGGTAGAACAAGGGATAATGAGTCAAGAAGGAGCTCTTGAAGCTTTGTCTGAGTTGAAGAGTCGAGTACATAATCCCGAAGAC
>JAFZHB010000005.1 GCA_017555105.1 Alistipes sp.
TCCTAATTTTTTACGGATTCGGTGCAGGCGCACCTTTGTATTTGATTCGCTGATCGAAAGTATCTCGCCACACTCGGCCAGGGGGCGATTTTCGTAGTAGTGAAGTTGCACCAAGGCTCGCTCATCGGGGGCGAGGCGATCTAGTGCCGCAAGGAGTGCCCGCTCCTGCTCCTCGCTGAGGGTCGCCAACTCCGCATCTTCATCCACCTGATCGGGCAGTCGCTCGCCCCGCTCGGAGTCGAAGAGCGAGAAGCCTTTTCGATGCCTCCTGACGGCCGAAAGGGCTTCGTTGCAGGCGATGCGATAGAGCCAAGTCGAGAAGGCACTGCGCCCGCGAAACGAGGAGAGCTTCATATAGGCTTTGAGAAAGATATCCTGCGTCAGCTCCTCGGCCTCTTCGCGCCGCCCCACGATACCCACCACAAGGGCAAAAATCGGACGGCTGTACCGTTCGACCAAGGGGGCAAAGGCCTCGGCATTGCCCTCCAAAACTTTGCGAATCAATCGCAGCTCTTCGTGGGGTGTCATCGTCCAATTAGACGGCAAAGCGACCGTCGGGTTACAAAAATAGCGAAGAAAAGGGGGTTAAGGGTGTCAACTTGCTGATTTTTTGCACTTTTTTTTGCGCGAATTTTGAATTTTAGATTTTCAATCGTACTTTTGCACTCCCAAACAGACGGAACAGGGGTGCGATCCGTTGGAGGTCGCGCTGAAAACCGTCGGTGGTTTAACTTAATTAAACATTTTCAAACAGATGAAAACTATCGTTGTAAATGCCGTTGAGCGTAAGGACTTCGGCAAGAAGGCAGCTAAGGCTGTTCGTCGCGAGGGTCAGGTACCCTGCGTATTGTGCGGTAATGGCGAGAGCGTGAACTTCACGATCGACCCCCGTGACATCAAGGCTCTGATCTACACCCCCAACTCGTACATCGTTGAGTTGCAGTTTGGTGACAAGGTAGAGAAGGCTGTTATGCGTGAGGCTCAGTGGCACCCCGTACGCGAGGAGCTGCTCCATGTAGACTTCTTCCGCATCGCTGACGGCAAGCCCGTTTCGGTTGCTGTTCCCGTACGCCTGACCGGTAACGCCGAGGGTGTAAAGGTTGGTGGTAAGCTCGTTCTTTCGGCTCGCAAGGTGACCGTTAGCGCACTGGCTGAGAACCTGCCCGATGAGATCGTAGTTGATGTAACGACGCTGGGCGTTGGTAAGACGATCTTCGTAGGCGACCTGAAGGTTGAGAACCTGAAGTTCGTGACGCCCGCTACGACGGCTGTCTGCGCAGTTCGCGTAACCCGCGCTTCGCGTGGTGCTGCTGCCGGTAAATAGTCCTAGCAGACCATGAAATACCTCATTGTTGGGTTGGGGAACATTGGCGCCGAGTACGCCGATACCCGTCACAACATTGGATTCAAAGTATTGGACGCACTCGCTGAGGCGTCCAATACTTCGTTTTCCACCGTACGCTACGGCGACCTGGCCACGGTGCGCCACCGCGGTCGACAGCTGCTGCTCCTGAAACCCTCGACCTACATGAACCTTTCGGGTAAGGCCGTGCGCTACTGGATGGAGCAGGAGAAGATCAAGCCGGAGAACCTGCTCGTCATCTCCGACGACATCGCCATTCCCTTTGGGCAGTTGCGCATGCGTCCGCAGGGTTCGGCCGGTGGTCATAACGGTCTGAAGAACATCGCTGAGCTGCTCGGCACCGAGGCTTATGCCCGCATGCGCTTCGGCGTGGGTGGCGAGTTCGCACGCGGCCATCAGATCGACTATGTGCTGGGCTCCTGGACCGAGGAGGAGCGCAAGGCGCTTCCCGAGCGTCTGAAGGTCTTTGGCGACGCAATCCTCTCGTTTGCCGCCGTAGGATGCCAGATGACGATGAACAACTTCAACAAGAAGTAGTCACAACACCTCTAACACAGAGAAGACCTGCCATTCGGCGGGTCTTTTCTGTTTTTCAGAGCAGGGGGTCATTTCACCCGATGAAATTTCCGTTTTACCCAGAAAATTAGGTTTCATCTCACTATTTTTTCTATCTTTGTCATGCAAATTCTGCAAATTAAACACCTAAAGATAGATGAACAAAAAGATTTTTACACTGGCGCTGGCACTCGTGCTGGGTCTGACGGCGTGGGCGCAGTACCCCTCGCTGACCCCCGAGGCCAACAAGAAGAAGGGGGAGTTGATGGCCACGACCCACCAGCACTCCGAGGAGGCTTGGCAGCAGGCTCTGCCAATCGTGAGACAGCAGGCCGAGGAGGGTCGCCCCTTCGCGCCGTGGGCAAGTCGTCCCTACGACCTCGTGCAGGCCGAGATTCCCGCATTCCCGGGCGCCGAGGGTGGCGGTATGTACACCATTGGTGGCCGTGGCGGCAAGGTATACACGGTAACGAACCTCAACGACAGCGGTCCGGGCTCGTTCCGCGAGGCTTGTGAGGCAGGCGGTGCGCGCATCGTAGTCTTCAATGTGGCCGGTATTATCCGCCTCGAGACGCCCATCATTGTGCGTGCACCCTACATCACCATTGCCGGTCAGACGGCTCCGGGTGATGGTGTCTGCATCGCCGGTCAGACCTTCCAGATCGATACGCACGATGTGATCATCCGCCACATGCGTTTCCGCCGTGGCGAGACAATGTCGTGGCACCGCGAAGACTCCTTTGGTGGTAACCCCGTGGGTAACATCATGATCGACCACTGCTCGTGCACCTGGGGCCTGGATGAGAACATCTCCTTCTACCGCCACATGTACGACCCGAGCGAGGGTGAGTACAAGACAACTCCGAGCAAGCTCCCGACCGTGAATGTCACAATCCAGAACACGATCTCGGCCAAGGCGCTCGACACCTACAACCACTCGTTTGGCTCGACGCTCGGTGGCGAGAACGCCTCGTTCATGCGCAACCTCTGGGCTTCGAATGTAGGTCGCAACCCCTCGGTTGGTTGGAACGGCGTCTTCAACTTTGTGAACAATGTCCTCTTCAACTGGATGAACCGCACGGTGGATGGTGGCGACTACACGGCCATGTTCAACATGATCAACAACTACTACAAGCCGGGTCCCGCAACCCCGCGCACATCGCCCGTAGGTCACCGCATCTTGAAGCCCGAGTCGGGTCGTTCGAAGCTGAGCTACAAGCAGTACGGCCGCGTCTATGCCCACGGTAACATCATGGAGGGTCATCCCGAGATTACGGCCGACAACTGGAACGGTGGTATTCAGATCGAGAGCCAACACAACACCGACGGCCACACGGCAAAGATGCGTTCGGATCGCCCCTTCGCCATGCCCTACCTGACGATTCTCTCGGCTCAAGAGGCCTATGAGTATGTGTTGAAGAATGTAGGTGCCAATATCCCCTGCCGCGACCGCGTGGATGAGATCATCGTCAACGAGGTGCGCACGGGCGAGATCTACTACGAGAAGAAGCTCCCGAAGGAGAACCCCTATGGTGACAACTGGGGTCTGGCCGAGAAGTCGCAAAATCCCGACGGCACCTTCCGTTTCCGCCGCATGGGCAACGACTCCTACAAGAAGGGTATCATCACCGATATCCGACAGATGGGCGGCTACCCCGAATATAAGGGTCAGCCCTACCTCGACACGGACAAGGACGGTATGCCCGATGCGTGGGAGCAGGCCAACGGTCTGAACCCGAACGACGCATCGGACGCCAACGGCGACTGCACAGGCGATGGTTACACGAACATCGAGAAGTACATCAACGGCATCCCGACGACGGTAAAGATCGACTGGCGCAACCTGAACAACAACTACGACACGCTGGCTGCCAAAGGCAAGCTTTTATAAACAAACGACACAAGAACCATGAAACAGATTCTTTTGAGTGTGATGCTGCTTCTGCTGGCATCCACCACCGCTTCGGCCATTGAGCTCAAGAGCGAGGGTCGCGACCCGCAGTATGTCGAGTCGATCCTGAAACGCTCGCAGAAGATCGTCGATAAGCTCGCCCTGGAAAACACCGCTACGAGCGAGGAGGTGACCAAGATCATCGCCAACCGCTACTTCGAATTGAACGATATCTACGAGGTGCGTGATCAGCGCCTGGCCAAGATCAAGGAGCAGGGTCTGACGGGCGAGGAGAAGAAGCACGCCACCGAGTTTGCCAACTACGAGTGTGACAGCAAGCTCTATCGTTCGCACTTCGCCTTCCCCGCTACGCTGGGAATGTTCCTGAGCGACGAGCAGGTGGAGCAGGTGATCGACGGCATGACCTACGGTGTGGTGCAGGTTACCTACCAATCGCACCTGGATATGATCCCCTCGCTGACCGAGGAGGAGAAACTCCAGCTCATGGCCTGGTTGAAGGAGGCACGCGAGTTGGCTGTGGATGCCGAGAACTCGAACAAGAAGCACGGTGTCTTCGGCAAGTACAAGGGTCGCTACAACAACTACCTCACCCGACGCGGCTACGACCTGAAGGCCGAGCGTGCCGAGTGGTACAAGCGTATCGAGGCTGCCAAGGCCGCCAAAGCAGAGGAGTAATCCTGCGTGATGAGCAACAAGAGAGGCTGTCAATACGACAGCCTCTCTTTCGTTTATTTTAGGTAGAGCTCCCACCCCCGCTCCACAGCCATCCAATCCGCCTTGCTTCCATTCTCTACCTGCGAGATGGCCGCCACCAGCGGGATCATCGTCGAGCGATCCTGCGGATCAATCTCCTCGCTCGGGGCGATGCCGGTCAGCGAGGTGACGCTACGGATGTAGCGTGCCGTATCGTTCTCCGACGGGGGTGCCCAGCGCGCAATCATCTCACTCAGCGTGCGAAGGTGGTGCTTGCGCCAATAGGTACGCAACACCACAAAGATTGCGCGATAGCCCCACTCGTCCGCTTCGAACTGCTTGAAGGCGGGATCGGTCGAGGGCAGCACCTCCCCACGAAATCGGCAGACTGAGCGGCGGATATTGCCCGGATTGTGATTACGCAGCCCCCGACTCATCTCCCACCTGTTTTTGGATTCGACGATGCACATAGCGACGCAGCCAACGAAAGAGCGGAGCATCGCTCAGCTGCGCAGCATTCTCCAGAAACGACCACAGCTCCACGCCGCAGGCAAAGCCTGCCAGATAGCGAGCGAGGTGGCAATCGACGAAGGTCAGCACATAGTGTTCGAGCAGCCACCCCATACCGAGCATCGTGACCACAAGGGCCGCCTTCACGATGGTATGCCAGGCGCGACAGCTCTCGAAGTACCATCGACGCCCCTCACGGCGCGCCGTGACACGATCGGCTAGCACACCACTCACAAAGTCCACTGCAATGAAGAGCAGCGAGCAGATCACCAGTGGGGCAATCGGCGCAAAGAGCCCCAGCGTTGCTGCTATAAGCCCGCTAAAAAATCTGTACAAAGCCTCCATCGGTCATGCAACGGTGTAAGATGTTCTCATGCAGATCATACTCGGGGAAGGCCTCCGCATGCTCATCGAGGTAGTCGGAGGCGCGGCGCAGGAGGATCGAAACCTCGTGGCGCAGGTTGGTATGCAGGCGGTTAAGCGCCGCCTGGTCGGCCGGCGAGCCGTTGTCAGCCTTCGGCGAGAGGGTTCCGAGCGGGGTGGTGCGCAGGTCGAGGCGGGATTGTATCAACATGCGGGTAGCGAGAGCAAGCGCCGTGGTCAGGTAGTCGCTCACAAAATCGGCATAGCGCCCTTCGAGAAGCGCCTCGTGCATGGCAGCACCCACCACCGGGCGCAGCCATGCCGACTCTGCGGCTGCGATATCGGCCACCGAGATTGCTGTGGCGGCGAGGGGTTCAAGCCCCGCAAAAGCGTGGCGTTGAACCTGTTGTGGAGTGATTAGGGTCTTCATCAATCGATACTTTTAAGGTTATACTTCGCAATCTGCGAGAGGAAGAGTTGCTGATCGGGATCCTCCGGATCGTACTCCAAGCCATCGGCCTTGCGCGCCTCCCATACCCGCATGTAGATCGGTTTGGAGCGTGTCGGCGGACGGTTGATGATCTGCAACGAGGAGCAATCGAGGCCGAGCACCGTGTGCAAGAGTTCACGCAGGGGTTCGAGCAGCTCCTCCTGCTCGCTCAAGATCACCGTGTTGAGCGCAATCTCATACTCTTGCAGGATGCGCTCCGAGGAGAATCCCGAGGCATAATCGAGACCACTCAGCGTGCGAAACCAGGAGTGGGCTATCACGATATCCGAGACAGCCTGCTCGTGCAGGGCCTGCCAGTCGCCCTCGTTCTGTGCCGTGATGGGGATGAAACGCGAGTGGTCGTTCTCCGCCCCGTCGCGGATCACAAAGAGGACCTGTCCGGGATTACCGCCGAACTTCTGCTCGGCCAGGCGGGCGATGCGCTCCGCCTCGGCATCGCTATCCACGGTCGAGTCGAGCATCATCACACCTGAGAGTTGGAACGAGTTGTCGAGACGGGCAATGTTCCAGCGATCGGTCTTGTAGGCGATGGCCGAGACATTTAGGCCGGCGATGTAGGTCGGTATGCCGTAGTGACGAAACATCGGCTCATACTCCTTGTAGTGAATCATGGCGCGCAGCGTGCCATCCTCCTGCTCCTCAAAGCGAGGGTAGAGGGGTAGGACGCGCGCCTCTTGCTCACGAAACTGATGCCAATCGTGGTGAAGGAGGATGTGCTCCGAGTCGCGCGCGAGGCGGCAACGCGAGGCATCCTGATGGTAGAGCGCAAGGAAGCTGTGGGAGGGGTCTGTGACCACCTCGAGAAAGGCGTTTCCGAAGAGGGACTTGTCGAGTGCTAACTTATGCAGCAGGCTGCGCAGCGACTCCCCCTCGCCATTGACCTGCGCAATGAAGTGGTTCAGCAACGGCTCGTGGTGGCTGTCGCAGATAAAACCCTTGCCCGAGATGTAGTCCGCCTTGTCGTTGATGATGCGACGATGGGTCGTCGATCGGCGAGCCATCAGCGCAAGCGCTTCGGGCAGGAGGTTATCCTCACCCCAACGCCAGAATCGGCGATCTTCGCATCGGGCAGCGCCAGCCAGGTAGGGGTCTGAACCTTTATTGCTCAGCGCCACGGCGCAGGGTTTGACGGTTGTTTGCTCTTTGTTCATGGGTGAAAAGATAAGGGAGGTGCAGAGCGCACCCCACACCTCCCGCGTGAAACAAAATTAATCGAGGTAAGCGTAGTAGAGCTGGTTCTCGTCGAGGATCTCGCAACCGGCCATGAAGACGGCGCGCTGACGATTCTCCATCTCATCGGGATTGTACCACATGCGCACCTCGTTGCCGGGCATATCGGCCGTATTGACCGCCAAAACCAGGTTGCGGCGATCCGTGAAGAGGCAGAACGACTGGTGCAGCGTGGTCGCGGGGAGGTAGGCATTCACCTTCACATCCACCACCGGGATGCCGTGGTACGAGAGGGTCTGGTGACCATCGGTCGTGCCGACGAAGGAGGCCTCCACGCCCATCGAGTCGAGGTACTTCTCATAGAGGCGGTAGATGTCCGAGGTGACAAAGTAGACGAGCTGACCCTCATCCTTCATCACACGCATGCGCTCCGAAGCGTTCTCCCAAAGATTATCGAAGAGCTTGACCACATAGGAGGGATCCTCCAAATCCTGCATCGAGTAGACATCGTAGTCGATCGACTCCTCATTGACGCACTCCTTGAGGATCTTCAAGAAGCCGTTGAAGGAGTTGTAACCCGCCGAGAGGGAGCTGTCGCCAATCCACATCGTCGTGCGGATATTCTCGGCAATGGCGCGCTTGAAGAGCTCGGTCTCGACCTGCTCGAGCTGCGTGCCCGTCAGGTCCTCCATGTTTACATCGGGTGAGGCCGTGATCTGCTCATAGACCAGCGAGAAGTAGTCGGCTGCCGAGAAGGCCATCTCGGCCTTGATGCGCTGCATATCGATCGTCTTCTGGTACTTCTTCGAGGGTGCGCCACCCACCCAGCCGTTCGACGAGAATTTGTGCAGCAGGTTGCGCTGACCGTCCCAATACTGCACGGTGGTCGGCAGGGGCATGTTGTAGAGAATACGCACGCCGAGCTCTTCGGCCGAGGGGCCCTTCAACATCGGGCGGAAAAAGATACGATCAACATCGTTACCGGTGTACTGCTTTGCGGTTTCCAAATAGTTCATGGTTGTTTCTGTTTTAAGGTTTAAGGGAAAAATGGTTGTGTTAGGATGTGTGTTGTGTGGGTTAGCGGTTGCGTTTGAACTGCTTGACATCTTCGGCATAGGCGCGTTCGTTGGCCGAGAGGCGGGGTTCACCAATCGAGGGATCCTCCACTGGCTCTACGCGGGTCGGTTGCACCCCCTGCTGACCGCTGACAATGGCGGCCACGCTGCGGGCGTGGGCATAGCTCTCGTTGGCAGGATGGAGAATGTTGTGATCCTCCGGGAGCTCCTCCTCGCGCTGCAATCCGATCGAGTGCATCAGGCGACGCCAGCCGCGAGCGATGTTCTCGGTGAGGGGCGCTGTGGTCGGCTCCTCGCCAATGAGGCGATCGGCCAAACCTGCCTGAATAGCCTCCTCGGGTGAGAGCCAACGGCCGTTGCCGTTGTTTTCGGCCATCAGGGTGCGGAACTCCTCCGCCTCGCGCCCCGAGCGTGCGGCATAGAGGGCTGCCAGGCGCTCATCCGTGGCATTCAGCAGGGCAATCTGCTCGCCGAGCGCTGCAGCATTGCCCTCGGTGGAGCAGGTGGCCTGATGGATCAGGTAGAGGGCATTGGCCGAGAGCTCACGACACCCCTCCGAGGCCGCCTGGGCGATGATCGTAGCGGCCGAGGCTGTGTAGCCATAGCAGCGGGTCGTAATGCGACCTCCGATCTGACGCAGCGCATCGTGGATCAGCAGGGCATCGTTGACATCGCCTCCCATCGAGCGGATCGTCACAATCACCTCCGAGGCATCCACCTCGGCGATGCGAGCCACCGCCTCACGGAAGCGTTCGTAGGTCGCCACCCGCTGATCGGGGTGGTCGAACTGCCACTCCTCGGGCACTCCGATCGTCCCCTCAATCTCGATGTGGCACACATCCGCCACATTTTCGATGTGAATCTGGGTTTTCATCTCTTGAATTTTGAACAGTTTTAAGGTTTTTGATAAAAGCATTGGCGCACCTTCTCATACGAGCAGCAGAACTCCTCCGCCGTCCACTGCATCGCATCACAGCGCCGTGCACCTTGACGCTGAAACTCAATAATCCGCTCCCGCATAGCCATCGCCTCGACCTTGCGCAGATCGATCAGCCCCCTCTCGATCAGGCGTTGAGCGGCCGCCTTGGAGCACGCTCCGCTGCGCTCTATGATGGCACAGAGTTGCTTTTCATACCGCGTCATCGCTCATCGCAACGGTTAAATCGACACCGCACCTCGCCCGTCGTCGGGTCGTAGTGTCCCACCTTGCTCAGCGTGCCGAGGAGCTCGCCCTCATCGGTTCGGAGCAGGTAGCGAGTACGCAGATCAGTCCCTCCGTTCTCCACAAGCAGGAGGCTCTCATAGTCGCTCGGCGCGAGGCGCAGGGTGAGCTCAACCGCCCCACAGAGGCTCTCATGGAGCAGCTGCCGATCGTAGAAGCGGTGCAGACCCTCCACCCCGTCGCGATCCTCAAAGCAGAGTGTTCGCGGCGCACAGTCACCATCCCCGGCGAAGTGGAAGGCCGCCAGCGGATAGCGGTTTTCGGTGGCTGGATAGCCCCAATGCTCCCCCTCGGGCAGGGAGTGCATACCAATCAGGCTGACAATACGCGGAGTCAGCTGCTCGCTCTCCCCCTCGGTGGCATCACGGTCACCCACCTCCAAGAGCAGCGCCGAGGGGGCATTGCGATAGTGTCCGGCAACACTGAACGAGGCTGCAAAGAGGGGATTGCGACGACACGCTTCACCCTGGAGCGCAGCGGCACTCGGGGTGGTGTAACTCCATGCACCAAACTCCTCACCCTGCTGCTCCTCCCAGCGCTTCACCACACCATCGCTTGCCAAGTAGCACCAACGGCGCAGCTCGTGCTGCTCGACAGCCGTATCGATCAGCTGGATCGGCTCTCCCAGATCGACCTTCTCGCGCCAATCGACCACTTCATCGCGATAGAAGGCATCGTAGGGCTCGATGCGCACCGTCTTGCTCGCCTCATCGGTGTAGAAGCGCAGGTTGAAGAGGTGAGCCAGGGCTTGCAGGAGCTCGATCTGACGCATCCCGTGTTGCAGGATGTCGGCCAGGAAGAGTGTCGATCCAAAACCGCCACCGGCATAGAAGCGCGGGGTCAAGGTGGTCTCCCGATGGAGCGTGAGGCGCATGCCCTCCTCCGCACCATAGAAGTAGAGCTGATCGAAACGCACCGTTTGTCCTGCCGCAACCTCTCGCGAGGCGGTGCTGACACGCAGGTGAACGGCCGTCTCGCCTCGCTCCTCGATGTAGCCGTCGTAGAGTGCCCAATCACCCTCATAGGGAATCCAATAACCGCCCTGCAGGTAGTCGAGCGTGGGGTTTTGCAACTCTCCCGAGGCGGGCGAGGTGACCAACTCAGCACGCTCGGAGAGGAGTTTCCATGTGGTCGCCACGCCATCGATCTCGCTCCGCAAGCGGTAGGTGTTGCCCTCCGTATGATCGAAGACAATCGCTCGATAGGTGTAGTTGTTCGAGAGGTTGTTACGGCGATCCGTGTAGCGATTCGCCAGGCGGAACTTTAGATCGCTTCCCGCCCCGAGATAGACCGAATCGAACCCCGTGAGGTAGTGGCGCGAGGCTATGCGATGCTCGGTCGTGTAGTGCAGGTCGTACTCGAAACCCACCGTCACGGCGGTCGTCGGCGTAAAGCTGATCGCACCATCGGCCTCGAGCTTGAAACATTGCCCATTGTTGTAGAGGGTGTAGCAGGGCTCACCCACCTCATTGAGTGCCGCAGGAGAGGCGCTCTCGACGATGTTACCCAGCGAATAAGCCGCTGAGTAGGGCGAGGCGTAAACGCGCCCGAGGTAGTTCGCCGCTGCCGAGGCGGTGGTCAGACGACCCGCCAAGAAACCCATACGGCTCTTGAGGGCGGTGGTATCGCGATGGGCATAAGCGCCACTCATATAGAGCGAGCGGAAAAAGTCACTCTGCATGAAGTCGCTCTGCACCGTATAGCCCGCATCGGCAAAGATCTGGCGTACCAGCCGGTCGATCTGCAAGAAGGGGTGATAGTCATCGACCGAGAGGAGGCGTTCGGCTGGAAGCAGGTCGGTAGGTTGGCTCTGCGCCGGGTAGCTGTCGCGGTGGATGGGCAGGAACTTCACAAAGCCCCCCTCTTCCCAGCTCTCGACCACGGTGGTCGGACTTAGGGTTGCCATGTAGAGGAGACCTAACTCCGAGAGCTTGCGTTGCGCCGCCTCCGACGCCCAACGCTCACCCCCTTCGCGCAACTCGATCGTGTAACCCTTGGCCGAAGAGGCCAATAATCGCACGCTTCCCTGCATCAACACCGCCCCCTCGTGGGTCAGCACCGCCGCGTGCACCACCTCATTGAAACGGATGCCCGTCTCGGGATCGCGACCTCGGCCAAAGAGTTGATCATTGGTCGAAGTTGCCGGTACGACGAGCTGCAACGAACGGCCACTGCGCGCCGCATTTGGATCGGCAAAACGGCTGCAGTCGTAGGGCGGAATGTGGATCTTCTCCAGCGGAAGATCACACCGCTGAGCATCGATTATTAACTCCATAAGCGACTGTTTTTCTGGTTAGTACGAATTACAACCGAGAGCTTGCGCATCACGCCGTGGCGAAGGATCTCACACTCCTCGGTGAGCAAGTCTACGGCCTCGTAACCCGCAGCTGTGACGCGCCACACCTGCTCGGCATAGAGCAATTCGGAGAGCGCACGCATCATCTGCGCTGTTTCGTAGGCCGAGTGGAGCTGCCAGCGCTCCTCCACCTCGACCGAGGTCAGCGAGTAACCTGCAGCACCGCAGGCACGCTCCTTATCCACCAGGAGGCGAATTGCCTCCACAATCGGGAAGGTGTAGTGCTCGATCGAGCCCGCCGACGAGCGCCAAGCCAGCGTCACAGCCCCCTCATTGGGCGGAGCTACCGTGTAGTGTAGCTGACCGATCCCCTCCACCGTGAGGGTGATCTGCTCGGCCTCGGGATAATCGGCCGCCACGAGGCGGAAACACTGCAGGCCCTGCTCGGGCGAGGTGAACTCCTCGCTGACGATGGCGGTGGGTGACTCGGCCGTCACCGTAATCTTGCGTGGATCGACAGCCACAAAACTCACTTCATCGCACGCTTCGGGTGCAATCAGCCGACTCATCGGCAGGGTGGAGCAGATCGCAGGCAGGGTTACGGAGGTCCAGGCGAAGAGGATGGTGCGCGCAGCGGAGGTTACACGCTCCGATCCACTGATCGCTTCGACGCGCATCGTGAGGGTTCGGTCGGCGGAGGCGACAAAACCGGTGGATGCCACGGCGGGAGTGAAGGCTGCGGCGCGACGCACAATCGGGGCGAGATCGACCGTGCAGGAGCCGTTGCCTATGAGGCGTTTGGTGGCGAGCAGACGCCCTTCGTCGGTGTAGATGTTCAGTTGGACACGGCCGTCGGTGAGCCCCGCAAGGGTGTAGTTTAAGGGGGCATCAAGGGCCGCAAATTGGGTAGGAATGGAGGTAAATTGAAGCATAAGGCTGAAAAAATTAAGGATGCGAAGGGTAGCCGGCAGCAGGGGGAATTTGCTGTCGATAAAATTGTTAATAACGGTTGATAACCGAGAATAACCTATCCGCTATTGGCTAAAGATCAGCCGATTGAGAATTGTTAATAAGTTGTATTTGCGGATAGCCTTGTTGTTGATTGGCAGGACAAAGATACGATCGGCGATACCCCCTTGTCAAGAGGTTGCGCAATTTTTTCTATAATTTTTAGAAAAATTTACCGATTTTTGCGTACATTTGCCCTAAGAACCGAATTGTACGCATATTCAGCTTATGGACGATGGTAATAGTTGCACGCATAGTAGCAGCATCGTACGCCGTTACGATGCCGAGCCTCTATGGGATGCGCGGCGCTGATCTTCTTCACGTCGCCTCGTCGTCTATTTTCTCCAATCAGAAGCAACAGTCCCTTAAAAAATGCTGGGACACGGGTCGCAAATACGAACCTGTGCCCAATCCCGGCTGAAGAGGTTAGCAAACCCACACGGGGTTTGCCATAGGTGATACCAAATCCGAAATCAGCCCATTTTTAAGCGACCTATGTCATGATTACCATCTACCTCAAACAGTACAACAAGATTATTCGCAATGCCGATGTCCGCCTCTTCGACGAGTTGGGCTACGACGATATTCTCTGGATCGACATGATGCAGCCCACGATCAAGGAGCAGCGTGCCGTCGAGAGCTTTATCGAGATCAGCCTCCAGACGCGTCAGCAGGTGGAGGAGATCGAGTCGACCTCAAAGTACTCGGAGAACGAGAACGCCATCATCTCGAACTCGAACTTCTTCATCCCGACGGGCGATTCATTCGTCGTAGAGCCCATGTCGTTCATCATCTCGAACGAGGGTGTGCTGGTCTCGGTGCGTGAGGCCGAGTCGCGTACCTTCCGCGAGACGGAGAAGCGTCTGCAGATGAACTACCGCAGCTACTCGACCGGCTACCACATCTTCATCTCGCTCCTCGAGGTGCGCATCGACTTCGATGCCGACCTGGTGGAGTTCGTGGCCAAGCAGGTAGCTGCCCTCTCGAAGGATATCAACACCGAGGACTCGATCGACAAAGAGGTACTGCACCGCATCAGCGCCCTGCAGGAGAACACCATGTTGCTGCGTGAGAACATCTTCGACCGCCAGCGTGTCCTCTCGGGCATCTTACGCTCGGAGCGCTTCCCGAACGATATCTACCCCCGCCTGCAGCTGATGATCAAGGACGTCAACTCGCTGATCAACCACGCAGACTTCAGCTTCCAGCGACTGGACTATATCCAGGATGCAGCCCTCGGTTTGATCAACATCGAGCAGAACGGAATCGTAAAGATCTTCTCCGTGGCCTCGGTGATCTTCATGCCCGCTACGCTCATCGCATCAATCTACGGCATGAACTTCCAGGTGATGCCCGAACTCAGTTGGCAAATCACGCTCGCCAACGGTTGGACCATCCCGGCCGGCTATATCTTTGCACTCGGCCTGATGCTCTTCTGCTCGGGACTTACGATCTGGTACTTCAAATACAAGAAGTGGCTGTAAATCAAACGGCTAACAAAGAGATTTAAGGGCTATTAAGGGATCACCTTGATAGCCCTTTCTTGTGGGTGCGCTTGGCTGTTTTGGAAACAGCACTCAACCCCCTCTTCAAAAAAATCATCTTGCATTTTGCATTCTAAATTTTGCATCCTCCTGCACCCCCTTCTGCAATTTTCTCTCGCTCGCGCACATAATGCGCGCATCGTGCGCGTATGTCACAAGAATTTTATATCTTTGCAGAATAGATTGGATTACTATGCTCGAAAAGTTAGCCAAACAGACCGCCGTTTACGGTGTCAGCACGATTCTGGTGCGCTTCCTGAGCTACCTGCTTACCCCCTACTACACGCGGGTCTTCGGGCAGGAGGCTTACGGAATCGTGACGGATATCTATGCGCTGATTCCGCTGGCGCTCACGCTGCTGACGATGGGCATGGAGTCGAGCTACTTCCGCTTTGCGGCCAAGGCCGAAGCGGAGGGAGGCGAGGTGCGCAGCAACAAGCGGCGCCTCTTTGCCACCACCTGGGGCACCACCACCTTCGCCGCCGTGCTCTTCACGGCGCTGGTGATTGCGCTGCACACCCCGATTGCCTCGGTGATGGGTGAGGCGTATGTCGCCCACCCCACCTACATCATCTGGGTAGCGCTAATCATCCTCTTCGATGTTGCATCGGCCATTCCCTATGCGCGCCTGCGCGAGGAGGGTCGATCCATGACCTTTGTAGGGTTGAAGCTCGTGGGCGTGGTGATCAACCTGGTGCTTGCCTTCGGTTTCGGTTTTGCCGGTCTGTTTGCCGACGAATTTGGCGTAGGATGGGTCTTTGTAGCCAACCTCACGGCGAGCCTCATCACCTGGCTGCTGCTTCTGCGAGCCGTGGGGTGCGTCACTTGGCGCATCGACCGCACCTTGCTGCGCAGGATCTTGATCTACTCGCTGCCGCTACTGATCGGCGGTGTGGCCGGAACAGCCAACGAGTTCATCGATCGCCAGCTGATCAAGTACCTCGTTCCCGAGGGGGCTATGGCCGAGCTGGGCATCTACGGCGCGATCACGAAGATTGCCGTGGTGATGATGCTCTTCTACCAAATGTACCGCCTGGCTGCCGAGCCCTTCTTCCTCTCGAACTTCAAGAAGGAGGAGTTCAAGGAGATGAACGCCGCGGCGCTGAAATACTACCTGATGGTCTCGATGGTGATCTTCCTGGCCATCGCCCTCTTCCGCGATCTCTTTGCGCTGATCGTCGGACGCGACTTCCGCGAGGGCATCTACATCCTGCCGGTGGTCTTGGGTGCCAATATGCTGGCGGGCGTGTGGCTCAACCTCTCGTTCTGGTACAAGCGCGAGGAGCGCACGCAGCTTGCCATCGTAGTCACGCTCTGTGGCTTGGTTGTCACGGTCGTAGCAGGTTTTGCGCTCATTCCGCACATGGGGTACTACGGTGCTGCCTGGATGCGCCTGGCCAGCGAAGCCGCCATGGTCGGAGTCAGCCTCTGGCTCAACCACCGTTTCTACCCGACGCCCTACGATTGGCGACGCATCACGGAGTATGTGGCTGTGGGACTTCTCCTCTTCCTGGTGGCCGAGGAGACACGCGAAATGTGGGACGAGCAACTTGTAGGGTGCTATGCAACCAATATATTGATTTTTGTAGCCTATGGAGCCTATCTCGTGCGCCGCGAGCAGATTGATCTCGCCGCGCTGATCCGCTCCATAAGAAAACGATAAGAGAAGATGCAGTTCAAGGATATTGTCGGACAAACAGAGCTCAAGGAGCGACTCGTGCGTGCCGTTGAGAGCGGTCGCGTGAGCCACGCCCAGCTCTTCACAGGCTCAGCCGGTACGGGTGCTTTGGCCCTTGCCGTAGCCTATTTTCAGTACCTCTGTTGCACGAACCGCCACGACGGCGATTCGTGTGGCCACTGCCCGAACTGCCAGCAGATCGCTGCCTTGGCACACCCCGACCTGCACCTGGTTTTCCCGGTGAACAAGCAGGGTAAGAAGTCGGGCGAGGCGATGCTCTCGGATGAGTTCCTGCCTCTTTTCCGCGAACTCTTCGCCGAGAAGCAGGGCTACTGCTCACCGCAGGAGTGGTTCGACCGACTCGACCTGGGCAAGACGCTCAAAGGCATGATCTCGGCACGCGAGGCGGATGAGATGATCCGCAAGCTCTCGTTCAAGAGCTTCGAGGCATCCTACAAGGCAGTGCTGATCTGGCTGCCGGAGGCGATGAACGAAGAGGCGGCCAACAAGATCCTGAAGATACTCGAGGAGCCGTGGGAGAAGACGCTCTTCTTGCTCGTCACGGAGCAGCCTACGCGCCTGCTTCCGACGATCCTCTCACGCACGCAGGAGGTAGCTGTGCCGCGCATCGAGCCCGCCATCTTGGAGCGAGAGGCCGCAGCGCGCGGCATCACCGACCCCGTGCAGGCACGCAACATGGCGCGCCTGGCCGATGGATCGCTCATCGAGTTGGGACACCTCGTTGCGGGTGAGAGCGACGGACAGCGCAAAGAGAACTTCGACCTCTTCTGTCAGCTGATGCGCTTGAGTTACAACGATAAGCACCTCGAGTTGATCGGCTGGGCCGAGGAGGTGGCGCAGTTGGCACGCGAACAGCAGCGCGCACTATTAAGTGACGCAGCGCGTCTCTTACGCGAGAGTTTCATGTTACACGCCGGCCTGCCCGAGATCTCCTATCTCTGGGGTGAGGAGCTGGCTTTTTGCTCGAAATTTGCCCCCTTTGTAGGGGTTGAAAATATCGAACCGCTCATTGCCGAGATCGAGAGCGCCCGCGCACAGATCTACCAAAACGGCAACCCGACGATTGTATTCACCCATTTTGCTCTGGCGGTGAGCAAGATGATCAAACATTTGTAGAAAATGGCACGAGTAGCACTGCTTTTAGGAGGAAATATCGGCGATGTAAAACGCACCCTGCAAGCCGCACAGCAGCTCATCAATGAGCGTGTAGGCGCCGTGATGCGCTGTTCAAACCGTTACGAGAGCGCCCCATGGGGCTTTGAGAGCACCAACCCCTTCTTCAACCAGGCGTTGGAGTGTTCGACCGAGCTCACAGCCGAGGAGGTGCTCGATGCGATTCAGCAGATCGAGAACGAATTGGGACGCAACCGCGCGGCCGAGCAGATCGAGAAGGCGGCCACGGGGGCGCGTTACACCTCGCGTCCGATCGACATCGACATCCTCTTCTACGGCAGCGAGGTGATCTCGACCGAGCGACTGCAGATCCCCCATCCACACCTGCCCGAACGCGAGTTTGCCCTCGCACCGCTGGCTGAGATCATGCGTTCGTTCCGCCACCCGCAGTTCGACCGCACGGTAGGCGAAATGCTCGAGGCGGTGCGCCAAACCAACTAAAAAACCTGATTATGAGATTGCGTTTTTGGACCATATTGCTGTTGAGCGCGCTTGCCTGCTCGCTCTCGTCCTGCCTGAAAGGGGATACGGACGGGAAGACCACCTATGTGATCAAACCCCTCGTGCAGCGCACCTCGGGTGATCGAAACGAGCCGCTTGCCGACATCATCGCCTACGCCTTCAAGGCCGATACCACAGAGTGGGGTGTCGCCTCTTACGAGGATGCCGTAGCGGGTATCCTGACCCACAAGGAGCGCCCCAACGAGCAGCTCGGAACACCGATTGCTACGGCGGAGCCCTACGGTGTAGAGGGGTTGGAGAACCGTTTTGTGATGACGCTGCCCGACTACCCGGTCATGCTGCTCGTCGTTGACCACATCAACCGACTCTACGCCTACACGAACCAAAACCTGCAACCGAACATGGGTTCGCTCTTCGTGACGCTGATCTTCAAGCCATGGAAGGAGGTGACCGCCTACAAAGAGGGTTGGTCCTTCTACAACCCCTTCTACGAGCCACCGAAGGAGCTGGAGCTCTACACGCGCGTCTTGGCACAGTCGGCCGAGAATGGTCCCGAGGAGAAGATCGAATACCTGAAGCTCTACGCCTTCGCTGCCGATACCACGCTCTGGCGCATCGCCTCCTATGAGGATGCCGTGGCAGGCATCATCACCATGAAGGAGAATGAGCACGAGCAACGCACCACACCTGAGTTCAACGCCTACGCCACGAACGATCCGGGGCTCTACCGCATGAAGGTAACCCAGCCGACGCTGATGCTGGTGGCTGTCGATCGCACGCACGGCCTCTATGCCTACACGAAGCGCGTGGTCGATCTGTCGGGAGAGAGCCCGACCTACAACCTGCTCTTCCGCCCGTGGATGCCGCAGTGGATCACCGAGGAGGAGGGTTGGTGCATTGTCAACCCGGAATATGAACCCACTACCGAGGAGCAGGATCCCGAAACGCCCTCCACGGAAAACAGAAGCAACGAATAACCATCGATGATACACAAGAAACCATCAATCAATCTGTTACGACTCTTTGTCGTGGCGCTCTTTGCCACGATGATGCTCTGTCGTTGTGCGACAGTAGGCTCTCCCACGGGTGGTCCGCGTGATACGCTGCCTCCGGTGATTGTCAACCTCACGCCCGACAACTTCTCGGTCAATCGACCGCTGACAGGTCATCAGCGCATCTACATCGAGTTCGACGAATTTGTCCAGATCAAGGACCAACAGAAGGAGTTCTTCACCTCGCCTGCAATGAAGAAGAAGCCGCTCATCACGCTGCGCGGCCGCGGCATCATGGTGCAGTTGCGCGACACGCTCGCCCCCAACACCACCTACTCGCTCAACTTCGGCAGTGCGCTGCGCGACAACAACGAGGGCAACCCGCTCCACTCGATGCGCTATGTCTTCTCGACAGGCTCCTCGATCGATTCGTTGTTGCTCTCGGGTTATACGGCCGACAGCTACAAGGCCGACTCCGTATCGAAGAGTTTCATCTGGTTCTTCCCGGTGGATTCGGTCGAGGAGGTGCGCGACTACGACTCGACGATCTTTAAGTACAGCCCTGCACAGATCGCCCGCGCCGAGACCAACGGCATCTTCATCGCCCAGAACCTCAAGCCGATCCCCTACCGCATCTACGCCATTCAGGATAAGAATGACAACCAGATGTACGAGCCAGGCGTCGACCAGATTGGTTTCCTGGATAAGACCCACAACCCGGCCGAGCTGCCCGATTTTGCCATCTGGTTCGACTCGTTGCGCAGCTACTACACAGCCGAGCCGCAGCTCTACTTCCGCATGTTCACCGACAAGCCCTTCCGCCGTCAGATCCTGCAGGAGAAGAAGCGCCCCTTGCAACACAAAGCCGAACTCTACTTCTCGGCTGCCTACCCCAAGATCGAGGAGCTTCGCTTCGACAGCATCGCCTCGGACAAGGTGCTCATCGAGCCACTCACGAGTGGCCGCGACACGCTGGCATTGTGGTTCAATGTCCCCTCCGAGCAGCTTCCCGACACGATTCGTGGCGAGATCACCTACTTCAAGCACGACACGGCCAATGTCCTGCAGCGCGTGAGCGAGGAGCTGAAGCTCTCGTGGCGCAAGATCGAGACGAAAGAGGAGGAGCGCGAGCGTGAACGCCTCGAGCGCGAACGCCGCAAGGCCGAAGCACAGGGCGAGGTGTTCGAGGAGCCGAAGGTGGAAAACCCCTTCAAGCATACGCTGCCTACCTCGGGTGACATCCATCCCGAGGAGCACCTCTGGGTGGAGTTCGACTACCCGCTGAATCGACTCGATACAGCCTCGATCAAGTTGGTGCGTACTTTGACCGAGGGTGAGGAGGGAGAGAGCCCCCAAGCCGAGGATTGCCGCGTGGAGTTCCTGCGCGACACGGCCAAGTTGCGCCGCTACCAGGTGCGCAGCAACTGGCAGACGGGTTACAACTACCAGCTGACCATCCCTGCCGGCGCTTTTGCCGATGTGGCCGGACAGCTGAACGACACGATCATCGGCCGATACAGCGTGCTCAACCCCGAGAAGTTTGCCGTACTGAAGGTGAAACTGACCGGCAGCGACCCCTCGAAGCGCTACATTGTACAGCAACTCGACGCCTCGGGCAAGCTCAAGCAGGAGAAGTTCGACATCACCACCGTCTCGGGAGAGGTGCAATTCAACTATGTCGCCACGGGCGAGATCCAGGTGCGCCTGGTCGAGGACACCAATGGCAACGGCCGTTGGGACACGGGTAATGTGGTCGAGCTCCGCCAGCCCGAGCGCACGGAGCTCTATGTCAACGAGCAGGGTGAGTCGCTCTTCATCACGAAGGCCAATTGGGAGATCGAGCTCACGATCGATGTAGATCGCCTCTTTGCTCCCGTCACGATGCAATCGTTGCAGCAGCTGCTCGACGAGCGCGAGCTGCAGCGCCTGGCACGCGAGGCCGAGAAGCAGGCCAAGTCGGGCAAAAAGAAGAACAACGACGGACACAACCACGGTCTCGGCGGTACGAGCAGCGTCAATGCGATGAGCGCCATGCAATCGACCGGTGATATGTTCCAACGACACAGATAGACTATGAAAAAACTACTCATATATGGATGGCTGTTGATGGCTCTCTGCTGGAGCGGCAACCTGGCGGCACAACACACCTACGGCGTCAATTTTGGTGGCGGTATGGCTACCGGCCGTTTTGAACCCACGCAGGAGACCAAACCTATTTTGGGCACCTTCACCGGTGGCTTCTCGTGGCGTTACTACTCGCCGCAGCGCGTTGTGGGCGGTATTGGTGCCGACCTGGAGTTTGTGCAGCAGGGCTTCCGCATCGCCACGAACACCTCGCGCGTGGATGATAAGAAGGACTACCTCTACTACACGCGCCATGTCAACTCGATTATGTTGCCCTTCCTCTGGCAGCCCCACGCCTACATCAAGCAGCGCGTGCGACTCTATCTGGAGGCGGGTGTCAACTTCTCGTACAACCTCTCCTCGACCTATGAGATGGAGGAGCTCGTCGACGGCGTGAAGGTGACACACAAGGGGGATTACCACTTCAAGACCGTGCGCGACAACCGCTGGGCTTACGGCCTGCTTGGAGGTGGCGGTATCGCAGTGCTCATTAAGCAGTTTGAGATAAACCTGCGTGCTCGCTACTACTTCGGCTACTCGGATATCCTCCGCAACCGCACCAAGTACAGCAGCTCGATCGAGGGCTTCACGCTCACGCCGTTACGCTCGCCGCTCGACGACCTGACCTTCACGGTGGGTCTGAACTACCGTTTCAACAAGGAGGGTTTCGATGCCTGGAAACCGCGCCGCAAGCGCCCGAAGGCGAGCCACACCTTTGACTATCATGTAAACGAAAACGAATAAAAACCGACACAATATGGAGAACACACGCCAACAAAAAGTGGCCAAACAGATTCAGAAAGACATCGCCGACATCTTTCAGCGCGAGGGTGCACACCTGGTGCGCGGCATGCTCGTGACGGTAACGACCGTCCGCGTCTCGCCCGACTTCGGCTATGCGAAGATCTATGTCAGCGTCTTCCCCTTCGAGCAGCACAAGGCGCTGCTGGCCACCCTCGAAGAGAACAACTGGTTCATTCGCCGTCAGCTCGGTCAGCGCATCCGCAACCAGCTGAAGAATGTGCCCGAGCTGCAATTCTTCCTCGACGACTCGCTCGAGTACATCGAGCAGATCGACGAGGCGCTGAAACGCTAATCCGAATCCGGGATCATGCTCGCATCGCTCTTCGCCCGCCGCTACCTCTTCTCGCCCAAATCGCGCTCGGTGATCAACCTGATCGCGGCTTTGAGCGTGGTAGCCGTCGCCATACCCGTTGCAGCGATGATCATCTTGCTCTCGGTCTTCAACGGATTCAGCGAACTGTTGCGTAGCAGCCAGGCACAGATGGAACCCGACCTAATGGTCCAACCCCGCACGGGACAGGTCTTCCGGCTCGATGCTGCACAGCGTGCGCTGTTCAACAAAACGGAGGGCATCATCGCTTGGTCGGAGGTGCTGGAGCAACAGGTGCTCATCGATCGCTTGGGACACCAGGCAACCACCACCCTGCGCGGGGTGGACGAACGCTACGCGGAGGTTGTTCCGATCGAGGAGCTGATCACCTACGGCAAGGGGCGTCTGCAGTTGGGCGAGATCGACCACCTGCTCATCGGCGAATCACTCGCCGTACAGCTGGGGTTGCACTCCACGGTTGGGGCTGAAGCTACCCTCTACGCCGTGCGACGCAACGGCTTCTCGTCACTGCTTCCCATGAGCAACTACAGCCGCAGTGTAGTGCCTATCGACGGATTCTTCCGCCTGGTCGGCCAGCCGGACAACAGCTTTGTATTGGCTCCGTTGCGCCTGGCCGAGGAGCTGTTCGAGCGTGAGGATCTTCGCTCGGCCATTGCTTTGCGTTGCGCATCGAAAGAGGCCGAAAAAAAGGTGCAACAAACCATCCAAGAGGCTCTTGGCGAAGAGTTTATCGTCGAGAACCGCGACGAACGCCACGCCTCGTTCTACCGGCTTATTCGCTACGAGAAGTGGGGTATCTTCTTCCTGGCGCTGATGGTGCTGCTGATCGCCTCCTTCTCGGTGGTAGGAGCGCTTTCGATGCTTATCATCGAGAAGCGTGACGAGCGACGCACGCTCCACGCCCTGGGGGCTTCGGATCGCCTGATTCGTTCGATCTTCCGCCACGAGGGACTTCTCATCTGCCTCTTGGGAGGGGCTATCGGCCTGCTCTTGGGGGTGGGAATAAGCCTCCTGCAACAACACTTTGGACTCATCGCCCTGCCGATCGACTCCCTGCCCACGCAGAGCTACCCGGTGCAGTTCCGCATCGAGGATCTGCTCTTGGTGACCGCCTCGTTTGGTGCGGTGGCTTGGGTGCTCGCATTGGTCACGGTGCGCAGTATGATTAAAAACGAGTATTAACACGCTATGAAACGATTTTTTGGTTGGGCTTTGGCTGCCCTCACCCTGCTTTCGACGGCCTGCAACCGACACACGGTGATTCCCGACGATGAGTTGGCACAGATCTTCCACGACGCCTATCTCACAAACGCCTACATCGAGACGCTGCATCCCCGTACCGACTCGCTGAACCTCTACACAGCCATCTTTGCCAACTATGGCTACACGACCGAAGATGTGCAGTACACGATCGGTAACTTCTCGAAGCGCAAGAGTGCCCGTCTGAGCGATGTGGTTGAGGCTGCGATCGACCTCCTGGAGGAGGAGGGCAAGCGTTACGACCGCCAGGTAGCGATCCTCGACACAGTGAAGCAGGTCGCCCTGCGCACCATGCGTCGCGAGCTCTTTGCCGACTCGCTGATCCGCATTCGCTCACTCCGCGACACGGCGGACGCCTGGATCGTGGTGCCGATGGCCGGACGCGGAGAGTACCGCATCTCGCTTGGCTATGAGGTGGACTCGCTCGACCGCAACAAACGCCTGCAACGCTGCACCTGGGTGGAGCAAAACGACGGAACGATCGCGCAGAAACAGTTCTACACGCTGCAACGCAACCGCCGCGACGCCTATACGCGCCGCATCACGGCAGACAGCGCGGCACGCAACCTCCACATCCGCCTGCTCCACTTCCCCGACGAGCCGAAGCGCCCCTCAGTGAGCTTCTACGATGTGGTGGTCGAGTTTACACCTGCCGAAGAGGATGCGCTCCACCAGCTGCGCGAGCAGCAGATGGGACTCCGCATTTTTGCAGACCACTTCTTACGCGCCGCCATTGAGAAAGATAGCCTCTAACCTCCTGCTTGACAGCGAGGGGTTGCACCGAAATCCCCTCGTCGAGCTCTCCGATGCGGGGATGATCCATTCGATCACCACCACCCCGCATCCCGATCGTGAGCCCTTCACGGAGTTCTACGCCGGAGTGCTGGTCGTGGGGCTCGAGGGGTGTAACCTGAGGGTGCTGGTCGACCAGGCAGAGACCCCGATCGAGGAGTTGCTCCGTCCGTACCTCAATCCCGCCAACAGAACACTCTGCCTGATCACGGGGCTCAACTACGAAAGACATACACTGACAGCAAAAAGCCGCATACACCTCTTCTAAAGGGTATGCGGCTTCTCTTTTTCTGCTCTCTAACGCTACTTGAGGATCAGCTCCTCCAGGCGCACCTTCGGCACATAGTGGACACCATCACGGCGATAGTAGGCGTGGCTCTCCTCGGCCGAGATCGGCGTGAGGACAATCTTCTCAGCCCCCTTGCCCAGTGCGATGAGCATCAGCGGCAGGCTCGGCAGGTTGAACTCGCGCTGCAGGCGCTGCTTGTCGAAAGCACCCATCATGATGCCGTTGAGTCCCATCTCGGTCGCGCGCAGCAGCATACTCTGCGCCACGATACCGAGGTCGATGTAGAGGTAGTGGTCAGGCTCACACGCCGCACATACGATGATGAATGCGTGCGGCTCCGTCCCGGCAAAGGGGAGTTTGAGTTCGGGGAGCGCACCGCCAAGGTGGAAGCCCTCCAACACCTTATCCGCCTCATCGGCCAACACGGGGCGAAAACGCAACCCCTGTCGATTCATCGCCGAAGGTACACGCGTAGCCACCTCCAGGATGCTGCGCATCTGATCCTCGCGCACCACAAATGAGGGGTCATAGCCTCGCACGCTGCGGTTTTTCAGCAGGAGGCGGGTCAGATTTTGCGTCGTACGGGGAGTCTTTCGTTCGCCCTTGGCGCGATACTCCTCCATCTTCTTATCCAAATAGTTGTCTGCCATAGATCAATCCACGCTTTTCGATGCACGAAGATAACCATTTTTGGCTAAAAATACACAACTCATCGAACCGCGTTGTTGCACTTTGCTCTTTTTTGTCTATCTTTACATTGAGAAAATGGGTGAAAAAAGAAAACTCTGTCTACCATGACCATCGAGGATCTTGCTCTACAGCTGACACCCCGCCTGGGAGTGAAGGGTATCGTCCACCTTTTAGAGGTCTTTGGCGATGCCCGAGCGATCTTTGCCGCCTCACGCGAGGAACTCATCGGTCGTGCGGAGCTCTCACCCACCGTGGCGGATGCCCTGCTCCACCGCAGCGGTTTTGCTGCCGCGGAGCGCGAATTGCGCTACTGCCACAAGCATCAGATTGAGCCCATCGCCTCGACCGATGCCGCCTATCCGCAACTGCTGCGCGAGATACCCGACTACCCACACATTATTTATATACAGGGTGACCCCGCAGCGCTGAACGGACGGCTGCTCTCCGTGGTCGGCACCCGCTCGGCCAGCAGTTACGGCGAGGAGCAGTGTACACGCCTGATCCGCGAACTCGGCGAGCGCATTCCACAACTGGTCGTGGTGAGCGGCCTGGCCTATGGCATCGACGGCGCAGCGCACCGTGCAGCATTGTCCTACGGAGTACGCACCGTGGCGGTGGTAGCCAACACACTGCCCAATATCACCCCCGCCCTGCACAGCCGCATGGCGCGCGAGATTGTTGACAAAGGGGGCGTGGTGATGAGTGAGCTGCACTCCGAAGCGAAGCAGAAGGGGGTCTTCTACCTGGCTCGCAACCGCTTGATTGCAGGACTCTCTGCCGGCACAATCCTCATCGAGTCACCCGCCTCGGGTGGATCGCTCAACACAGCGGCTCACGCCGACTCCTACCACCGCACGGTGATGGCCATGCCGGGGCGTCCGACCGATCGTCAGGCGCAGGGAACAAACCACTTGATCCGCACCCACAAGGCGCAGCTCATCAGCTCGGCTGCTGATGTGATCGAAGAGTTACAATGGGATCTGGGAAGCGACCCTGCGCTCTTCGAAGAGAAACCGGCCACCGAGCAACTCACCCGCGACGAAGCGGGGCTCTTGTGCTGTTTCCGCACCTCCGATCCGCTCTCGTTAGAGGAGCTGCGCGACCTGACAGGGCTCGACATGGGCAACCTCACCGCCCTGCTGGTCGGCTTGGAGCTGGCCGGCAAACTGAAACTGCTTCCCGGAAATCGATACATGAAACGATGCGACTAACCGATACCCACTCCCACCTCTACGACGAGGCCTTCGACGCGGATCGCGCGGAGGTACTCGAGCGCGCCCTGCAGAGCGGCGTTGAGCGCCTGCTGCTGCCGGCCATCGACAGCGAGAGCCACGCTGCCCTGCACGCCCTTTGCCGCGAGCATCCCGAGTGCTGCGTCCCGATGATGGGTCTGCACCCCACCTCCGTGAATGAAAATCCGCGGTGGCGCGAGGAACTTTTGCTCGTAGAGGAGTACCTGCGCATGCCTCCAATCGGCCTCACACCCTACTGCGCCGTGGGCGAGATCGGCTTGGACTTCTATTGGAGCACGGAGTACTGCGAGGAGCAGATCGAAGCCTTCCGCACGCAGTGTCGTTGGGCTGCAGAGCTCGACCTGCCCGTGGCGATCCATACACGCGCTGCGTGGGATGCAATGTGCTCGATCATCGAGGAGGAGTGTGCCGCAGCACGCGCACGCGGTCAGCGTTTACGCGGCCTTTTCCACGCCTACTCCGAGGGGGCAGAGGTCTACGAGCGGTTGCGCAAGACGGGAGAGTGGCTCTTCGGTATCGGAGGGGTGGTCACCTACAAAAAGAGCATCGTAGCCGAGGCTGTAAAAGCGATGCGCCTGGAGGAGATTGTCTTGGAGACGGACTGTCCCTACCTGACACCCGTGCCCCATCGAGGCCAGCGCAACGAGCCCTCCTATGTCGTACACACCTGCAATAAAGTAGCTGAACTGCTGTGCGTTACCCCCGAAGAGGTGGCCGAGCAAACCAGCCGAAACGTAGAAAGGATGTTTTTTAGAGAAAGATAAAAATTGGCCACCCTTAATGGCCCTTAATTCCCTTTAATAGCCCTCATCAAACGACTCCATTTTGAATTTTGAATTCCACATTTTGAATTAACACCATATGCGCTCTTCGATTCTCATCATCTACACGGGCGGTACGATCGGCATGCAGACCGACACCGCAACGGGGGCTCTGATCCCCTTCGATTTCAGCGGCATCTACGAGGAGTTTCCTTCGCTCAAACGACTCAATGTCTCGATCGATGTCCACACGCTTTCGCCCGTGATCGATTCGTCGAATGTCTCCCCCGAAAATTGGGTAACACTCGCCACGCTGATCCGCGACAACTACACGCGCTATGACGGTTTTGTCGTGCTTCACGGTACGGATACGATGTCCTACACCGCCTCAGCGCTGAGCTTCATGTTCGAGAACCTCACCAAGCCCGTCGTCTTCACCGGAAGCCAGATTCCGATCGGCGTGCTGCGCACCGACGGTCGTGAAAACCTGATCACCGCAATCGAGATTGCCGGTGCGCGCGATGCGGCAGGGCGTCCGCTTGTGCCCGAGGTCTCGCTCTACTTCCAGAACCACCTCTTCCGCGCCAACCGCACCACGAAACGCAGTGCCGAGGCGTTGAGTGCCTTCTACTCGTTCAACTTCCCTCCGCTGGCCGATGTCGGGGTCAACATCTCTTACAACCAGGGGTTGATCCACCATCCCGAGCCGAGCGCCGAGCAGGAGTTGCGTGTGGCCACGGAGCTCTCCACCGAGGTGTGTGTCATCAAACTCTTCCCGGGCATCAGCAAGCCCATCCTGAGCGCCATTCTCTCCACGCCGAACCTCAAGGCGGTAATCCTGGAGACCTATGGCGCCGGCAACGCCCCCACCTCACCATGGTTCATCGAGCTGTTGCAGGAGGCGATCAATCGCGGGGTAATTGTACTCAACATCACGCAGTGCAAGGGCGGCTGTGTCTCGATGGAGCTCTATGAAACGGGTCTCAGACTCTTGCAGATTGGCGTGACGAGCGGCTACGACATGTCGACCGAGGCAGCCGTGACGAAATTGATGTATCTGCTGGGAAAAAAGCTACCGATCGAAGAGACCAAGGAGCTCTTAAGAACCTCTCTCCGCGGAGAAATTACGCGATAAGGAGTTGCACAAAAGAAATTTATTTCTTATATTTCGGTCGGTAAAGGTGCATTGTAAAGTCAGAGAAGCGGCTTGAAATGAACCGATTTTGGCTATAATATGCTGTTAAGCAGTGTGTTATAGCGTTGTTTGGCGGTCTTTTTCTCCACAAGGGTGGAGTGCGCATTGTTGTGTCCGGATCGGATCACGGGTTGATCTGCACCGAAAAAAAAGGGGCTAAACGGATTTTTTTGAGAAATATTTTTGGACAAAAAAGCGAAACGAAAACCAAAACTATAAAAAAACAAAAAAACAACTAACAAATCATTTATCAAACACAACTATGAAAAAACTTTTTTTGATTCTGACGGTTGCTCTGTTCTCGTTGGGTACCGTTAACGTGTTCGCGCAGGAGGCTGAGGCCGCTGCTACGGAGGAGGCTGCTGTTGAGGCAGTTGCTGAGGAGGCTGCTGTTGCAGCTGAGACCGTTGTCGAGGGTGAGACGATGCACCACATTCTGATGCAGAAGTTCCTCGAGGGTGGTTGGGGCTGGATGTTGCCCGTATTGCTCTGCTTGGTACTGGGTCTGGCTATCGCCATCGAGCGCATTCTCTATCTGTCGCTCTCGTCGATCAACACGAAGAAGTTCATCGCCGCTGTAAACGAGGCTCTGAACAATGGTGGTGTTGAGGCTGCTAAGGAGGTTTGCAAGAACACGCGTGGTCCGATCGCTTCGATCTACTGGCAGGGTCTCGACCGCTACGAGCAGGGTCTCGACGCTGTTGAGAAGGCCGTTGTATCGTACGGTTCGGTTCAGACGGGCCAGATGGAGTCGGGTCTGTCGTGGATCGGTCTGTTCATCGCACTCGCCCCGATGTTGGGTTTCATGGGTACGGTAGTAGGTATGATCGGTGCATTCGACGCTATCCAGGCTGCTGGTGACATCTCGCCGACGCTCGTAGCTGGTGGTATCAAGGTCGCTCTGTTGACCACCCTTATGGGTCTTATCGCTGCTGTGATTCTGCAGATCTTCTACAACTACATCATTGCTAAGATCGACACGCTCGTAAACGCTATGGAGGACGCTTCGATCACGCTGATGGACATCCTGACGGTCTACAACAAGAAATAATCACAACCGATTTTAAGATCTGAAATCACTATGAAAAAAGTATTGAACATATTGCTGGGTGCTCTGATGCTGATCACCGTAGCCCTCACCGGTTACACGATCGCAGCAGGTGGCTCGGACGCAGCTATCAACCTGACCTTGATCTGGGGTTACATCCTCATGGTCAGCGCGGTTGCAGCAGCTGTGCTCGGTGCCATTTACAGCACGCTGAAGAGCCCGGCAGGTGCAAAGATGTCGATTCTGTCCGTAGTGCTGATCCTTGCGATTGTAGGTGTTGCCTACTTCATCTCGGCCGGCCACACGGTGCAGATCGTCGACCTGCAGAACAACGGTTATTTCCCCCATGTGGATACCGTTATCACCGAAACGAGCATTCTGGTTACCTATGTAGCTTTCGCCGCAGCAGTCGTTACGGCACTGGTTACGGAGATCTGGGCTGCTTTCAAATAGACTAATTAATTATGGCAGATAAAAGAAAGGTACCAGAAGTCAACAGTAGCTCGCAGGCCGATATCGCCTTCTCGCTGCTGATCTTCTTCCTGGTAGCAACGACCATGAACACCGATACGGGTCTGGCGCGTATGCTTCCCCCGATGCCCCCTGAGAATCAGAAGCAGGAGGATGTGAAGGTGAAGGAGCGCAACCTGTTCCTGGTGCTCATCTCGGGTAACGGTGCTATCATGGCTGGTACGCCCACCGATCAGCAGATCATCGACCTCCGCCAGCTGACCGATAAGGCTAAGGAATTCGTCCTCAATCCCTATGATGACGCAAACCTGCCCGAGAAGAAGGACGAGGAGATTGTGATGCCGGACGGTTCGAAGTGGGTCTATCCTGTCAGCCAGGGTGTGATCTCACTCCAGACCACGCGTGATACGGGCTATCAGTCGTATATCCAGGTTCAGAATGAGTTAACCCGCGCCTTCAACGAGATTCGCGACGAGGTATCCGAGCAGAAGTTCGGTTCGAAGTTCGCCGATCTCAGCGAGGAGCAGCGTAGCGTAATCACCAAGGCTATTCCTCTGAAGATTTCGGAGGCTGAGCCGCGTAACATTAAAAAGTAAGGGATTATGGCAGTAATGAAAAAGAAGGGCAAGAAAGAGTTGCCCGCAATTTCGACCTCGTCGCTTCCTGACGTGATCTACATGATCCTGTTCTTCTTTATGGTATCGACTTCGATGCGCGATCAGGAGCTTTTGGTTCGTTACAAACTTCCCGAGGCAACCGAGGTGCAGAAGCTGGAGAAGAAATCGCTCGTCAGCTACATCCACATCGGTCAGCCCTCACTGTCGATGCAGGCCAAGTTTGGTACTGCACCGCGTATCCAGCTGAACGACTCGTACAAAACGACGCAGGATATCTTGGATTTCGTAGCCGCCGAGCGCGACCAGCTCAACGAGGCTGACCGTGCCGCTATGACGATCTGCATGAAGGCAGATGTCAGCACGAAGATGGGTATCGTGACGGATGTGAAGCAGGAGCTTCGCCGTGCAAACGCGCTGAAGATCAACTACGCAGCATCCAAGTCGCTGGGTTACTAAACCCTACGATAGTTTATCAAAAAAAGACCTCCCAAAGGAGGTCTTTTTTTTGTTGCGGCTATCCGAATAACTGAAAGTAAGCAGGTGGAAACCTTTCTCCATTAGAAGAGCTTCAGCTGCTCAATCCCGCAGTTGAAACTCTTGCGGTGATAGGGCGAGAGGCCGTGCTCGCGAATCGCCTGACGGTGATCCGAGGTCGGATAGCCCTTGTTTCGCTTCCAGTTGTAGCAGGGATACTCCTCGTCAATGCGACACATATACTCATCACGGTAGGTCTTGGCCAAGACGGAGGCCGCTGCGATGTTAGCGAAGCGCGCATCGCCCTTCACAAAGCAGGCATAGGGAAGATCAAGCTTGGTGCGGAAGCGATTGCCGTCAATGGCCAGGAACTGCGGTGCAGGATTGAGTTGTGTTGCGGCAAGCGACATCGCCTCGAAGGAGGCGTTAAGGATGTTGATCTCATCGATCCGTTCAGCCGAGAGAGGTTGCACCGCCCACGCTACCGCCTCACGCTCAATGACACCACGCAGCAACTCGCGGCTACGCTCGGTCATCTGCTTCGAATCGTTCAGCAGCGGATGGTGAAAATCGGGCGGCAGAATCACTGCAGCGGCAAAGACCGGCCCGGCCAAACAGCCACGCCCGGCCTCGTCACACCCCGCCTCGAGCAGGTCGTATTGACTACACAACTCCAACATAAGACTTTCCTCGGTGCTTTTTGCACTTCGCGTTGTAAAGTTACGAATTATTTGTAATTTTGCTCTCAGAAAGATCACAAAGATGCCGTTTCATGTAGCCAAACAATCCCTGATTCCCGCCTTTCTGACGCTTGTGGGAATTACCACCATCGCCCTGCTCTGTGCACGCGAAGGGGTTGCTGTACCCGATCTGCGCTTCGGTCTCACTCAGGAGGTGCTACCGTTGGTCAATTGGGGCGCTTGGCTGCAGAACTTCCAGGTAGCCCATCCGCACATCAGCGGTTGGATCTCGGCGCTTCTGATGCTCTACACGGGAGCCTCGCTCGGCCGTTTGACGGTGCGCTACAACCTCTACGGCACCGGCACCTGCCTCTCGATCGCCCTCTATGGGGTGGCTATGCTCGGCACGATGCTGAGTGGCTCCTACCTGATCGCTACGGTCAACTCCCTGCTGCTGCTGCTCTCGATCAAAAACTTCTGCTTGAGCTACCGCAACGGATTCGGCTTCGACCGCATCTTCCGCGGAGCGCTCTACCTCAGCCTGCTGATCTTCATCGAGCCGTCGGCCGTCGTCTTGCTGCTGTTGCTGTGGAGCATATCGAACCGCTTCCACCGCACCACGCGCGAAATGATGGTCGCCTTCGCAGGTCTTCTCCTCCCCATAGCCACTGTCTGCTATGTGAATTGGGCCTTGAAAGGGGAGTTCACCGCCCCGCTGCGGATGCTCTACCGCGCCTTTATGGCCGGGGAGTGGGGAACGGCCATGCTCACAGTATCTCTCCCCACACAGATCTTTTGGGGCGTATTGCTGCTTCTGAACCTGCTGTCGCTCGGACTCTTCAGCACGAACAGCTACAACCTCAACCGCAAGGCTCGCCACATCCTGCAAACCTGCAGCCGCCTGCTCCTGCTCACGCTCGTAGCTCTCTGCCTCCCTTCAGCCTCCGTTTCGACGCTGGCTTTGGTCGTTGTGCCCTCAACGCTGCTGCTGCCGGTTCTCTTCATCCGCATCCATCAGTCAATTGCGCAGCTGCTCTATCCGCTGCTGATCGCAGGTGCAGTAGCCTACCTCTTCTTCTGACGCGCTGAAAATCGATTAAAAACACTTTATACGGGCCACAAAAGGGTTCGTTTTGTCCTTTTTAGCAACATTTGGTTTTATATTACAATTTTATATTGTATTTTTGTTCTTGAAATCATTCACATCACACAAAACAAATCAATCATGTGGAATCAAGAACCGCTGACGAGCGAAGCACCCGTAATCGTCAAACTTGTTGAAAAAGCGCCTACGGGTGTCGTTACCATGCACCAATCGCGTTATGCCATCGGCTGTGTCCTGCGAGGCACACTCTACATCTATGATGGCGATAAGCGACGCTCCGTCAGCCGAGGCGAGATCCTCTTTCTGGGCATCGGGCGCCACTATGTAGAGCAGCAGCCCGACGAGCAACAACCCTTTGAAATGATCCTCTATTACTACACGCCGCAGGTCTTGGAGCGGGTATTGATGCACCTGAACATCACCTATCGATTGAGCATCACGAACCATCACCACTGCGAAGCGTGTCAAAAGGGCTCCTATGTGATCGGCCGCGAAAACTCGGCGCTCTATCGCCACTTTCAAAACACAAACAACTACCTGAAGGAGAATATCAGTCGTCGTGACGAAACGGCCGAGAATATCAAGATGACCGAGTTGATCTACCTAATCGCCTCGCAGGAGGAGGATTGTCTGAAGAGTCGGCTGTTGCGTTCACTCGATCGGGAGCAGGAGCTCTTCGAGCAAACGATCTTCGAACACATCTTCAAAACGATCTCGATCGAGGAGCTTGCTTCGCGTACTAACCGTTCGCTCACCTCCTTCAAGAAGGAGTTCCGTCGCCACTTCCATAAGCCGCCACACAAGTGGTTTGTCGAGCAGCGACTCGTGCACTCGCGTCTACTGTTGCTCTCGACCAACAAGTCTATCTCCGAGATCGGCAACGAGTGCTCCTTCCCGAACACCTCTCACTACATCAAACTCTTCAAACGAGCCTATCAGATGACCCCGGCAGCCTACCGTCAATACCACCTCCCCTCTGTAGACAGGGAGAAGCCGACGCAGGAGATGATCTGCATCGAGGCCGAGAGTTGCTAATGGATATTATAGATTTAAATAAAATTTATTCTTAAACGGAAAAATTTTAACAAAAAGGTTTGTCGAGCAGAAAAAAAGATATATCTTTGTCCAGCAATTGTGGGTTAAACCCCCACACTCATTGACCTAACTAACCTAATCCGAAGGGGGCTGCCGCAAGGTTCGCCCCCTTCATCTTTGAAAACCAATCAGATAGAAAAAACAGCACCCGACCGATCCATCAATCGGTCGGGTGCTTGCTATCCGTAGATAGCACGCCACTCGGGCTCTTCGCGAAAGAGGCGGAAGGTGCGATCGGCCTTCAAGATCTCGGCAAGTCGCGGATCGGAAGCTGCACAACGCAGCACCTTTCCTCGCAGCTCACGCGCACGAAGGCAGAGCGCATAGGCGGGAAGCTGCGTGCGCTCCCAATCGTAGTACTCACCATCGAGCGCACAGGCCATTGCCTCGATGTAGGCACGCATAGCCGCAGCCATGGCGCCCGTCTCCCAGAGGAAGTCTCCCTTGCGTTCACACTCGATCGAGAGGCGATGCGCACGCTTGTTACGGTCGCGCTCATAGCGTTGGATCGCATCGATACGGCGATCGTAGAGGCGAGCGAGCTCGTCGCGCACCTCGGCATTGATCATCAGACGGTGGCCCTTCATGCGGGCTACCAAACGGTAGTTGGATTTGTTGTTTTGCATAACACACCAAAAATTAAAGAGTGAAACAATGCTCCGTGGCTGCCGAAAATGTCAAAGAACGAGCAGGACATAGTAATCCCACTAAGGCCTTCGACAGCCCATCGGAAATAGGTGTGTTACGATTTGTTTAAGGAGACTCCGTCTATGTCGCTCGACGGAGTGGGGTGATTTGCTTTGGCAAAGGTAACGAAAAAAAGGGAAAGCACCAAATTCGGATGCTTTCCCCGCCTCGGAGCGCCGTTCGTCAGAACGATATACCCACTCGGAAGCCGAAATTTGTCAACCCGTCGATCGAGTATGAGAGTAGCTTGCCGCTATTGGTTGCATAACTGAAATAGAGCGCCGCATGAAATCCGAAACGCATATCGGGACGCGGAAAGATGGACACACCTGCCTCGGGCGAGAGGTAGAATCCCCAGGTGTTGGTATACTGCTGATAGAGGTAGTAATAGGAGGATATCTGCGCCCAGGCAGCACCGAGCTTCAACCCCACATAGGGCTGACAGATCGAGTCGGGTAGCCAATTGTAGCGCCCCGAAACGCCAAACGGGAGTTGAAAGATTGCGTGTTTTTGGCTGGTGGTGAGAGCCGACCCATTGCTGAGCGTGAGGGTCTGACGCGGGATGGAGCGGAAGTTGGTCTGATAGGCAATAAAGCCGCCCACAGTGATCTCCTCCGTGAGGAAATATCCGCCCTCGAAGTTCATACCCCACCCCGAGGTTTTATCGGCAAAGCTTTCGGAGATGGGAACTCCAAGTTGCCAATCGATGTTGAAGTAGGTATCCGGCAGGAGTTGAGCCTTGGCACCCTGCAGCGTGAAGAGCAACGCCACGGTGGTTGCTACGCATTTCGATATCGTGTAGAGATGTTTCATAGCCAAGCTATTTTACGGTGGAATTTTTCAGATAGGGGGATTGCGTGAACGCCTGCTGCAGGGCATCCACAGCATCGGTGATGCGGATCTTCTTCCCCTCAAGCAGGCCGCTGATGTAGCTGTTCCAGAGCACGGAGAGTTTTCGATCGGCACCCTCTTCGCTACGCAGATCAACCAACTCGACGAGGAGCGATCCGGTCGTGTAGCTGTAGTAGACGGCAAAAGGATAGTACCAACCACCCCAATAGCCCCAATAGGAGGGTGACCAGTAGTAAGGATCATCCCACCACCAATAGGGGGAGCTGTAACCCGTGAAGTAGGCCGTCTCTTCCACATAGCTGAGCTGAAAACCCACCTCGGCCGTGGCGCGATTTGCCCCTTTGACGCGCGTGTAACCACGATCGGCCATTTCACTTGCCACCGTATTGACGAGCGAAAGTGCGTCGCTATCACTCCAATACTTCGACACCTTATCCCCTGCCTCATTCACCGCATGCGTACCAATGAGGAGGATGCTGTCGGGGAGGTAGAAGCGCTCGATGCCCGCAAAATCACGCTCGGTATCACACGCCGTGTAGACCAGGTACTCCTTGCTCAGCGAGGAGGTGGAGGGGTCTTTCTGGCAGCTGGCGGCCAACAACAGCGCCACGATGGCTGCCGATGAGAAGAGTTGTTTAGAGTTCATGTTGCGTGATGTTAAATGTTTCCGTCACGCAAAACTCAAAATCTATACCAAACGCAAAGCGGGCCGCCCGACTCCTTGGTCAGACAGCCCGCCGCTCTTTTTTCTGCTTGATCTGTTATTCGATCTTGTGCTTCTTCTTCCAGCGCGGATAGTCGCGCTCGATGATGCGCTGCATGTTGCTCGAGTACCAGCCGTAGCTCATACGACGATCCTGCGAGAGTTCATCGATCGAGTAGAGACGCACGAAGTCATACATACCGAAGATTGGGCGGCAGGTCGTCAACTCGTAGAAACGAGCCCAGAGGTTGCGCTTGCCCTTCGCCTCGACCACCGTGCGATCTACCACCGTGCGACCCTCGTAGATCAGAGCATACTCCTGGTCGAGGATACGGTGTGCATCGAGCCACTCCACGGCAGCCTTCACCGAACGCTGAATGTCGCTCCACATCGTGGGATAGCCCTTCGGAATATCGAGCGGATCGACCTGCATGAGCGTTGTCAGGAGGCCGGCCGTCTCTCCGCCACAATACGAGGGGAACTCATAGGCGCGAGCCTGAGCCGGCTCGAGGGTCTCCGCATCGTGTTGTGCACACCAGATCGAGAGCGGGGAATCGCCCACGCGACGATCAGCCACGATCGTGCCATTGTCGGTCTCGCGGAAGGTGTACTGCTCATACTCACCGTCGATCTGACAATCAAGAATGCACTGAATACCCTTATAGAAGCTCTTTTTAGCCGCTTTCTGCTGCTTTTTATCGATGATCGGAGCCCACAACGGATCACCCGTGTAGATCTGTTTCAAGACCATCAGGATGTTGGTCATCGCATTGTCGTTGAAGTTGATGTTGCTGATGTAGTTCTTGCCCGTCACAGGATTTGTAATGCCATAGGCTCGGTAGCACGCCTCCGTCAGGGGATAATACATCGGCCAACCACCATTGTCGTACTGCGCCTCGATGATCAGCTCAAAGGCTCGATCAAAGGCCTGCTTGTAGCGTTTCTCGGGATGCGAAGCATAGACCTTAGCCAGGAAGCGCATCTCGGTCGTCGTGGCATTGTTGTCGAAAATCGACGAGCCGATCTGCTTGGCACGCGCCAACGCCTTCTCGTGCTTCTCGGTCATCTGGTTCCAGGGGATGTTTTTACACCAGCCGCCACTAGGGAGCTGGGCATCCAGTACCTTTTCGGCCAGCGCCACCGCCTCATCCGAGGCGTACCACTCGGCCGGCATGCGGGTAGCCAGACGCCCCCACGATTGTCGCACCGCTTCGTGCACCTGCGCCGAGAGCGTAGCCACCGAACAGAGGAGCACCAGAGAGAGTAAAAATCGTTTCATAAAGGTTATTGGTTGGTTTAGCGATATTTGTGCGAAATGAGGTTCATAAACTCTTCGCGTGTGCGGTGATCTTTGAGGAAGATACCCGTGAAGGCCGAGGTGGTTGTAGCCGACTGCTGGCTCTCCACGCCGCGCATCTGCATACACATGTGGCTCGCCTCGATCACCACAGCCACGCCAAGCGGTTTGAGTGCCTCCTGGATGCAATCACGAATCTGCACCGTCAAGCGCTCCTGCACCTGCAGACGACGCGCAAAGCACTCCACCACGCGGGCGATCTTCGAGAGACCCGTGATGCGGCCATTGGGTATGTAGGCCACATGTGCCTTGCCGTAGAAGGGCAGGACATGGTGCTCGCACATCGAATAGAACTCGATATCCTTCACCAAGACCATCTGCTGATACTTCTCGTTGAACATGGCCGACTGCAGGATCGCCAACGGATCCTCCTGATAGCCCTTCGTCAGGAAACACATCGCCTTCGCCATGCGTTCGGGGGTCTTGACGAGCCCCTCGCGCTCGGGATCCTCGCCCAGCAGACGCAAGACCGCCGTATAGTGCTCTTTGAGTGCCTCGATCGTCTTCGGATCGTAGAGCTCCTCCTTCCGATAGTTGAAATCCAACTCCTCCATATCCTCGTCTTTTTTAAGCGTTCTTATGCAGATATTCCACCAACTTGCGCACGGCGCGACCGCGATGCGAGACGGCATTCTTCTCCTCGGCCGTCATCTCGGCAAAGGTGCGATCGAACCCATCGGGCACAAAGAGCGGATCGTAGCCAAAGCCCTCCGATCCCGACTCATGATCGATGATGCGCCCCTCAACGATCCCCTCGAACAGGTGCTCCTCGCCCCCCTCGATGAGCGAGATCACCGTGCGGAAACGGGCACGACGGTTCTCCTTGCCCTCCATGTTTTTCAAGAGCAGACGGTTGTTCGCCTGGAAATCGTGGCCGTCGGTGGCGTAGCGTGCCGAGTGCACACCCGGAGCGCCATCCAGCGCCTCCACCTCCAAACCCGTATCATCGGCAAAGCAATCCAGCCCGGTCTTCTCGTAAAGGTAGTGCGACTTTTGCGAGGCGTTGCCCTCGAGCGTGTCGCTCGTCTCGGGAATATCCTCCTCGACACCACACATGCGTGGGGTCACCAACTCGAAGCCGTCACCCAATACGGCCTGCACCTCACTCAGTTTGTGGGCGTTGTTTGTTGCAAAAATGATCTTCATCGTCTTACTTTCCTGCTTCCATTTTTTCCAGTCGATCGTCGAGATCGATCTTATCGATAATCATCTTCACCAGGCGATCCATCTCTCCTCCCTCGGAGTAGTCGGCCGGGCAGACATGGTTCACACGATTGTCGCGGATCAGTGTCGCCATCTGCTTGCGAGCACCCTGCTGTGCGGGGTTGAAGACCGCAATCGAGTGTCCGCCAAAGTTCTTCACCAGGCGCATACAGGGAATATCGGTCGTACCGTCACCCACATAGATCATGTGCTTGAAGGGCACGGGACGCTCCGCCTCGGGGATGTAGCGGTTCACGAGGGTCGAGTCGCAGACCGACTCCACACCCTTGTTGATCTTGAAGATGAACTGCGTCTTGTTCGTGTAGTTGACCGCCACAGCCGGCCAGTAGGCGATGCCGTCAACATCGTAGAGGAACGAGCAGGCGTAGATCTTGCGAAACTCGTGCGCAATCTCCGTACCCTCGATGATCTCGGTCAGTCCCGACGAGTTGATGTAGTGGAGAATGCGGATGCCGTGCTCCTCACCGTAGCGATTGATGCGCGAGAACCACTCCTTCACACCGCGGTAGAGCTGCACCTTGCGCCCCGACTCGCGGAAGGCCTCACGACGCAACGACAGCCCCTTCGACTTCGCCTCCTGGATCATGCGCGCCATGTAGGTCAGCACCATATCCGCATCCTGCTGCTCGGCCAGGTCGTTCGCTTCGCTCCAAAACTCCTTGTTGCTCTTGCCCACAGCAGGGATAAAGTCATACTCCTGCATGTTGCCGGGAGCCAGCGTACCATCGAAGTCGTAGATCAGCGCAATCGTAAAACGGGGATTCTCCATATCAAACACATTAATTGTTCAAAGATAGGCATTTTCAAATTAAAAATTCAAAATTTAGAATTCAAAATTCAAGAGAAAGCACCTACCACCTCCTCTCCTGCCGAAAATTTTGACCCACAGTCTCGTGGAATAAAATTTGCAAAACGGGGCGGCGTATGCTATCTTTGTAAAAAGTATTCTCGACTATGGATTTCAAGACCCTTATCGCCAAGCGTCGTTCGATTCGCAAATACGACGCTCGTCCCGTGCCGCAGGAGGTGATCGACCGCCTGTTGGAGGCCACCCTCACCGCACCCTCGTCGCGCAACTCGCACTCGACCCACCTAAGGGTGATCACCGATCCGCAGCTGCTCGAGCAGCTCGCCTCGATGCGCGACTACGGCTCGGCCTTCATGAAGAGTGCCCCGCTTGCCATCCTCGTCTTGGGCGACACGAGTGTTACAGATAAGTGGCTGGTAAACAGCTCTATCTCTGCCACCATGCTCCAACTGGCCTGTGTTGATGAGGGGCTTGGTTCGTGCTGGGTACACATCGACGGCAGCCTCTGCTACAAGGATGAGCCCGACGGCCCAACGGCCGATCAGTTTGTGCGCAAGCTGCTCGACCTGCCCGAGCACCTCAAGCCGCTCTGCGCCATCGCCATCGGCTACTCGGATTTCGAGCCGGCGCCGCTGCCCGCCTGGGACAAGGCCGCCCACATCCACCAATAGCCACAAGGCGTACCACAAAAAACAATAGAACCTGCCGCATGGCAGGTTCTATTTGTTTATAAATCCCCCAAAAGCGGGGTAACCTATCGAACAGGTTTGATGTCCTTCACGCGGAGCTGCGTCGTCACCATTCCACGATAGTGGTTCTCGACAATCTGGTAGCAGACATCGATCGGACGACCGCCACGCACCCACTCGTAGTGAGTCGGTTGCTGGAAGGCGATGGCCGGAAGCTTCGTGTTGGGCTTCTGGCGCTGGATCAGATCCATCTTCAGGTGCTCCTGCTCCAAACCAACCAGCTTGGCATCGCCCTGGTTGCTCACGCTGCGCGTAGCAAACACCGGCGAGGTGTTACCCGGGCCGAAGGGCTGGAAGCGGTTCAGGTGCGAGCGGAACTCGGGCGTGATGTCCGAGAAGAGCAACTCACTATCCACATCCACCTGCGGGATGAGCATCTGCGGATCGATATGCTCCTCCACATAGGCATTGAAGCGACGCGTGAACTCCTCCACACGCTCGGGGCGCATCGTCAGACCCGCCGCATACATGTGACCACCGAAGTTCTCGAGCAGATCCGAGCAGGACTCCACCGCCTGATAGAGGTCGAATCCCGGCACCGAACGCGCCGAGCCGGTGACATAGCCGTTGCTCATCGTGAGCACCACCGTCGGACGGTAGTAGGTCTCGATCAGACGCGAGGCTACGATACCCACGATACCCTTCATCCACTTCGGATTGTAGATCACCGTGCTCTTCTGAGCCTTCAGAGCGGGGTTATTCTCGATGTAATCGTGTGCCTCCTGCGTCACCGAGCGGTCGATCGACTTACGATCCTGGTTGTAGGAGTCGATCACCTCACCGAATTTCGCAGCCTCCACCTCGTTACCCTCGATGAGCAGCTCCACAGCCGCATGACCACCCGAAGGCGAAGCATTCTCGTCGTTCTCGTCCATACGCATACGGCCTGCCGCATTGATGCGCGGACCGATCTTGAAGACGATGTCATCGATCGTGATCTGGTGCTTGTCGAGCCCGCAGATCTTGATGATCGAGAGCAGTCCCTTCGAGGGACGACGATTCAGGTTTTGCAGACCGAAGTAGGCCAGAATACGGTTCTCATCCGACAGCGGCACGATGTCCGAGGCGATCGAGACCACCAACAGATCGAGCAGATCGAGGATCTGCGCGAAGGGGATGTTGTTCTTCTGTGCATAGGCCTGCACCAATTTAAAACCTACACCACAGCCCGACAACTCGTCGAACGGGTAGGAGCAGTCGACCCGCTTGGGGTCTAGAACAGCCACCGCCTGAGGAATCTCCTCGGCAGGGAGGTGATGGTCGCAGATGATAAAATCTACGCCCTTCGTCTTTGCATAGAGCACCTTTTCAGTGGCTTTGATGCCACAATCGAGGGCAATGATGAGGCTCACACCCTTGCGGGCGGCTACATCAATACCACGAACCGAGATACCATACCCTTCGGTATAGCGGTCGGGAATGTAGAAGGTCAGGTTTTTATGCCCGATCTGGCGCAAGAACTTATAGACCAACGCGACAGCCGTACAGCCATCGACATCATAGTCGCCGTAGATCATGATCTTCTCACCACGCTCCACAGCTTGCTCGACGCGAGCGACCGCCCGATCCATATCCTTCATCAGGAAGGGGTCGTGGAGGTCCTTCAAGTCGGGCTTAAAGAACTTGTTCGCCTTCTCTACCGTGTCTATGCCTCGTTGTACGAGCAGGTTGGCCAACACAGGCGAGATCCCGAGCTCGGTGGCAAGCATAGCCACCTGCGCGGGGTCGCCCTGAGGCTTCACTACCCAGCGTTTTTCTATAGGCATAAGCGATACTATTTATATATTTTAACATTTAATATTTCACATAAATGGTTTGTAATCAACCCCTTCACCTCCTCCATCGAGGGCTTGGAGCCAATCTCCTTCTCGATCGAAGTCACCCCTCGATCCACAAATCCGCACGGGTTGATGCGACCGAACCACGCCAAATCGGTGGTCACATTCAGCGCAAAGCCGTGCATGGTAACAAAACGCGAAGCGCGCACTCCTATTGCGCAGATCTTTCGTGGCGTGCTGCTTTTCTCATCGAGCCACACACCCGAAGCACCCGCCACGCGACCCGCCACAATGCCGTAGTGAGCCACCGTGCGGATCACCGCCTCCTCCAGCGCGTCGATGTAGTCGCGCAGACCGATGCCGATCTGCTCCAGGTCGAGGATCGGGTATCCGACCAGCTGACCCGGACCATGGAAGGTGATGTCGCCTCCGCGATCGATGTGAAAGAACCGTGCACCCATCTGCTCAAGCGCAGCCTGCGAAACAAGCAGGTTGTCCGGCTTGCCACTCTTACCAAGCGTATAGACGGGCAGATGCTCCACCAAGAGCAGCGTTCCGGCTTTTTCATCGGCCGTGCGCTCCGATGCGCGTTTCCGAGCGAGCAACGCATCGAAGAGCTCCTGCTGCAACTGCCAGCAGGCTTCATACTCCATCGTGCCCAGGTCTCGGTACTCGATCTGCATTGTTTATCTGCTCTTTACACTATTGAGTGCCTCTTCTGCCAAGTAGGAGGAGCGGACCAGCGGTGCCGAAGCACAATAGCTGAAACCCATCTCCAACGCTCGTTGGCGATACCATTCGAACTTTTCGGGGGTGATATAAGCTGCCACCGGATAGTGTCCCAACGAAGGTCGAAGGTATTGTCCGAGGGTTACGATGCTAACCCCTGCTTCGCGCAGGTCAGCCAGCGTCTGCAACACCTCATCTTCCGTCTCGCCCAAGCCCAACATCAAGCCGCTTTTGGTTTTGGCGCCCCCATCGGCCAGGTATTTGAGTGTGGCTAGGCTCGTGCGGTACTTCGCACGCGAGCGCACCTCGGAGGTCAACCGCTCCACGGTTTCGATGTTGTGGCCGACGATGTCGGCTTTCGACGCCAGAATCACATCCAGCAGATGCGGTTTAGCGTCCATGTCGGGAATAAGGAGTTCGATGGCTGCGTCGGGATTCTGCTCACGCACGGCCTCTACGGTTGCCTTCCAATGGTTGGCACCACCATCCTCAAGGTCGTCGCGCGTGACGGAGGTCAAGACGACGTATCGAAGTTGCATGAGTCGTACACTCTCGGCCACCTCCCCAGGCTCTTTTTCATCGGGGGGCAGGGGTCGTCCGGTCTGCGTGGCGCAGAAGCGGCAACCGCGTGTACAAATATCGCCTAAAATCATGAAGGTAGCCGTACGCCTCGACCAGCACTCTGCCTGGTTCGGGCATCGTCCGCTGCTACAGATCGTGTGGAGGTGATGCTCCTCAACGATGTGGCGCACCTCGGCATAGTTGGCGGTGCGATGCAAACGGATCTTCAACCAATCCGGTTTTTTGATACGGGTTACCTGATCATACAACTTCGGCATTTAAATCACTTTTTTCCCAATTGATGCAAAAATACTAAAAATGTTTGGATTTTCGCCATGATTGCATTATAAAATGACAAATGCAACGGATTTTTTTATTTCACTTCTCGTTTTCAAGGGGATAGAACAGACAGCGACCGGCATCGGATACCCTGATGCCGGTCGCTGTTTCGAAAAAAACCTCGGAATGATTAGTGCGCTTCGAGCCAATTTTCGCCCACACCGGCCTCGGCCGTCAGGCGAACCTTCAACTTGGCAGCCCCCTCCATCGCCTCGCAGACGATGCGGGTTACCTGCTCCTGCTCCTCGCGCACAAGGTCGATCACCAACTCATCGTGTACCTGCAGGATCACGCGTGAGCGTACCCCCTCGGCCATAAAGCGACGGTGTACCTCCACCATGGCGATCTTCATAATGTCGGCTGCCGAACCCTGAATCGGTGCATTCACCGCATTGCGCTCCGCCATACCGCGCGCCACGGCATTGCGCGAGGTGAGGTCGTTCAGGTAGCGACGACGGCCGAAGATGGTCGTCACATAGCCCTCTTCACGCGCCTTCTCCACCACCGTATCCATATACTCCTTCACCTTGGGATAGGAGCGGAAGTAGCCCTCGATAAGCTCTTTGGCCTCCTTGCGCGGGATCTCGAGACGCTGACTCAAACCAAAGGCCGAGATACCGTAAATAATACCAAAATTGGCCGTTTTGGCTCTGCGACGCTCCTCGGATGTTACCGCTCCGATCTCCTTACCAAAGAGGCGAGCAGCCGTGGCTGCGTGGATATCTGCTCCCTGCTCGAATGCGGCAATAAGCGACTCATCACCAGAAAGATGCGCCATCAGTCGCAGCTCCACCTGGCTGTAATCGACCGAGAGGAGCAGGTGCTGCTCGTCGGAGGGGATAAAGGCTCTGCGAATGCGGCGTCCAAGCTCGTCGCGCACGGGGATATTTTGCAGGTTAGGGTTGGTCGACGAGAGGCGACCCGTAGCCGTCACTGCCTGGTTGAAGGAGGTGTGGATGCGACCCGTGGTTGCATTGACCAGCTGCGGCAGCGCCTCCACATAGGTCGAGAGGAGCTTTTTCACACCGCGATACTCCAGAATGAGCGCCACGATGCGGTGTTCGCCCGCAAAGCCTTGCAGGTACTCCTCATCGGTGCAGAACTGCTTGGTCTTGGTCATCTTGGGCTTCTCGGCGATGCGCAGTTTCCCAAAGAGCACCTCGCCAAGCTGGCGCGTAGAGTTGATATTGAGGGTCGGCTCATCAGCCTCGGCTCGCACCGCAGCCTCCAACTCCGCCAGTCGAGCACCCAGCTCCACAGCGTAGTCGGCCAGTGCCTGCGTATCAATTCTGACACCCTCCAACTCGATTGCGGCCAGCACGCGAATTAGCGGCTCCTCCACCTCGGCATAGAGGTTCTCCACCCCCATATCTACCACCTGGGGATAGAGCACCTGCTTGAGCTGCAGCGTGATATCGGCATCCTCGGCTGCATACTCTGCCACGCGCTCCACGCCCACCATCTCCATCGTCAGCTGCTTCGCACCACGGCCGATCAGCGTCTCGATCGGAATGGGCGAGTAGTGCAGGTAACGCTCCGCGAGGGCATTCATATTGTGTCGCGACTCGGGATCGAGCAGGTAGTGCAGGATCATCGTATCGTAAAGACGACCGCGCACCTCAACACCCAGTCGCTTCAAGACCATATAGTCGAACTTGATATTCTGACCCACCTTGGCGATCTGCTCCTCCTCAAAGAGCGGTTTGAGCAGCGCGATGTAGGCCTCCTTGTTGGCGTCATTCAGCGGAATATACCACGCCTCATGTGCCTTCACGGCGATCGACAGACCCACCGCGCGGTCGTTGAAGAGGTCGAAGCCCGTAGTCTCGGTATCGAAGCAGAACTCACCCGCCTCACGACAAGCGGCAACCACCTCCTGCACCATCGCAGGATCGGTTACAAGCGTATAGCGGTGGGGGGTTGTCTGCGCCGTAGCATATTCCGTCAACGCGAGCTCCTGCTGCGCGTCGGCTTGTGGGGCTGCTTCTGCCGGCACCACGGCCTCAACAACCGCAGGTGCAGGTGCAGCATCAAACATGGCAAAGAGATCGCCCTGGCCCTCCATTTTGGCCTTTTTAGCCGCAGCGGACTTAGCACGCGCCACCTCTGCCAGCTGGCGCTGATCCTCCTGACGCGGACGGTCGGAGGGCTCCTCCACCGGCGCAAGGTTCTGCAGGTCGGCTGCAAAAGCCTTGAAATCGAGCTTGGCATAGAGCGCACGCAGATCGTCGTAGTGTGGGCAGCAGACCGTCAAAGCCTCCTCCTCGAAGGGGATCGGCACATCGAGACGGATCGTAGTAAGCTCCTTCGCCAAGCGGAGTTTATCCCCCCAAGCGGCGATCTTCTCACCCTGCTTGCCCTTGATCGATCCGACATTCTCCAAGATGCGCTCCACCGTGCCCCACTCCTGCACCAACTTACAAGCACCCTTCTCGCCAATACCCGGAACACCCGGGATGTTATCCGAGGCATCGCCCCAGATGGCCAGGATGTCACGCACAAGCTGCGGATCGTCAATGCCATACTTCTCGCTGATGGCCGCACGGTCCACGATCTCAATGCCGTCGCCCTTCTGCTTGTAGATTTTGCAGTGATCGCGCACGAGCTGACCGTAATCCTTGTCGGGGGTCACCATATAGACCTCGTAGCCCGCCTCTACACCCTTCATCGAGAGCGTTCCGATCACATCATCCGCCTCAAAACCAGCCACCTCCAAAATCGGAATGCACATCGCCTCCAGGAGGCGCTTGACATAGGGTAGCGAGGTGATGATATCCTCCGGAGTCTCCGAGCGGTTAGCCTTGTATTCGGGGTAGAGGGTACGTCGGAACGAGCCCCCCTTCGGATCAAACGCCACACCGAGCAGATCGGGATGCTCGCGCTTCTGAATGTCGCGCAGGAACTTCACAAAGCCAAAGATGACCGAGGTGTTCATGCCCGCATGGTTACGCATCGGTCGCCCGTAGAAGGCGTAGTAGTATTTGAACATCAATGCATACGCATCGACCAGGAAGAGTTTTTTCATGGCGCTATTGGTTATCTTCGGCAAACCATTCGGCATAGGAGGTGGCCGTCTCGTGCAGACGCAGCGCATGGAGCTTCACCCCCTCCGGAAGACGCGTCGCAATGCGCACCGCAAAGTCCTCGAGCATATTTTCGCAGGTAGGCTGGTAATCGACCGTGATCAGGTTGTCAAACTGCTCGGAGAGGAGTCGGCGCAGCTGCTCATCGGCCGTCGTACGCAACACAAGGGCGTGGTCGAAGCGCGACACAACCTCCTCGTGGACGATTTTTTTCAACACCCCGAAATCGAGCACCATGCCCTGCTTCGGATCATCCGACGCGGAGGATGGCGTACCCTTCACCGTTACAAACAGACGGTATGAGTGGCCATGAATCTCACGGCACGGTCCATCGTAGCCCCCCAACGCATGGGCGGCCTCAAACGAAAACTCTTTGGTTAAACGAATGATTGCCATTGTTCTCTTTTTTTACTCTTTCAACACCTGCCAACGCGCTGCCCAGTCGGCCATAATCTCTTGGCGAACGGCTATTTGCGTATTAGCACCAGCGTGTTTGTTCCAACGATCCTCCTCTGCATAGCTGTCGGTCCACCAACAATCACCCACCACAAGGTCATCTTCGTTGGGGGCTACATCCCAACTGTTCTCCACCGTGATTTCACCCTCAAAAGCCTCGAAATCGGGCAGCGAAGAGGTCATCGTATAGGAGAGTACTCCCGTGTAGTAGGTCGAGTGGCGCAACAGATAGTTGCCGTCGCCCTTGTAGTAACCCGTCCACTTCTGCTTGCGAATATCGAGCGTGAGGCAGGCCGAATCCACCGCGATCTCTGGGCGGTTCGGACCCTTCAACTGCCACTCAATAATGCCACAAATCTGGGCGGTATCAGCTGCCGTAGTAGGACCATGGAATACGCGACGCGGTGTGCGCTTCGTCTTCACAAAGCGCCCGGCCCACGACTGTTGCTCGGGCAGCTCGGGGTTGCTGCCATGCATCAGGTAGAGCAGCGTGGGGGTGTCGCCCAATTTGGGATTGCCCTTGTAGTAGGCGGCAAAGTCGCGACCCAGGTGGCCGGCATCGCAAATGTACTTCTCGAAGTAGCCCATATTCCACTCATCGGGGTTCTTCGAGTCGTAGATAAAACCACGGTAGGTCGTGTTGTTCTCGATCATCCAGAGGTCGGGGAAGTGCTCGACAATATACATGTAAGCATTCACACCCCACTTCTTGTTCGGACCGGCAATCCAATGCACACGCAACTTAGGAGCGATCTCCGGAGCATCGTGCAGCGCCTGTGCCACATCCTCCAAGCAACCCCACACCAAGATATGGAGCGGACGCTTATCCTCCTTACGAGCACACTTTACGATCCACTCCGAACCCTCGGTCGGCTCGCCATAGCCACATGCCGGAGCACCACTCTTGCGTCCCTGCTTTACGATGGCACGCACCTCATCGGGCTGCATCAAATCGGGGTAGTGAGCCAAAAGTGTAGGTAGATCCGCTTCATACACATCCACCATGCGCAGGATCTCCTCCTTGTTTCCATCACCAAACGAAGGCGAGGAGACAATACCTTCGATATCAAATAGATCGCTATACATCAACAGATGCGCCATCGACTGATTATCGTCGGGGTCTGTTCCGCCAATATCCGACGAGATCAGGATGCGATGCTTCTCTTGGTTTGTTGAACCACAAGCTGCCAAAAGCAGACAGAGCAACAAAATCAGGGGTGCTCTTTTCATGGTATTTTTCGTGTATGTTTAATATTATTCCAACTCCACCTTGTAGGGCGAATACATCACCACACCCTGCTGCGAGAGCGCCTCTTGCACCGTGCGGTACTGCTTCATCATGACGCCCAACTCCGAAGCCTCCCACGAAGCCTTCACGCGCGCCGAGAAGCTGGAGAAGTAGGCAGCAAGGCCGGTCGGCATTTCGAGCTGCTCCACCACGCGGTACTCATCGCCCAGGTCGGCCTTCTCAGCCGCCAACGCGATAGCATATTTCAGACCACCATGGCCATCGATCAGGCCGATCGGGAGGGCGTCGATACCCGACCAAACGCGACCCTCGGCCACCTCCAACACCTTCTCAAGCGGGAGGTTACGACCCTGAGCGACATGCTCCGTGAAGGTCGCATAGACGCGATCCACACCGCGCATGATCTTCTGGCGCTGCTGCGCCGTGAGGGGCGACAAGCCACCCTTACCGGCCGAGCGGTTAGTCTTCACGCCGTCGATCGTCACGCCGAGCTTGTTCTTCAGCGCATCTACCGGATTGAGCATCATACCAAAGACACCGATCGAGCCCGTGAGGGTCATCTTATCGGCCACAATCACATCGGCCGGAGCTGAGATGTAGTAACCACCGCTAGCGGCATACGAGCCCATCGAGACGATGACAGGCTTCTCGCTCTTGAGGAGCTCCATCTCGCGCCAGATGACATCGGAAGCCAAAGCCGAGCCACCGGGCGAGTTCACGCGCAGCACGACGGCCTTCACCTGATCGTCCTCGCGCACCTGACGGATCATCTGAGCAAGCGAGTTGCCGTAGATCATATCGCCGTAGCCCTCGCCATCGACAATCTGACCCGAGGCGTAGACCACAGCCACCTGCGGAGCCGAGAAACTCTTGACATCAACACCCACCTGTGCGGCATACTCGCCGAGGGAGATCATGTGGTAGTTGCCCTCCTCGTCAGCCTCGACGCCGAGCTCCTCGAAGACCTCGTTCATCTGATCCTCGTAGATCACGCCATCAACCATCTTGTGAGCCAACGCCTCCTGCGGCAGGGTCACCTCCAGGTTGTCGGCAATCTTGTTCAGCTCCTCGACCGAGATTCCGCGCGAAGCCGAAACAGCCTCGGTAATGGTCTGCCAGAGCGAGCCGATCATCTGCTGCATCTGCGCACGGTTGGCGGGCGAGAGCTCCTTGAGGAAGTAGGGCTCTACGGCACTCTTATACTTGCAGACCGTGGGGCGGAAGATCTCCACCTTGAGGTCGAGCTTGTCGAGCAGCCCCTTGTAGAACATCACCTGCGAGGCCATACCCGACCAATCCATCGAGCCCTCGGGCTGGAGATAGATCTTGTCGGCTGCCGTAGCCAGGTAGTAGCTCCCCTGCGTATAGCTTTCGTTGTACGAGACAACAAACTTACCGCTCTGCTTGAACTGCACGAGTGCCTCGCGCAGTTCCTCCATCACACCCGTGCCATCGAGCGTACCCGCACCGTTCATGCGCAGGTAGATACCCTTGATGCGGTCGTCGGCCGCAGCGGCCTCCACAGCGCGCAGCGTCTCGAGCAGCGAGAGGCTCGAGGTCATCTCCATCGAGGCGAAGTCGATACCGGCAAAGGGGTCGGTCGAGGGGGCGTCGGTGATGTTCTCCGCAAAGTCGATCTTCAGGATCGAGTTATCAACCACGGGGGTAATCTGCGTGCTCATCGAACCGATAGCACCCACAAATATCAGAATCCAGATAACACATACGGCAAACGAGCCGACAACAAAGGCCAGCAATGCGGCCAAAAAGATGCGCATAAACTTCATAACAGCAAACATGTTATTTCAACACTTCGGTATCACGACCGATGTTCACCTGCATAGAATCGGCACTCATCACCCACGGCAGCTCCTCCTTCGGCCACTGACCATCGACGATGGGAGCCGTCACGAGCTTCGCGGGGTCGAGCACCACATGCTTGATGAACTTGCGGTGCCACGAGTAGGTGATGTGCACCAGACCGTCGCGCGTGCGGATCATGGCGGGGTAGGAGTACTGCACAGCACCCGTGCGGAACTCCAAGACGGCTGCGGCGTTCCAATTCACGCCATCTTTCGTCTCGGCCACGGTCAGGATGCCGCGACCCTTGCGGCCACACGAGTCGTCGTTGCGCGTCGAATGGTTGTAGACCAGCAGATGACGCCCATCGGGCAGCGATACGGCATCGATGGCCGAGTTGTTGTTCGGCAGGGTGGTGTTCGTCACCTCCGACCAGGTCTTACCGCCGTCCTCGGACCATGCCTGAGCAATCTTCGTCTCGGCATCTTCACCACCCGAGCGTGCCAAGAGCTGAATCTTCTCCTGCGAGTGTACGAGGAAGGTGGGCTGAATGAGCTTGAACTGCTTCGGGTCGTTCAGCACCGGCGTACGCGTCCAGCTCTTACCCTTGTCGGTCGAACGCTCCACATGGATGCGCCAACCCGGGCCGCCCTCCATCGAACCACCGGAGAGGATCGTACCATCCTCCAGGTAGATAGGTTTATTCACCAGCGGACCGGTGAACTCCTTATCCAGGGCAACCGACTTCGACCAGGTGTGACCGCCATCATTCGAGGTGATCACGCGACCATCGTTGATGTCGGGCGAGAGGTAGAAGAGCTGCAGCGTATCACCACCACACTGCACAATCACGGGATTAAAAACCGAACCACCCAACTCCTCCTCGGCTTTGGCCACCGGTTCAGGCGTGCTCCACACACCACCCAGGGGCTTACGCGATACCCAGATCTGCACATCGGGGTGGCTCTCGCGCGTACCACCAAACCAGGTGCAGAGCAGGTCGCCATTCTCCAACTCGATGAGCGACGAGGCGTGGCAGTCGCGCGTGAGGCGCTCATTGCAGACAAACTCCTCCTCCACGATCGCACGCTTCGAGGCGGGCAGGTTAAATTTCGGGGCGCAGCTCGCTACAAAGAGGGCCGCCAGGCATACAAACAAGATCTTTTTCATGATTTCTATCGTTTTTTAATTATTTACACTCCTTCAATCTACAAAGGTATAAATTTTTTTCAAATATATAGCCCCCACTCGAAAGAGCCTTTTTCGATCATTTTCTTTCGTGCAGCGTTGGTTTATTGAGGCTTTTCCAATACCTTTGTCGTATGGAGAATAAGGAGATTACAACCATCAAATACTGGGTGCAACGAATCTTCTCGCTGCAGAGCCTCGGTTTCTTCGTGGCGCTCGGCTCGCTCTTGATCGGAGCGCACCAATTGTGGCTGACCAAAGAGGGTACGATCGCGGTCTGCTGGGAGGGGGAGGAGCTTCTGAGCGAAGCTGTTCTACGCACCTATGTCTACTCCTGCAACGAATCGCTCGTGCCGATGAGCCCGCTGTTGGCAAAGGTCGAAAACCACGCCCCGCACGCGGTGCGCGACCTGAGTGTTCGCTACACGGTCGACCTGCGCGGATTAAACGGCATCTACCACTCCGACTACAAGTGGCAGAGCACAATGCAGGGGACGGAACTGCGCAACGAGGATCGTTCACTGCCGGCTCATGAAGAGTTGATGGCGCCGATTGAAATGGTTGAGCTGCAAAAGGTTATGGGAAGATGTATGCTCTCCATGCGCCTTTCGTACAACGGCTTGGAAGAGCCCTTCACCTACCAACATAACTTCTACATCAAGCAGCTCGGAAAACGCAAATTCCGCGAGCGTGCGATCAACGATTTTCTGGCCCAAAAGGAGTATGCTGAAGGGTGTTCTCTCTACCTCTACGACGGCTTCAACGGCTTTGTCCGCATCGATGTGAAGGAGCTGTTCGCAGAGGGTGCAGAGCGCCTACTTGAGAGCAAAGAGGATCCCTTCAACGAAGAGCATCTGCCTCAACCGCCCGAGTTGGGCGTGCTGCTCAATTAGCCAAAGGCTCAAAAGTGTATAAAAATAGAGATTGCTGATCGGTTTTTGACGACAATCTCTTATTTTATATATGTAATATATCTATTTTTTCGCTATCTTTGTAGGTTGTAAATAGTCAGACACTCTATGCAGACAACCATTGAAAAACTCTTGGGGTCGATTATCCACCCCGAGCTGGAGCAGGATCTCGTTTCGGGCGGCCTTGTGGAGCATATTGCCGCCTCGGAGGCTGCCATCACCATAACGCTGCGTTTTCCGAAGACGCGCGACCCCTTTGCTGTAAAGATCAAGAATCAGGCCGAGCAACTCCTGCAGGAGCATTTTCCTGCCGCCAAGGTGTTGGTGATGGTCAAGGAGGGTGCCGCACAGAAGCGTCCCGAACCGAAGCAACATACCACCACGGGCGACATCACGAAGGTGATCGCCGTAGCCTCGGGCAAGGGTGGGGTAGGCAAATCGACCGTCGCAGCCAACCTGGCCGTGGCGTTGAGTCTCTTGGGCTTCCGCGTGGGTCTGCTCGATGCCGATATCTATGGTCCGTCGCAGCCGAAGATGTTTGGCGTGGAGGGCTATCTCCCCGACGCCGAGCAGGTAGATGGAGTTGATCTGATCGTACCGGCCGAGTCGATGGGGATCAAGATCATGTCGATCGGCTTCTTTATCCGCCCGACCGATGCGCTGTTGTGGCGCGGAGCAATGGCGGTGAATGCCATGAAGCAGATGATCCATCAGACCAAGTGGGGCGCACTCGACTTCCTGATCTGCGACCTTCCGCCGGGCACGGGCGACATTCACCTCTCGATCATCGGCGAGTTGAAGGTCGATGCCGCAGTGATTGTATCTACGCCGCAGCAGGTAGCTGTAGCCGATGTGGTGCGCGGTGTGGAGATGTTCCGCAACGAGAAGGTGATGATCCCTGTTGCTGGCGTGGTGGAGAACATGGCTTGGTTCACCCCCGAGGAGTTGCCCGAGAACCGTTACTACCTCTTTGGTAAGGGTGGTGCACGCAAGGTAGCCGAGGAGTATGGCGTTCCATTCCTGGGTGAGATTCCGATCGTGCAGTCGATCATGGAGGGTGGCGATGCAGGCCAGCCCGCCTCGGCTATCGATCCGCGTGTGGAGGAGTGGTACCGTTCGATTGCTGACAAACTGGTCGGAACAGTGATGAAAAACGGTTAATAAACCGTTGATAAGTGTGGAATAAAATTTAACAGATTTTGCTTGCTTTTTTCGTGAAAGGTCGGCTTAATCGAAAAAGATGGAAATCCAAAAAAAGTTTTCATTTTCTATACCACCAATTATCAAAACCGAAAGAGGCCCGAATGTGAAAAACAAAAGAGTGTTGAAGTGTTAATAACGGTTTTCAACTTTTGTTAATTATCCACTCAACCCATTTATTTATAACTATTTATTACGATTTTTTATAAAGAGAAAAAATAAAATTTGTCGATTATTCCACCGCCACAAAAGTTGTGAACAGTGTGAACAGGCTTTATTTTATCTATTCTTTTTTATTTTATTAAAATATATTAAAAAAATTAAAAGAGCATATGGTCGAAAACCTTCGTGAGCGCATCGAAACGCTCAAGCGCGAAAAGAACGCCGTAATCCTGGCTCACTACTACACGAATCCCGAAGTGCAGGCTGTCGCCGATTTCCTGGGTGACTCGCTTGCCTTGTCCGTCAAGGCTCAATCGGTCGATGCCGATGTGATCCTTTTCGCCGGCGTAAATTTCATGGCCGAGACCGCCAAGGTGCTCTGCCCCGATAAGCGTGTATTGATTCCCTGCCCCGAGGCGGGTTGCTCGCTGGCCGAGTCGTGCAATGCAGCGGAGTTTGCTGCCTTCAAGGCGCAATATCCCGATCATAAGGTGGTCTCCTATGTGAATACGACGGTAGGTGTGAAGGCACTGACCGATGTCTGCTGCACTTCGTCGAATGCGCTGGAGGTGGTGAAGTCCTTCCCGGAGGATCAGCCGCTGATCTTTGCTCCCGATCGTAACCTGGGCTCCTATATTAAAAAACTCACGGGGCGCACGAATATGGTGCTTTGGGATGGTGCCTGTCTGGTGCATGAGGCCTTCTCGTTGGAGGGGTTGCAGGCCCTGAAGAAGAGCCACCCGGAGGCTAAAGTGGTGGTACATCCCGAGTGTAAGGAGGCGTTGGTTCAGGAGGCAGATTTTGCAGGCTCCACGGCGGCTATCCTGGAGTATTGCGGCTCGTCGGAGGCGGATACCTTCATCGTGGTGACCGAGGCGGGTATTTTGGCCGAGATGGAGAAACGCTTCCCGGAGAAGAAGTTTATCCCTGCCCCCACCGTTGACCCGGCATGCCGTTGCAACGAGTGTAAGGATATGAAGCTCGTAACACTGGAAAACATCATCACGACGCTCGAAACCCTCTCACCTGAGGTGGTGATCGACGAAGAGACGCGCAAGGCGGCCGAGCGCTCTATCTTGAACATGATTGCTATTCAGTAGCACATATATATAAATTGTAAAAAAAATTAAACAGATATGAAGAAACTTCTTTTTACGCTCAGCGCAGCGCTTTTGAGCCTTACGGCGATGGCCGATGAGGGTATGTGGCTTTTGCCCTACCTGCAGAAGATGAATGCAACGGATCTTCAGGCCAAGGGGTGCAATCTCTCGCCCGAAGAGATCTACTCGATGAATAACTCCTCGCTCAAGGATGCCATCATCATCTTTGGTGGCGGTTGTACGGGTGAGATTGTATCGTCCGAGGGTCTGATTTTCACGAACCACCACTGCGGCTTTGGTGCTATCCAGTCGCTCTCGTCTGTGGAGCACGACTACCTCAAATATGGCTTCTGGGCGAAGAATAATCGCGAGGAGATCCCTGCTCCGGGTTTGAGAGTGCGTTTTATTCGTCAGATTATGGATGTAACGGCCGATATCATTGGTAATATTCCCTCGATTGTTTCGCAGGAGGAGTATATGAAGATGGCTGGCGAGAACAAGGCGAAGTTGATCGAGAAGCTGGAGAAGGAGAACAAGGGTATGGATGTGATCATCCCGGGCTTCTTTGGCAACAACCAGTTCTTTGCCTTTGTGATCGAGACCTACACCGATGTACGCCTCGTGGGTACGCCTCCGCAGTCGATCGGTAAGTTTGGCGGTGAGACTGATAACTGGATGTGGCCGCGCCACACGGGTGATTTCTCTATTTTCCGTGTCTATGCCGATAAGAACAACCGTCCGGCGGATTACTCGCCCGAGAATAAGCCTTATCGTGCCGAGAAATACCTCAAGGTGAATATTAAGGGGTATCAGGAGGGTGATTTTGCCATGGTGATGGGCTTCCCCGGCTCGACCGAGCGCTACATGACTTCGTATGAGATCGACTACATGTTGCAGGTGGATAATCCGCAGCGCATCTACATCCGAGGTGAGCGTCAGGCGATCTTGAAGGAGGAGATGGCTGCCAGCGATAAGATCCGTATTCAGTACGCTTCGAAATACGCCTCGTCGTCGAACTACTGGAAGAATTCGATTGGTATGTCGCAGGCAATCAAGAAACTCAATGTAAAGGGAAAAAAAGAGCTTCAGGAGGCATCCTTCCAGCAGTGGGCTGATCAGAATACACTTCCCGAGGAGGGATACATGACGGCTCTGCCCAAAATTAAGGAGTACTACGAGAAATCGGCCGCTGCAGGTGCTGATGTGCAGTATATCAATGAGTCGATGATGCGTGCCATCGAGTGGCTGCGTGTTGCAGGTGGTTATCCTGCCTTGAAGATGGGTTTGGAGCTCTCGCATTCGAAGGATCTGAAGAAAAAGAAGGTTGAGGGTGGCAAGCAGCGTGTAGAGGAGCAGCTCGCTCGTGCGCGTGCCATCTATAAGGATTACGATGAGGCTACCGATCGCCGCGTAGCGAAGCGCATGCTTACGATTGCACGCGAGAACATGAAGCAGCTTCCGTCGTTCTACGCCGAGGTGGTAGACACGCAGTTTGGTGGGGATGTTGAGAAGTATGTGGATTGGGTCTATGAGAACTCGATCTTCACCTCGCAGGAGCGCTATATGGCCTATGTGGAGCAGTTCGATGCTGCGCAGCAGTTCGATGATCCGGGTTTGGTGATGTATAACTCGATCATGAAGCTTTATCGCAAGCTGCAGGGTGAGCGCGAGCGCTACACTTCGCTCTATGCGGAGGGTCATCGCAAATACATCGACGGTCTGATGAAACAGAACCCCGAGAAGGCGTGGTATCCGGATGCTAACTCAACGATTCGTGCCACCTATGGTAATATCCTGCCCTATAGCCCGGCTGACGGTATCCGCTACAACTACTACACGACCTTAAAGGGTGTGATGGAGAAGGAGGATCCCACGAATCCGACCGAGTTTACGGTGCCGGAGAGACTCAAGGAACTCTATGCCCAGAAGGATTTTGGTCGCTATGCCAATGAGCAGGGTGAGCTGGTTACCTGCTTCCTCTCGAACCTCGACATCACGGGTGGTAACTCGGGTTCGCCGGTTCTGAATGGCAATGGTGAGCTGATCGGTCTGGCCTTCGATGGCAACTGGGAGGCGATGTCGGGCGATGTAGCCTTTGAGCCTGAGTTGCAGCGTATGATCGCTGTCGATGCACGCTATGTGCTCTTTATCATCGATAAGTTTGCCGGTGCGCAGTGGCTCATCGACGAGATGGATATTGTAGAATAAGTAATATAAACAAGAGATAAACAATGGAGAATAAGCAGTTCAAACGCTACCTGGTCACCTCGGCTCTTCCCTATGCCAACGGACCGGTCCATATTGGTCATTTGGCGGGTGTATATGTACCGTCGGATATCTATACGCGCTACCTCAGACTGAAGGGTCACGATGTGATTTCGGTCTGTGGATCGGATGAGCACGGTGTGCCCATCACGATCAAGGCGCGCAAAGAGGGTGTAACGCCGCAGGATATTGTCGATCGTTACCATGCCCTGATCAAACGCTCTTTTGAGGGGCTTGGTATCGCCTTTGATATCTATTCGCGCACCTCGTCGCCTACCCACTCGGTAACGGCTTCTGACTTCTTCCGCAAGCTCTATGATGAGGGTAAGTTTATCGAGCAGACCTCCGAGCAGTATTACGACGAGGAGGCCAAGACCTTCCTTGCCGACCGCTACATCGTAGGTACCTGCCCCAAGTGTGGTGCCGAGCGTGCCTATGGCGACCAGTGCGAGAAGTGTGGTTCTACCCTCTCGCCCGATGAGTTGATCGATCCGCACAGCGCTGTTTCGGGCTCGAAACCCGTCAAGAAGGAGACCAAGCACTGGTATCTGCCGCTCAATGAGTATGAGCAGATGCTGCGTGAGTGGATTCTGGAGGGTCACAAGGAGTGGAAATCGAATGTCTACGGACAGTGCAAGAGCTGGCTCGACGGTGGCCTGCAGCCGCGTGCCGTGAGCCGCGACCTGGATTGGGGTATTCCCGTTCCGGTGGAGGGTGCTGAGGGCAAGGTGCTCTATGTATGGTTCGATGCTCCGATTGGTTATATCTCGGCTACGAAGGACTTCACGCCCGAGTGGGAGAAGTATTGGAAGAGCGAAGATACGAAGCTCGTGCACTTCATCGGTAAGGATAATATCGTCTTCCACTGCATCGTATTCCCCTCGATGCTCAAGGCTCACGGCGACTATATCCTGCCCGAGAATGTACCCTCGAATGAGTTCCTGAACCTGGAGGGCGATAAGATCTCTACCTCGCGTAACTGGGCTGTCTGGTTGCACGAGTATCTCGAGGAGTTCCCCGGCAAGGAGGATGTGCTGCGCTATGTATTGTGTGCCAATGCCCCCGAGACGAAGGATAACGACTTCACCTGGAAGGATTTCCAGTCGCGTAACAACTCGGAGCTGGTAGCCATTCTGGGTAACTTTGTCAACCGTGCGCTGGTATTGACGCAGAAGTATTACAACGGCGAGGTTCCCGCATGTGGTGAGTTGAATGACTACGATCGTGAGACGATTGCCGAGCTGCAGGCTATCAAGGCGCAGCTGGAGCGCAACATTGAGAACTACCACTTCCGCGAGGCGCTGAAGGATGCTATGAACTTTGCCCGTATTGGTAATAAGTACCTGGCCGACACCGAGCCCTGGAAGGTGGTGAAAACCGATCCGGAGCGCGTGAAGACGATCCTGAATATCGCCCTGCAGATTACGGCCAACACGGCCATCGCTATTGAGCCCTTCATGCCCTTTACGGCTGCGAAGATGCTCACGATGCTCGCTACGGAGAAGTATGGTTGGGAGCAGCTCGGTTCGATGGAGCTCGTTCCGGCCGGCCACACGATCGGCAAGGCGGAGCTCTTGTTCGAGAAGATCGAGGACGATGTGATCCAGCGTCAGTTGGATAAGTTGCAGGCTACGAAGGAGGCTAATCTGGCTGCCGAGAAGGCTCAAAATGTTGAGGCTCAGAAAGATAATGTAACTTTCGATGAGTTCCAGAAGATGGATATCCGTGTTTCGACGATCCTCACGGCCGAGAAGGTAGCCAAGACCAAGAAACTCTTGAAACTGACTGTCGATACGGGTATTGATCAGCGTGAGATTGTTTCGGGTATTGCCGAGCACTTCTCCCCCGAGGAGCTCATTGGTCAGCAGGTATTGGTACTCGTTAACCTCGAGCCGCGCGAACTGAAAGGTACGCTCTCGCGAGGTATGATCCTCATGGCTGAGGATGCTACGGGTAAACTGCGCTTGCTGCAGCCGAACGAAAAGACTAACAACGGAGCAATTGTCGGATAATGAATGAGTTAGCTGATTGGGAGTGGTCGGAGCTTCGCTTCGATTGCTACAAGACAGACTATAATGTGCGTTACAGCTTCACCCCTGAAAAGGGGTGGAGCGCGATGCAGCTCTCCGAGGATGAGTATCTTCCCGTCCCCTTGGCGGCCGCTTGTTTGCACTATGGATCGTCGCTCTTCGAGGGGTTGAAGGCCTTTCGTGGCGTGGATGGTAAGGTGCGCATCTTCCGTTTGGAGGAGACGGTTAAGCGCCTGCAATCTTCGGCTGCGCGCCTCTGCCTTCCCGTGCCTACGCGCGAGATCATTGTAGAGGCTTGTATGGAGGTTGTGCGTCGCAACCTGCGCCACCTCCCTCCCTATGGTACGGGTGCAGCGATGTACCTCCGTCCGTTGGAGATTGGCACCTCGACGAGCTTCGGTGTGAAGCCCTCCGAGGAGGCGCTCTTTGTGGTCTTCTGTTCGCCGGTAGGTCCCTATTTCAAGGGTGGTATTCGCCCGATCGATGTGGCGATAGACCGTCAGCAGGATCGCGTGGCGGCGAATGGTACGGGTGATGTGAAGATTGGCGCAAACTACGCTGCCAGCCTCCTACCCTACCGCAATGCTCGTACTATGGGTTATTCGAGCGTCTTATTCCTCGATCCGAAGGAGCACCGCTACCTCGATGAGTGTGTTGCGGCCAACTTCTATGCAATTAAAAACAACACCTACATCACCCCCGATTCGACCACCATTCTCCCGTCGATTACCAATAAGACCCTGCGTCAGGTGGCACTCGATCTGGGTATGCGCGTTGAGGAGCGACCCATTCCCGTGGAGGAACTCTCCACCTTCGAGGAGTGTGGTTGCTGCGGTACGGGTGCTATTTTAGCCCCTATTCGTAAGATCTACGACATGCAGACCGAGGAGACCTATCGCTTTGGCGACGAGGTTGGTGCACAGAGTTTGAAACTCTACAACCACCTTCTGAATATCCAATATGGATTGGTAGAGGATATTCACGGCTGGAATACGCTTGTGGAGTAGTTAATATTCTGTTGTAGAAAAAGAGGAGAGTTCCACGTGGAACTCTCCTCTTTTGTTTTCTGGTTAATGTTCCACGGGGAACAATTAACGACCAAACTTAATCAATAATACATTCACATCGGCCGGCGAAACTCCCGGAATGCGTGCTGCTTGTCCGATCGTGCGCGGACGAATACGCGTTAGTTTTTGGCGTGCTTCGATCGTTAACGACTGCATTGCGTTAAAATCAAACCCATCTGGGATCGAAACCTCTTCCAAACGGTGGAGTTTTGCCGCATTTTGGCGTTCGCGTTCAATGTACCCTTTGTATTTGATTTGGATCTCTGCCTCCTCGATTGCCTCGGCCGAGATGCCCTCCTTTTTGATAAAGCGGTCGAGTTTCGGAAGCGCAGTGCGTGCTCCTTCGATCGTTACACCGTTGCGTACTACCAGGTCGAAGAGTCGTTTTCCCTGCGTCATAGGCTCCGAACCAACCGAAATTAAATAGTCGTTAAAATCCGCTGCTTTGACACTCAGATTTTGTGCGAAAGAAATAAGCGATTCTACGAACGATTTTTTTTCGAGGAATTCAGCATATCTTTTTTCACCAATCAAGCCAATTTTTGCTCCGAGTGGCGTGAGTCGCTCGTCGGCATTGTCCTGTCGGAGCAGGATGCGATACTCGGCGCGCGAGGTGAACATGCGGTAAGGTTCATCCACACCCTTTGTGATCAGGTCGTCGATCAAGACTCCGATGTAGGCTTCGTCGCGTTTCAGCACGACAGCCTCCTCCCCTATGCGTGCGCGGTGGGCGTTGATACCGGCCATCAGACCCTGAGCGGCGGCCTCCTCATACCCGGTCGTACCATTCACCTGTCCGGCGAAATAAAGACCCTCGATCGGCTTCGTCTCGAGCGAGTGGTGAAGCTGTGTGGGCGGGAAATAGTCGTACTCGATTGCGTAGCCCGGGCGGTAGATATGCAGGTTTTCAAACCCCTCAATTTGGTGCAACGCCTCCCACTGCACCTCCCACGGAAGCGACGAAGAGAAGCCATTGAGGTAGTACTCGTTCGTGTTTCTACCCTCGGGTTCGAGGAAGAGTTGGTGGCTCTCCTTGTCGGCAAAGGTGCGTAACTTGTCCTCAATCGAGGGACAGTAACGCGGGCCGATGCCGTGGATCGTACCGTTGAAGAGCGGCGAACGATCAAATCCGGTGCGAAGCGTGTCGTGCACCTGCTTCGAGGTGTAGACCAAATAACACGGAAGTTGATCTTTAACAGCCTCTGTTTCAGATGAGTAAGAGAATTTTGACGGATTCTCGTCGCCCGACTGCGGCTCCATGTTCTCGAAGTTGATCGTGCGCGCATCGAGGCGTGCGGGCGTACCGGTCTTCATGCGTCCTACCTCGAAGCCCAGCGAGCGGAGCTGCTCGGTCAGGCCGTGCGAGGCGGCATCACCTGCACGACCACCCTCGGCATTTGAGCTGCCGCAGTGCATCACACCCTCGAGGAAGGTTCCGGCCGTGAGAATCACCTTTTCGCAGGTGAACGCAACCCCCATTCTGGTCTTAACACCCTTAATGATAGGCGTTTGCGCGTTTTTTTCGAGCATAAGCTCCGTGGCAGCATCCTGCCAGATGTAGAGATTGGGCGTCTCTTCGAGCACCTTGCGCCAGGCAGCCGAGAAGGCGCTCTTGTCGCACTGTGCTCGCGGGCTCCACATGGCGGCTCCCTTCGAGCGATTGAGCATGCGGAACTGGATCGCTGTGCGGTCGGTGATGATGCCCATCATACCACCCAGCGCATCGATCTCGCGTACGATCTGCCCCTTGGCTACCCCACCTACGGCGGGGTTGCACGACATGGCAGCGAGTTTCTCCATATCCATGGTCAGCAGCAGCGTGCGCGAGCCGAGGCGTGCAGCGGCCGAGGCCGCCTCACAACCGGCGTGTCCGCCACCGATGACGATGATGTCGTAGTGCAGGGTCATGCCTTCCAAAATTTCAGGTATTTATCCTCCTTGCGGTGCATTTGAGCATTGGCGCGCGGGGTTTTGTCCTTCTGACCACAGAGGTGCAGCACGCCGTGAACTACCACGCGACGCATCTCTTCGAGCGTGGTAGCGCCATACTGGCGAGCGTTGTCGGCTACGGTCTCCACATCGATGAAGACATCGCCGGCTACGATGCGTGCCCCGCGGCGGTCGCTGTAGTCGAAGGTGATCACATCGGTGTAGTAGTCGTGGCCGAGGAACTCGCGGTTCATGGCCAGCAGACGCTCGGCCGAGCAGAAGATGTAGTTCACATCGCCCAGCGTGTAGCCTTCAGCCTCGGCAACCTCTCGCAGCCAAGCCGAGGTGCGGCGTTTTTCGGGTAAACGGTAGTTACACTCCTCCGTATAATATCGAACAGCCATTCTTTGCGTTGTTTTAAGCTATTTTTTGAAACAATTTGCCGCAGACATCACCTCACTTGGGTTGGGTGAGAAGATGCCAAAAACGAGCTTGTATTCCGTGTTCATCGTGGTCGGGTCAACCGCCGTACCAATTGTGCCGATTGCCTGATTCTTGGTCACCTTGGCACCCTTCTCCACCGAGGTGGCGCCGAGGTTGGCATAGGAGGTGATGTACTCGCCGTGGGCGACAAAGACTTCGTATTTAGCCGTGATACGGTTGCGCTTCACCTCGACCACCTTACCCTCGTAGATCGAGCGTACGACCGCCCCCTTCGAGCCTGTTATCTCGGCCATGTTGCCCTTGTAGCGCTTCACCTTACCACCCACTACGGGGAGGTTCAGCGCCGTGGTCTTTGACGAGAAGGATGCACCCTCTTTGTTACCTTTCGTGAGCTTACGCAGCTCGTTGATGGCTACGCTCAGCTGCTGCTCCTGCTGCAGTTTGCGCTGCAAGGCCTCCTTTTCATTGCGTGTCATGCGCTTTATCTCGTTCTTGGCATCGTTTACATCGCGCTGCAGACGCTGCTTTTGGCGCGTGGCGTTGCGCTTGACCGAGTCGAGCGAGTTTTTTTGACGGTCGAGCTTGGTGCGCTCGGTCGTTAAGTCGTTTTGTAGTTGGGTGATCTCCTGCATCTTGCGCTCGCGCAAGGCGGCCATTTCGCGCATAGCCGAGAGGCGGCGCGCTATCTCGGAGAAGCTGCGTGAGGAGAAGATGTAGCTGATGTAGTTGTTTTGGCGGTAGTTGCGGTAGCTCTCGCGCACCAGCTCGGCGTAGAGCGCACGGTTGCGATCGAGTGTGCGGGCCAGGTCGTTTGCTACGCTGTCCGTGCGGGCAATCTCTCCGCGCAGGAGCGACGCCTCACGCTCGGTCTCCACGAGCAACTGGTTGCGAGCCTCGATCTGCTTGGCGAGTTTTCGTGCACGCGCCTCCTTGTCCGATCGCCCCTTTTTGAGCTTTGAGATCTGCGCCTCCTCGGCGGCAATCTGCTTTTCGAGCGAGGCAATGGCGCGTCGCTGTTCAGCAATCTTCGCCTCGTTTTGGGCGGTTGCGGAACAGATACAGAGTAGCAGTGTCGCGAGGGTTAGTAACAGCTTTTTCATTCGATCTTACTCGCTCTTTTTTATGGGTGGTTGTGCCAGTCGGCGCTCCACCTCCTGTTTGTCGTACCCCTTGTCGAGGGCGCGCTTCCAATAGGTCTCGGCCAGGTATTGCTCTCCGAGGGCGTGCAACACATCGCCGTAGTGGATCAGCAGCTCGGCACTGCGATGTCCGTCGAGGGCGATTGCCTGGCGGAGGATTGGTCGAGCCTCCTCGAAACGACCCAAGCGGAAGAGGATCCACGCTTGTGTATCCATGTAGGTGGGGTTTTTGTCGGTGAGCTCTTGTACGCGCGTCGACATGGCGAGAGCCCGCTCCAAATCCACCCCCTCGAGCGCGAGGAAGTAGGCCCAGTTGTTTAACACGAGGATGTTGTCGGGGTTGTACTCCAATGCCTTTTTGTAGGCCTTGTAGCACATGCGTTGTGCTGCTCGTTGGAAAGCCCAACCATTGAACTCTCGTTCGCTTTTAGCGTGGTATACATCGCCGATCTGCCCCCAGACGGAGCTGCGCAGCGAGTCGCTCGGCAGGTAGCGTAACGCCCGTTTGAAGGAGTTGATCGCCTGGTTGTATGCCCCCATCTGGTAGTAGATCTGCCCATGCATAAGGCGATACTCATGTTGCTCGGGGAAGGCGTTCAGGGCCTGCTCGGTGTAGTATATGGCCGAGTCGGGTCGTTGCAGGTAGCTCTCTATTTCGATGATGGCGTTGTAGTATTCGCTCTGGGTGGGTTGGTCGGCAAGGTGGAGCTTGTAGTGCGCCAAAGCTTGTTCGGTTTCACCCGAAGCGATCAGGTGGCGGGCGTAGAGCTCTACCACTTTTGGCTCGCTCGGATAGCGCACCGAGAGGATCTGTGCCAGGTTGTTCAACTGCATGTAGTGTTTGCGGTAGAACTCGATATCCGAGGTGAGCAGATCGAAGCGATCCACCTTCATCTCGAGCGGCATTGCATCCCCTTTGAAGAGCTGTCCCGTGACCCAGAGCATCGAGCGGAAATCCCCTTTTGCGCTGAAAAAGTCGGAGAGCGAGATGAGTGTTGCGAAGTTCATCGAGTCGATCGCAAGCGCCTTGTTGTAGGTGATCCGAGCCATCGAATCCTGCCCGCTCATTGCGTAGAGTTCGGCAAGCTCGGTGTAGGGCTCTGCCTCATACCCCACCTCTGCGATCATCGCTTCAGCCTCTTCAATGGCGCGTTGGGTCTGGTTGGTGCGTGCCAACAGACGACGCTTCATGTGGCTCAGGTAGGGATCTCGATCAAAGTGTACCTCCGCCGAGTCGAGCGTGGAGATGGCCGAGTAGGGGCGTCCCAGCTGATCGTAGAGTGCTGCCAGGATACGGTAGTTGTCGGGGCTCTTTTCGGTGCTCTGCAGTGCCTCGAAGAGGGGTAGTGCCTCCTCGTAGCTACCCGAGGTGAGGAGCATGTGGCCGTAGAGTCGGTGATACCACTTATTTGTGGTGTCGAGTCGATAGGCGCGACGCGCCAACTCAACCCCTTCCTCGGGGGTTTTAAAGGCGTTTGAGAGCGCTAATTCGTAGTAGGCGGGAGCATAGAGCGAATCGGCCTCGATCGCCTCGCGGAAGAGCTCTGCGGCGCGCATCGTGTCCCCAGCAATGGCACGCTGCTTGATACCCTCCGTGTAGAGATAAACGCTTCGCAGCGAGTCGGCCCAGCGGGGCTTCTGCTCCTCCCCTCCTCCCACCGCGAAGGCGGTGGCAAAGAGGAGCAGAGAGAGTGTAATCGCAGCAAAGCGTTTCATAACAAAGTAAATTTAAACAGCTCGGAACGAGGCCTCGTTACAAGGCGTCCTCGAACTGGTGGAGGAAGCGCACATCGTTCTCGAAGTAGAGGCGCAGGTCCTTGACACCGTATTTGAGCATAGCGATACGCTCAATACCCATACCAAAGGCGAAGCCCGAATACTTCTCGGGGTCGATGTTGCTGGCTTTCAGAACATTGGGATCTACCATGCCGCAGCCCATAATCTCCAGCCAACCCGTACCCTTGCAGACCGGACAACCCTTGCCACCGCAGAGGTTGCACGATACATCCACCTCGGCCGAAGGCTCCGTGAAGGGGAAGTACGAGGGGCGCATACGGATCTGAGCCTGCTCGCCAAAGATCTCCTTGGCGAAGTAGAGCAGCGACTGCTTCATGTCGGCAAACGAAACACCCTCATCGATGTAGAGACCCTCGATCTGGTGGAAGATGCAGTGTGCGCGGTACGAAATTGCCTCGTTGCGGAATACGCGACCCGGGCAGATAACACGGATGGGCGGCTTCTGGTGCTCCATCGTGCGCACCTGGATCGACGAGGTGTGCGTACGCAGGAGGATATCCTTGGCGTTGGGCTCGTCACCCTGCTTCTCGATGAAGAAGGTATCCTGCATATCGCGAGCGGGGTGCTCGGGCGGGAAGTTCAACGATGAGAATACATGCTGGTCGTCCTCTATCTCGGGACCGTCGGCTACCGTGTAGCCCAGGCGAGCAAAGACCTCCACGATCTCATTCTTCACGAGCGAGATCGGGTGGCGCGAGCCCAGCTCTTCAGCCGAACCTGGGCGGGTCATATCACCCACCTGCGAAGCGGAGTCGGCTGCGGCGTTCTGCAGCTCCTCGCGCAGCGTATTGATGCGCGTGAGCGCCTCGTTCTTCAGCGCGTTGAGCTTCTGTCCGAGCTCGCGCTTGAGTTCGGGAGCAACCGTCTTAAACTCCTCCATCAGGGCGGTCAGCTCGCCCTTTTTGCCGAGTATGCGGATGCGGAACTCCTCGATCTCGGCAGCTGCTTTGGGTCGAAACTCTTCGACCTGTTGCAAAAGTTGGTTGATTTTTTCAATCATATATTGAATGTTTACTCTTTTTTCGCTACTTTTGAGGGTGGCTTTATCCGACAAAGTTACGAAAAAAAACAAAACAATGCGCTATTCTTGCTCCATATTCGTCATTCTGACGATGATCCTTTCGTTTTTGGCAACGAAAACAACCCATGCGGCCTCCCTCGACGAGAACCGCAAGGGGGTTGGTGTGGTCATGAGTGGTGGTGGCGCAAAGGGTCTCTACCACATTGGCGTCTTGGAGGCGTTGGAGGAGAGCGGTGTGCCGATCGACTATGTGGCCGGCACCTCGATGGGCTCGATCATTGCGGCGATGTACGCTTCGGGATACTCTCCGCGCGAGATGCGCGAAGTGGTTCTCTCGGGTAAGGTCAAGCAGTGGGTCTCGGGTCGCATCGATCCCACGGAGTATCTGCCCTACTACCGTCAGGTGGGCAACTCCCCCTCGTTTATCAACCTGTGGCTCGATTTGAGCGATAAGGATAAGCGCTTCCAGCTCCCCACCTCGTTGATCTCCTCGACGCAGATCGATATGGCCTTCATCGAGCTCTTTGCCCCAGCTTCGACCGCTTCTCGTGGCGATTTTTCGCAGTTGATGGTCCCCTTTCTCTGTGTGGCAGCCGATATGAATGCCCGCGAGCCGGTGACCCTGCAGAGCGGATCGTTGCCCGAGGCTGTGCGTGCTTCGATGGCCATTCCGCTCGCCTTTCGTCCCGTGGAGCAGGGCGATCGTCTCTACTACGACGGTGGCATCTACGATAACTTTCCGTGGAAACAGCTCGATGAACGCTATCGTCCCGAACTACTGATCGGCTCGATCTGCACGAAGGGCAACATCGTCCCCGGGTCGGATGATACGCTTGTGGAGCAGGCCTTTCTCCTGACGATGGGCGAATCGGACTACACGCTTCCTGAGGGGCGCAGCGTGACGATCCACCGTCCGGTTGGGGTTGGTATGCTCGACTTCGATAACACCGAGGAGGTGATGAATGCCGGCTACGAGGATACCATGAAGCAGATGCCGCAGATCCTGGAGCAGATTAGCGAAACCTGGTCGCTCGAGCAGTTTGAAGCACGCCGCAAGGCCTTCCGCGATCGTTGTCCCGAACTGATTTTCAACGACTACGATGTGCAGGGCTTCACCGAGGAGCAGACGGCCTACCTGCGCGACTATATGCAGGCCGACTTGGATCGCTCAGGTCGTCAGCGCGAGATGCGTTTCAGCCGCCTGCGCTACCACCTCTATTCGCTCCTTTCGATCGGTAACTACACGATGGAGATTCCCTCGGTGAGCTATGACTCGATCTCCGAGCGCTACTCGTTCCATGCCAAGCTGCGTGCCCGCCCTAACTTCAAACTGACGATTGGTGGTAATATCTCCTCGACAGCCTTCAACCAAGCCTACATCGGAGTTAATTACCAGACCTTCGGTCGTGTGACGAACACCTATGGAGCAAACCTCTACCTCGGCCCGACCTATACCTGGGGCACGCTGGGTGGTCGTTTGGACTTCTACCTGAACAACCCCTTATTCTTGACCTACGCCTACACCTTCTCCTCGAAAAACCTGCGCCATGGCTCATTTGGTCGCCTGACGCCGATCAGCAATACGCTCTCGATCCAGACGAACGACAGCTTCGGTACGCTCGGTCTGGGTGTGCGCACCTCCCATCGCAGTTTGGCTGAGTTTAAGCTCCACGGCGGTCACGCCAACTACGAGTATATGCAGGATGAGAGCGACATCTCGCGTTGGGATCAAACGCGTTTCTTCTTTGTGGGCGCAAAGGCCGAATATGCGCGTAATACGCTCGACAAGTACCTCTACCCGACCCGGGGTTCGGAGCTTAAGTTTTCGCTTATTGGCATCACGGGTAGTGATCGTTTGCGTATCGATGGCCTGAAGCATTTCTCCAAGGGTGAGAACCGCCATTGGTGGGGTGCCCGCCTGCAGTGGACAAAAGCCTTTGAGATCCCTGCAATCAGCTGGTTATCACTTGGTATGTATGGCGATGCGGTCTATACGACCCACCCGGATTTCTCCACCTCCGGAGCTACGCTTCTCTCCATGCCCTCGTTCGATCCCGTGCCGCATGTGCGCAAGATTTGTATGCCCGATTTTTCGGCTGATCGCTTCGTGGGTGGCGGTTTGATACCCACCTTCGACCTATTGCCCAACTTCTTCTTGCGATCGGGTTTCTACGCCCTGTGGCGCAATAAGAACCACTACGAAAAAAGCAACTACATCAGTTTGAAGGATAAGCAGTTGCATTATATTACAGAGCTCTCGCTGGTCTACCACACACCGATCGGTCCGGTTAACCTTTCGATGTTCAAATACGATCTCGACAGTTGGGATAACATGTACCTGATGTTCAATTTCGGTTACCCGATCTTTGCTCCGAAGTCGACCTTCTATTAGGTGATTTCACCCTACCACACAAAAAAACCGACACCTCTTTGGCGTCGGTTTTTTTGTGTTGAAAAGCGTTCGGATTACCAGATGATCACGCGCTCCTCCTCAGGCAGGAACATGGCACCCTCCGTGACACCAAAGGCATCGCAGAAGCTCTGCAGGTTCTTCAGCGTGGCGTTTACGCGGTTCTTGCCGAGCGAGTGTACATCGAGTTTCGTCAGGCGAGCGATCTCCTCATCGCGGATGTTCTGACCCCAGAGCGTAGCGTATGCCAGGTAGAAACGCTGCTCGGCCGTGAAGCCGTCGATCGGGGCGGGCGTCGTGTCACCCTGCGCACGCTTCATGGCCGTGTAGGCTACGCGCAGACCACCCTGGTCGGCGATGTTCTCACCCAGCGACAGAGCACCGTTTGCGTAGATTGCCGGCTGATCACCCGATGCGGGCAGCACCTCGATCTTGTTGAACTGCTCCACCAACACCTCGCTCTTCTTCTGGAAGGCCTCGGCATCAGCATCCGTCCACCAATTCTTCATGTTACCATCCTTGTCGAAGTTGCGACCCTGGTCGTCGAAGCCGTGGGTCATCTCGTGGCCGATCACCACGCCGATTGCACCGTAATTCACGGCATCATCGGCTGCCGAGTTGTAGAAGGGAGGCTGCAGAATGGCTGCGGGGAAGCAGATCTCGTTCGTAGTGGGGTTGTAGTAGGCGTTCACCATCTGCGGAGGCATGTGCCACTCGGTGCGGTCAACCTCCTTGCCCAACTTCGAGAAGTTGTCGGCCGTATACCAAGCCGAGGCACGCTTCATATTCTCCCAGTAGCTCAGCGAGGGATCGATCGTCAGCGTCGAGTAGTCCTTCCACTTATCGGGGTAACCAATCTTCACGGTAAAGGTAGCCAGCTTCTCGTGAGCCTTTGCTTTCGTCTCATCCGACATCCACTCCAGGGCGTCGATGTGCTCGCCGAGCGCCGTCTGCAGGTTTTTCACCAGCTCGGTCATGCGAATCTTGTCCTCTGCCGAGAAGTACTTCGCTACATACATTTCACCTACGGCCTCCGAGAGGATCGAGTTGGGCACACCCATAGCGCGCTTCCAGCGCGGTTTCATCTCCGTCGTACCCGACATCTGGCGACCAAAGAAGTCGAACGAAGCAGCGTAGAGCTCATCACCCAGGTAGCTGGCTGCGCTCTGCAGGAGCTGCGCCTTGAGGTAGCTTTTGATCACCTCTGCCGACTCCTTCTTCACGAGCGTATTGACCAGGTCGATCACCTCCGGCTGCTCCACGATGATCTGCTCAAAGTCACCACAGCCCATCGCTGCAAAGTAGGTTGCCCAATCGAAGTTGTTGTAGCGCTTGATGAACTGCTCCTTCGACATCGGGTTGTAGGCAGCGAAGATGTTGCGCAGCTCCACGCTCGTGCGGAACTTCTTGGCCATCTTCGTCTCGAAGGCGAGCACCGAGGCAGCCTTCTCCTTGCCACCCTCAACACCGGCCAGCGTAAAGGCCTTCTCGAGGAAGGTGGTGTAGCCCTCACGCTTCGAAGCGTGCTCCTCGTCGAGGTAGTAGTCGCGGTCGCCCATACCGAGGCCCGACTGTGAGATGTAGAGCGTGTTGATCGTGCTGTTCATCAGGTCCGAGGTCACATACATGCCAAAGAGCGGGTTGCCCGAGGTGGCGTGGATGGCGGCTACGGCAGCAGCCAGCGAGGCGCGATCCGTGATGGCGTCGATCGCCGCCAGATCACCTGCCAGCGGAGCCGTACCCTCGGCGTTCAGGCGTACCGAGTCGAGTCCCATCTTGTAGAGATCCGAGATCTTCTGCTCGATCGTGCCGTTCTCGGCCGTTGTCTTGGCCATGGCCGAGAAGAGCTCGTTGATGCGCTTCTCGTTGTTCTCGCGCAGTACATCGAACGAACCGTAGCGAGCAAACTCGGGTTTCAGGGGGTTCTTCTCCTGCCAGCCGCCCGTGGCATACTGGTAGAAATCCTCATTCGGAGCGACGGTCGTATCGAGGTTCGTCAGATCGATCGCCGGCGTTGTGTTTTGATTGTTGCAGCTTACCATTGTAATCATTGCAGCAAAGAATAACAATTTCTTCATTGTCTTAATTTTGAATTCCACATTCTAAATTTTGAATTAAAAAAGCCGCTCGAATGAGCGGCCTTTTTCTTAGTCGCGGATAGCCGCTACACCCGGCAGGTCGCCGAACTCGATGTACTCCAACAGAGCACCACCACCGGTCGAGATGTACGATACCTCGTCGCCCAGGCCAAACTTGTTGACGCAAGCTACCGAGTCACCACCACCGATGAGCGAGAAGGCACCCTTCTTCGTAGCCTCAGCGATCGCCTCGGCAACAGCTTTCGAACCGGTCGAGAACTTGTTGATCTCGAATACGCCTACAGGACCGTTCCAAAGGATCGTCTTGCACTCCAGGATGTGCTCACGGAAAGCAGCCTTACCACCTGCACCGATGTCAACGCCCTCCCACTCGGGATCGATATCCATCACCGACGACTCCTTCGTGTTGGCCTCCTCCGAGAACTGGTCGCAGGTCAGCGCGTCGGGTGACATGAGGAACTTCACACCCTTAGCCTTTGCCATCTCGAGGATCTCGAGTGCTACGGGGTGCATATCGGGCTCGCAGATCGACTTACCAACCTTGCCACCCAGTGCACCGGCGAAGGTGTAGGTCATACCACCACCGATGATGATCGAGTCGCACTTGTCCAAGAGGGCCTTGATTACGCCGATCTTCGACGAAACCTTCGAACCACCTACGATGGCGCAGAAGGGACGCTGCGGATTCTCCATCACCTCCGAGATAGCCTTAACCTCCTTCTCCATCAGGTAGCCGAACATCTTATCGTTGGGGAAGTACTTAGCGATCAGGTAGGTCGAAGCGTGCTTGCGGTGAGCCGTACCGAAGGCGTCGTTGATGTAGCAGTCAGCATACGAAGCGAGCTTCTTCACGAACTCCTTCTGCGAACCCTCCTTCAGCGCCTTCTTGGCAGCCTCTTTCTCCTCCTTCGTGGCGTCCTCGGCCAGACCGCGGGGCTTGCCCTCCTCCTCAGCATAGAAGCGGAGGTTCTCGAGCAGTACCACCTCACCTGCCTGGATGTTCTTGCACATCTCGGCAGCCTTCTCACCCATGCAGTCACCGGCGAACTGAACCTTCACACCGAGGTTATTCTCCACGGCGGGAATGATCTGCTCGAGCGTGTACTTCATATCGGGGTTCTTCTTCGGACGACCCATGTGCGACATAAGGATCACAGCACCACCCTCGCTGAGCACCTTCTTGATGGTCGGCGCGGCGGCACGGATACGCGTGTCGTCGGTTACATTGCCCGCTGCATCAACGGGAACATTGAAATCAACGCGGATAATGGCGCGTTTGCCTTTGAAATCGTAGTTGTCAATCGAAACCATAGTTCTGTATTGTTTAGTTATTTAACGCATTTGCAATTTGTGCACAAAGGTATGAAAATAAATTCAAAATTTAGAATGCAAAATTCAAAATGATTGCGTTTGCGGGTAAATGAAGGGAGTGTAATGAATTTAGGGAAATTAGCGAGCGTTCTGTATCGCCTTAATTTCCCTAAAATCCAACTCCTCTAATTTTGAATTCTAAACTTTGAATTTTGAATTTAGTACTTGTATTTCAGCCATTTCCACAACTCCTTCATTGTGGGTTTCTTGCCATACATGAAGATGCCCACGCGGTAGATCTTCGCGGCAAACCACACCATGACGACAAACGAGGCGTAGAGGACCCCCAGCGAGAGGAGAATCTCCCACATCGGGATGTCGTAGGGAATGCGCGCCATCATCACGATGGGCGAGGTGAGCGGAATGATCGAGAACCAGAAGGCGATCGACGAGTTGGGATCGTTGATCACGGCCAGCATCATCAACAACGCCAGGATGATCGGCATTGTGACGGGCGTCTGCAACTGCTGGGCATCTTGTACATTATCCACGGCCGAACCGATGGCGGCAAACATGGCCGAGTAGAGCAGGTATCCGCCGAGGACAAAGAGCAGCAGGCAACCGAAGATCTTGACGATGTAACCCGTGTCGGTCATGGCAGCCACAGCCTGCAGCAGGTCGGGATCCATCTGGGCAAGCGCCGCCGCCCCCTCAGCCGAGCCTTGTTGCATCATCTCCACGCCGGACATCACCTCCGCCGGCATAAGTTGAGGCACGAGCAGCGTACCCACGCCACAGATCAGCACGCCCCAGATAACCACCTGTAATACAGCTACACTCGCCACGCCGAGGATCTTACCCATCATCAGGTCGAAGGGGCTCACCGACGAGACCATCACCTCCAGTACGCGGTTGTTTTTCTCCTCGATGACCGAGTGCATCACCATCACGCCGTAGAGCAGCAGGAACATGTAGAGCACGAATCCGAGGATGTAGCCCAGCACGGTTGCAACGAGCGATGAGGAGGTACCCTGCTCGAACTCTCCCTTGTCGTTGCGCAGCGTCTGTAGCGAGATCGATGTCTCTACCTCGGCGAGGATCTTCTCCAGGTCGTCAATGGCGTACTGCTTGAGCTTCTCGGTCTCGATGATCTGCTCGATTTGGGAGGTGATCTCCGCTTCGAGGCTGATCGAAGTGGAGGAGTTGGCGTAGAGCCGCACGCTGTTGGTGCGCAACACATCGGGCTCGATGTAGAGCACGGCGAAGTGGTTTGTCAGCGCCGTGCGAGCCTCTTCGAGGGCGAGCTCCGACGACTCGAAGCGGATCGACTCGTTGCTCTTGAGGTGGGGTAGGATCAGCCCACTCTCATCGATGACGGCGATGTGCTTCTCCTCGCCCTGCGAGAACTCCATGATCAGGGCGGGAGCCACCATGAGTCCAATCATCAGAATCGGCATGAGAAGCGTGGTGATGATGAAGGACTTTTTGCGGACGCGTTCGTTGAATTCGCGGCCGATGATAATGCCTATGTTGTTTGTCATAACTAATTCGTTTTAAGCAGGTTGATCGGTTATAGGTTGCCCTTTACGGCACGGATGAAGAGGTCGTTCATCGAGGGGATCATCTCCGTGAACGAGCGCAGTTCGACCGTTTGGTTAATCAACCCCACCACCTCTCGGATCTGCCCCTCATCCTTGGCGTGGAGCTTGAGCGTATGGAGGCCTGTCACCCGCTCGTTGCTCTCGAGCAACTCGACGCGTCCATCCAGACGCCCCAGCAGGTCGCTTGCCGAGCCTCGGTAGGTCACCTCGAAGAGGTTCTCGCCGTAGCGGTGTCGGATCTCGTCCACCTTGCCCGAGAGGATGTTTTTCGACTTGTTGATCAGCGTGATGTGGTCGCAGAGCTCCTCGACCGAGGACATGTTGTGGGTTGAGAAGATGATCGTAGCACCCTTGTCGCGCAGGGCGAGAATCTCCTCCTTGAGCAGGTTGGCGTTGATCGGGTCGAAGCCCGAGAATGGCTCGTCGAAGATCAAGAGCTCGGGCTCGTGGAGCACCGTGACGATGAATTGCACCTTCTGTGCCATACCCTTCGAGAGCTCCTCGACCTTTTTGTCCCACCACGCCTCGATGCCGAACTTCTCGAACCAGACCTTAAGACGCTTGAGCGCATCGCGGCGCGAGAGCCCCTTTAGGCGGGCGAAGAAGAGCGCCTGCTCGCCCACCTTCATCTTCTTGTAGAGGCCGCGCTCCTCGGGCAGGTAGCCGATGCGGTAGATATCTTCGGGGCGGATCTCGCGATCACCGAAGAGCACACGACCCGAATCGGGTGCCGTGATGCGGTTGATGATGCGGATCAGCGTTGTTTTGCCGGCTCCGTTTGGGCCGAGCAGGCCATAGACCGATCCCTGCGGAATGGTCAACGACACCCGATCGAGTGCCGTGTGTTGGGCATAGTGTTTCGAGACTTGCTCTACGGTGAGAAAATCCATAGGCTCCTAAATTTTGTTTTGATTCTCTAAGACAAAGATAGCGATATTTATCGATAAACAACAAAAAAGCAATCCAAATAGGATTGCCTTTTGTGTGAATCGTTACTGACGCGCAGCCTGGCGCGCTTTGCGGCGTTTCTTCACCTTGTCCAAGTGCTCGATCAGCGCGATGCGGAAGGCCTCGCGGCGAGCATGCAGGTTTCGTCGCCAACCCTCCCAACGCATGTAGCGGTCGCGCTTCTCGGGGTAGATGTCGGGCACCGTTACCAGAATGCCGGTCTCCTCTACATCGCCAAAGTCGGGGTTCGACACCGTATCAAAGACGCGCATCGACGGCGAGAGGTTCATGTAGGCGTTGATCAGCGGCGGAATATGCTCGTTCAATTCGCGGATTTTCTGGATCAGGATACGGTAGTTCTCCTGGAAGGTCTCGCCCGTGAAGAGCTCCTCGTGGCAGGGATCGTCGAGGTTGAGATCGATCGGGTGAATACCCTCCACCAGCCCCTCGCGATCGGGGAAGTAGTGGTGCAAGAACCAGAGCAGCGCATTGCGAGCCTGCTGATCGTAGGAGGTGTACATCGTCACCTTGCCAAAGAGATACTTCACCTTGGGGTTGAGTACCATAATTGCCCCCAGACCATCCCACAGGTTGTCCAGCGCGTAGATACTCTTCGCGTTGCCACGCGCCTGGTAGGCGGGCTGTACGAACGAGCGACCCAGCTCGAGCGTGTGGGGCAAGTAGCGACGGCGGAAGCGGTCGCTGAAGCGGAAGTAGTGCTCGGTGGAGAGGTGGCGCGGGTTGCTTGTCGTGCAGACGATGAAGCGGTAGCCGCCGACAATCTCCTGAGCCGAGGGATCCCAAACGATGAGCTGGTAGTAGCCATCTTCGGCCATATCCTCCTCGTCGATATCGACCTCGAAACCCGTACCACCGCCGGCCGCACGGAAGGCCTCCTCGCGTAGACGGCCCACCTCGCGCATCAGATTCGGGCATGTGGCCGCATCGAAGAGGTAGATCTCGTTGCTGGCGCGGTTCGTGTCGCGGATCTTGCGTTCCGGGGTTAGTTCTGCCAACAGCAGCGCGCGTTCAACGGGGGGAATAATGGGTTGCATAGTCGTCAAAAAAAGATCTGTTTGGGTGCAAATATACAATTTTATTCCCTATTTGCTCACTTTTGCTAGGTGATTTTGGAGCGCATAGCACTTTTCGCGTACCACCTCCACCTGCTCAGCCAGGGTGCCAACCTCGTGTAGCGAGGCGGGATCGATTGGCTCTCCGACGATGATGCGGAAGTGTTGCCCCTTCTGTGAGAGCATCTCGTCGACCAACCACAACATCTCGATGTTGGCCTTCACGCCGAGGCGTTTACGCAGGTTGCTGAGGTTGTAGAAGAAGTTCGACAGACGCCCTTCGACAAAGATCGGAACGATCTTGCGGTGCGAGGCGTTGGCCTTTTTTAGGAAGTTGGGGCGCCACGGCGTGTCTTGTACGCGGCCGTCGATCTTGCGCGAGCAGAGTCCGGCCGGGAAGGTTAGGATCGGCAGATCGCCAAAGAAGGCCTCGTCAAACTTGCGAGCATAGGAGAGTTTCTGTGCGCCGTGCTTGTTTACCGGCACCCAGAGCGGGTCGAGCGGTGCAATGTAGCGCAGGATGTCGTTCACCACCACGCGCACATCGCCAAAGTGCTCGATCAGCTTGTCAGCCAGCATCATACCATCCATACCGCCGAAGGGGTGGTTCGAGACAAAGAGGTAGCGTTCGTTGCGGTCGAGTTTGTCGAGTCCCTCGATCGAGTAGGAGACATCCCAGGTCTGGAAGCAGGCGCGAATGAAGGGCTGCGGAGCGTAATCCCAGTAGTTTTGGTAGATGTGATTTACCTCCTTCTCGTGGATCGTGCGGCGCAACCAATTGATGACAAATTTAGGAAGACGGCGGGCAAGTTTTGGGGCTTTTGCCTGCAGTACTTCGGCAATATCGATCTTTTTCATGGTGTGTTCTTGAAATTTATATCAACAAATATAGGAATTCTTTTTCGAAAAATCCCTAACTTTACACCCAAATTGACCTATGGTCAAAGAAAAAAAGATGGAGAAGCCTGTATATCACATACCTGTGCTGCTCGAAACAGCTATCGAGCAGCTTGCAATCAATCCCGATGGGATCTATGTTGATCTGACCTTTGGCGGAGGCGGACACTCGCGTCGCATCCTGCAGGAGTTGGGCGACGGAGGTCGTCTCTACTCGTTCGATCAGGACCGCGATACGCGCGCCAACTGCCCCGATGATCCGCACTTCCACTATGTCGAGAGCAACTTCCGCTTCCTGCGTGGCGCGTTGCGTTGGCGTGGGGTGGATCAGGTCGACGGCATCCTGGCCGACCTGGGTGTCTCGTCGCATCACTTCGATGCCACAGAGCGCGGATTCTCGTTCCGTGGCGAGGCGCCGCTCGATATGCGCATGAACCAGCGCGGCCGTCTTACGGCTGCCGACTTGGTGAACGACGCCTCGACCGAGGAGCTGACGCGCATCTTCGGCGATTGGGGCGAGCTTGAGACTCCGTGGAAGATCGCCTCGTGTCTGGATCGAGCCCGTCGTGTGGCCCGCATCGAGACTACGGCGCAGCTTGTTGAGGCGGTGCGTCCCTGCACGCCGAAGAAGGATGAGTCGAAGTTCCTCACGAAGCTCTTCCAGGCGTTGCGCATCGAGGTCAATGGTGAGATGGAGGCGTTGAAGATGGCCCTCGAGCAGTCGTTGAAAGTGTTGAAGCCGGGCGGACGCCTGGTGGTGATTGCCTACCATTCGCTGGAGGATCGTCTGGTGAAGAACTTCCTGCGCAGCGGTAATTTCCGCGGTGAGGTCGAAAAGGATTTCTTTGGTCGCTCGCAAGCCCCCTTTGAGGTGGTTACGCGCAAGGCGATTGTCCCCACGGCCGAGGAGCTCGAGCGCAACCCGCGTTCGCGCTCGGCCAAGTTGCGTGTCGCCATCAAACGATAAGCCAAGTGGTCATGAAGCAGCACGATTTGGATTTTCACCCCGAGAGCCTCGAAGAGGAGAGCCGCCGCGCCGAAGAGGAGCAGCTGGCTCGTCGTGTGCGCCGCGAGGTGATGCGCATCCAGCGGGGCGAGGCGGAGGAGGATCTGGCTGCCGACCGTGAGGCCGAGGAGGCCGAACAGCGTGCAGCCGAGATGGAGCGCCTGAAGGCCGCTCGTCGTGCCGCCAACCCGATCTTCCGTCTGCTCTCGGGTACGATTCTCGTCAGCCGAGGTGTGGCGCGCAACTATCCCTATCTGCTGACCATTGCAGGCATGTTTTTCCTCAATATCGTGGTACTCTTTTGGTCGTTGCACCTCGATCTGCGCTACACGCGCTTGGAGCGCAGTGTGCAGAAGCTGCGTGAGCAGTCCATTCGTCTCGAGGAGCGTCGTTATCGCCTGACCACCCACTCGGCCGTGGCCGAGGAGCTGGCTCGACGCGGCATCGCCCTCGAGGATCCGACCCAACCGATTGAAATCATCGAATAAGAGATGCAGCAGGAACCCTCACAGATCAAAAGCGACATCTTGTTGCGCGTGAAAGCCCTCTACCTGGTCTTTGTACTGTTGGTAGCGGTGGTGCTCGTGCGCCTGGTCTGCGTGCAGTTCTTTAGCCACGAGGTGCGCACCAATGCCCGCCGCCTCTCCTCGCGCATCTTCTTGCCCGATACGCTCTATGCCCAACGCGGAGGCATCCTTTCGCGCGACGGCGAGCCACTTGCACTTTCGATTTTCCGCTATCAACCCCTCTTCGACTTCGATTCGGAGGGATTCGAGGATACGGAGACTTTCCTCAAACAGAGCGATTCGTTGGCGCAGCTCCTCTCGGCCTACTTTGGCGACCGCACGACGGAGCAGTATCGCAACCTCCTGCGCTCGAAGCAGGCCAAGGCGCGTGCGACCTACCGCCTGAGCGAGGAGTATGATACCACCTACTACCGCGACGAGGGGCTCTTCCCGCTGCTCGTCGACCTCTTGATGGGGCGTGCGAAGGTGACCGAACGGGTACGCGATACGATTCGCAGCCACCGTCCGACGGTGATCTTGCCGCGCGATGTGGACTATGCCGAGTGGGAGCAGTTGCGCCGCTTCCCGATCTTGAACTACAACATGGGTATGACCTACACGCTGGCCGAGTACGACCGTCGCATCTACCCGCAGGGCGATCTGGCGCGCCGTACGATCGGTCGCACCACCTCGAATGGTCACGATTACGGCCTCGAGATGGTCTATGCCGATTACTTGGCTGGTGAGGATGGCTTCTCGGTGCGACAGCGCATTGCCCGAGGCTTTTCGACGCGTGTGGCGGATGCCGAACACCGTCCGGCCATTGATGGTGCGGATGTGGTGACGACGCTCGATCTGAACCTGCAGGATGTGGCCGATAAGGCACTACGCCGCCAGCTCGAGGCGCAGAATGCCCTTTGGGGTACGACGCTCGTGATGGAGGTGGAGACGGGTGAGATCTTGGCGATGGCCAACCTGGGTCGAGCCGCCGATGGCTCGATCTCCGAGCGCGAGAACTACGCTTTGAGTCGCTCGATGGAGCCTGGTTCGACCTTTAAGCTGGCGACCGTGCTGGCGCTGCTCGACGATGCGGGGATGTCGCCTGATAAGGTCTATGAGACACACAATGGCGATCCGGTGACGGTTGGCCAGGCGCAGAATATCCGCGACTCTCACCGTGGTGACCGCGAGATCGCCTTGAAGCGCGCCGTGGAGGGGTCTTCGAATGTCTATTTTGCCAAGGCGGTGTGGGAGTACTACGGCCAGACGCGTCAGCGTCAACGCTTCAGCGACTACCTTCACGAACGCCTCGGCTTGGGCGAGACGGTAGGTTTGGAGGCACTCGGCGAGCGTGCTCCGAAGATCACCACCGATTGGCGCGTGGCCGATCCGAACATCATGCTCGTGAAGATGGCCTACGGCTATCGTGTGCAGCTCACGCCGATTCAGATCCTTACCTTCTACAATGCCATCGCCAATGGCGGACGAAAGATCGCTCCGATTCTGGTGCGGGAGATTCGTCGAGATGGGGAGGTGCTCGAACGCTTCGAGAGTCGTACGCTACGCGAGAAGATCTGCTCGGATGCTACACTGCAGGTGGTGCGTGAGTGCCTCGAGGCGGTGGCAGCCACGGGTACAGCGGCCGGCTACTTGGGCGATACGCTGCGCCTGCGTGCAGCGGCCAAGACGGGTACGGCGCAGGTGACCTCCGGCCCGGCTGGTGGCTATCTGGGTTCGATGGTGGCCTACTTCCCGGCCGATAAGCCACGCTATACGATCCTGACCACGATTGAGACCCGTCTGCAACCGGGCAAGGCCTACTATGGTGCTTCGCTCGCAGGTCCGGTGGTGGAGCGCGTGGTCGACTACATCTACGGCCGTGAGCCCGACTGGTCGAACCGCCTCACCGAGGGTGGGGAGACTTACCGCCCGAACCGCATCAAGGGGGGTATGGTCAAGCCGATGGAGCGGGTGGCCGACCGCTTGGTGGATCGGGTCGATGCTGATGGAAAGGCGCTTTGGGGGCGTGCGGCATACGATGCCTCCGACCGCCTGCAGATTACGGGCATCGATACGGTAGCCGATGCCGTGCCCGATGTGGTCGGCATGGGACTGAAGGATGCCCTCTTCCGCCTTGAGAGCTGCGGCATAGCTGTCGTGGTAGAGGGAAGTGGTACGGTGGTGTGGCAGAGTGTGCCGCCGCAGAGCAACTTATCGTTGCCGATGACCATAACAATACGCTTGCAATAAAACAGAGAGAAACTATGAAGATATTGTCTCAACTTTTATCGGGGATTACCTACACAGCGCTACACGGCGATCGCAAGGTCGAGGTGGAGGCGTTGGTCTACGACTCGCGCCAGGTAAAGAGCGGAAGCTGCTTCTTTGCCGTGGAGGGTACGCAGGTGGATGGACACCGTTTCATCGCTTCGGCCGTGGAGGCCGGTGCGGTGGCTGTGGTCTGCAGCCGTCTGCCGGAGGAGTTGGTCGAGGGGGTTACCTATGTGGTGGTCGCCGATGTGCAGTTGGTGCTGGCCGAGATGGCTGCCGCCTTCTACGATCATCCCTCGCGCGAGCTGCGTCTGGTAGGTGTGACGGGTACGAACGGCAAGACGACTACCACCACGCTGCTCTACGACTTGGTGCGTGCGCTGGGTTATAAGGCGGGTTTGATCTCGACGGTGGTCTACCGCATCGACAACCGCACGATCGAGTCGACTCATACAACACCCGATGCCGTGCGTCTGCAGGCGATGATGCGCGAGATGGTAGAGGCGGGTTGCGACTACTGCTTTATGGAGTGTTCGTCGCACGCCATCGTGCAGCACCGCATCCACGGACTGCACTTCGCCGGTGCACTCTTCTCGAACCTGACACACGATCACCTCGACTACCACGGCACCTTTGCCGAGTATATCAAGGCGAAGCGCGGCCTCTTCGACGCACTGCCGAAGGGCGCTTTTGCGCTGACGAACATCGATGACAGAAATGGCCGCGTGATGGTGCAGAACACCGCAGCTCGCGTGGTCACCTACTCGCTGCGCGAGGTGGCCGATGTGCGTTGTCGCCTGATGGAGCTTCATCTCGACGGCATGCTGATCCAACTCGACGGGGAGGAGCTTTGGGCACAGTTGACCGGTCGCTTCAACGCCTACAACCTGACGGCCGCCTATGCCGTGGCGTGCCAATTGGGCTTTGATCGGAGAGAGGTTCTGGCGGCATTGAGCTCGCTGCACCCCGTAAGTGGCCGCTTCGAGTGTGTGCGTGCTGCAAACGGTACGCTTGCCGTGGTCGACTATGCCCATACGCCCGACGCCTTGGAGAATGTCCTGCGCACGATCGAGGAGATCCGTCGCGAGGGTCAGCAACTCATCGTGCTGTGTGGTTGCGGTGGCAACCGCGATAAGACGAAGCGCCCCGAGATGGCGCGTATCGCCTCCTCCTACGCTACGACGGCGATCTTCACCTCCGACAATCCGCGTCACGAAGATCCGGAAACGATCCTCGACGAGATGGTGGCCGGTGTAGAAGCGGGTGTGCGTTACCTGCGTATTTCAGACCGTGCGGCGGCGATTCGTACGGCTGTGATGCTCTCCTCGGCGGGAGATATTCTTCTCCTGGCCGGAAAGGGACACGAGAACTACCAGATTATTGGCGACCAGAAGCTCCCGTTCGACGATCGCGAGGAGGTGCGCCGCTGCTTTGATGAATTGTGTAAATAATTGAAATAAAAACAGATATGCTTTATCATCTTTTTAAGTTTATCAACGAGGCCTACAACCTTCCCGGTTCAGGTGTCTTCCAGTACATCTCGTTCCGTTCGGCTGCGGCCATCATTTTGGCGCTCCTCATTGCGATCATCTTCGGTCGCTCGATCATCGATTTCCTGCGTCGCAAGCAGATCGGCGAGGAGATCCGCGATCTGGGCTTGGAGGGTCAGCTGCAGAAGCGCGGCACGCCGACCATGGGTGGTGTGATCATCCTGCTCTCGATCCTGATCCCGACGCTGCTCTTCGGCCGCCTGGACAACATCTACATCCAGCTTCTGCTCGTCACGACCGTGTGGCTGGGTCTGATCGGAGGCCTGGACGACTACATCAAGGTCTTCCGCCACCACAAGGAGGGCCTGAAGGGTCGCTTCAAGGTGGTGGGTCAGATCGGTTTGGGTCTGATCGTAGGTACGACGATGTGGCTCTCGCCCGAGATCGTGGTGCGCGAGCAGGTGAGCCAGCCCATCGAGACGCGTTATGTGAACGAGCAGGGTGAGGTGATCCAGCAGGTGCAGCAGACCGTGGTGGTGAGCTCCGATCTGCAGAAGACCACCAAGACCACGATCCCCTTCATCAAGGACAACGAGATGGACTACGCCTGGTTTACGGGTGGCAACAAACTGCTTGCCTGGCTGCTCTATGTGGTGGTGGCTATTTTGGTGGTGACGGCCGTTTCGAATGGTGCGAACCTCACCGACGGATTGGATGGTCTGGTGACAGGAGTCTCGGCGCCTATTGTCTTGGTGTTGGGTATTCTGGCCTACCTGTCGGGCCACATCGTCTATGCCGATTATCTGAACATCATGTACATCCCCGACAGCGGAGAGCTGGTGGTCTTCGCGGCGGCCATGATGGGTGCGTTGGTCGGCTTTCTCTGGTACAACTCCTTCCCGGCGCAGATCTTCATGGGCGACACGGGTTCGTTGGCCATTGGTGGTATCATGGCTGTCTTTGCTCTCTGCATTCGCAAGGAGCTGCTCCTGCCGCTGCTCTGCGGCGTCTTCCTGGTGGAGAGCTGCTCGGTGATGTTGCAGGTGGCCTACTTCAAATACACGAAGCGCAAGTATGGTGAGGGTCGTCGCATCTTCCTCATGTCGCCGATTCACCACCACTACCAGAAGAAGAACATCTTCGAGACGAAGATTGTGTTGCGCTTCTGGATCGTTTCGCTGCTCTTGGCAGCCGTTACACTCGTTACGCTTAAAATTCGATAGCGCATGCAGAAGAAAAAGATCGTGGTGCTGGGAGGCGGCATCAGTGGCTATGGCTCGGCTATTTTGGCCAAGAAGAAGGGGTTTGATGTCTTTCTCTCGGATCGGGGGAAGATAGCCGACCGCTACAAGGCGAAGCTCGAGGAGTGGGCTGTGCCCTATGAGGAGGAACAGCACACCGAGGAGCGCATCTTGGCGGCCGATGAGGTGATCAAGTCGCCGGGTATTCCCGACAAGGCTCCCATCGTGCAGCAGTTGCGAGAGCAGGGTACGCCCATCATCTCCGAGATGGAGTTCGCTGCCCGCTACATGGGCAAGGCGCGCTGCATCTGCATCACGGGCTCGAATGGCAAGACCACGACCACCTCTCTCATCTACAAGATCCTCTGCGATGCAGGCTATAAGGTAGCCCTTGGCGGTAACATTGGCGAGAGCTTCGCCTACTCGGTTGCTACGGGTGACTACGATTGGTATGTCTTGGAGCTGAGTTCGTTCCAGCTCGACGGCATGTTCCGCTTCCGTGCCCACATCAGCGTGCTGATGAATATCACGCCCGACCACCTCGACCGCTACGACTACTGTTTCCAGAACTATGTCGACTCGAAGATGCGCATCACGCAGAACCAAACCTCGCGCGACTGGTTCATCTACTCGGGTGACGACGAGGTGATCTGGGGCGAGGTGAGCAAGCGACAGATGCGTGTTCGCCAGCTCCCCTTTGGCGCCAAGTGTCAGGTGGTGAGCGGTTATGGCGACGGGCATGTCGATGGCCGTAAGCTTACGATGGAGGTGGGTCGACAGCACCTCACGCTCAACACCGAGAAGATGCAGATTAAGGGTCTGCACAACTGTTACAACGCCATGGCCGCCTCACTGGCTGCCTTGGCTGCGGGTATCTCGCCGGCGAAGATTCGCCGTTCGATCTATGCCTTCTCGCCCGTGGAGCACCGCCTCGAGCCGGTGCGTGAACGCGATGGCGTGCTGTGGATCAACGACTCGAAGGCGACGAATGTTGACTCGGTGTGGTATGCCCTCGAGAGCATGACGCGCCCCGTGGTCTGGATCGCAGGCGGTACGGATAAGGGTAACGACTACGCTCCGCTGATGCCCTTCGTGCGTAAGAAGGTGCATACGCTCATCTGCATGGGTCTTGATAACCAGAAACTGCTCGACAGCTTCTCGGAGGTGGTGCCGACGGTGTTCTCCACCTCTTCGCTCGATGAGGCTATGCAGGCGGCCAAGAAGGCTGCTCGCAAGGGCGATGTGGTTCTGCTCTCGCCCGCTTGCGCCAGCTTCGACCTCTTCCGCAGCTACGAGGATCGTGGTCGCCAATTCAAGGCGTGGGTGGCCGAACACTGTTAATCAACCAACCGAACAAGCATGCTTCGAAACGACGATACAACACACAAGGGGCTGCGCCTTCCGGCGGGTGATCGGGTGGTGTGGATTATTACGGCCGCCCTGGCCGTGATCTCGATCTTGGTGGTCTACTCTTCGACCGCCAAGATGGCCTATGATGCCCATACGGTGCGTACGACGGCTCACTTCCTGAATCAGCAGCTCATCATGCTGCTGCTCGGTGTGGGTGGTCTGGTGATCGCCTATCGTTTCAATAGCCGCTTCTACAACCAGGCAGCGCCGTGGCTCTACCTACTGACGATCGGTCTTACGCTGCTGACCTATTTCATGGGTACAACGACCAACGGAGCGGCTCGCTGGCTTCCGATCGGCCCCTTCCAATTTCAACCTTCGGAGGCGCTGAAGGTGGCTACGATCATGTTCCTGGCGCGGCAACTTGCCGGTCGCCAGTCGAAGATCGACCGCTTGCGCATTGTCCCCTCATTGAAGTTCTGGACCTGGCGCTCGGATCGCCTGCAACAACGCATCTGGCGGGAGGGAACCTATCCGATTCTGCTGCCGGTGGTGCTGGCCTGCGCCGTGATCCTTCCGGCACACACCTCATCGGCTGCGTTGCTCTTTTTAGTGGCCTGTGTGATGATGCTCATTGGCCGTGTACGCCTCAGTGAGTTGAGCAAGCTGGTGGGGTACGCTCTCCTGGCCTTTGCCCTCTTGATGGTGCTCAACTTCGGACGCAGCGAGACGGCCGAGGGGCGCCTCTCGACCTGGGTGAAGCTCTGGGTGTTGCCGCAGGATCAGAAACCGATCGATGAGTTGACCGACACCGAGCGCTCGATGATCGCCATCCACAACGGCGGTATCTTAGGCGAGGGCGCGGGACAGAGCGCCATCCGCGTCGAGATGATTCACCCCGAGAGCGACTATGCCTTCGCCTTCTTTGTCGAGGAGTACGGCATCCTGCTTGCGTTGGCAGTCATGATGCTCTACCTCTGGATCTTCTTCCGCGCGATCGAGATCTTCCGACGGTGTGGTACGGCCTTCCCGGGACTCTTGGTGCTGGGCTTGGCGTTGATGATCACGAGCCAGGCACTGCTTCACATTATGGTGACGGTAAATCTGGTACCCGAGACGGGACAACCCCTGCCGCTGATCTCGCGCGGCGGCTCTTCGACCATCTTTACGCTCATCGCCTTGGGCATGATTCTCAGCGTGAGCCGCCAGAACGAGGAGCATTCACATGATAAACCGAAGAACGAAAGTATTTTAGAGCGATAAACCATGGACGATATCCGATTGGACAAATTCCTTTGGGCGGTGCGCATCTTCAAGACGCGCAGCGATGCCGCCGACGCCATACGCAACAATCGCGTGACGGTGAACGATGCCTATGCAAAGCCTTCGCGAGAGGTGAAGATCGGCGACCGCATCTCGGTGCGTCGTCAGGCGGTTACCTATCAATATAAGGTACTCGACCTGGTGTCGAGCCGCCAGGGGGCTAAGAATGTGCCGCAGTATTGCCTCGACATCACCCCGCAGGAGGAGCTTGATAAACTCAATGTCCCGCGCGAGACGATCTTCGTCTTCCGCGATCGTGGTACGGGGCGTCCGACGAAGAAGGAGCGCCGCGATCTCGACGCGCTGATGGAGGAGATGTTCTACGACGAGTGATCCCTTTTCTTTAAATTTTGTAAATCCGGAAATTAAGCGTATCTTTGCGCACTCAAATGTGGAAAGATTTGGACTGCTTGCAACCACAATAAAAAATCGCTAAAACAGCACTTTTTTATCCAAACAGCCAACTTTCCCATTTATATGTTTTACTTAAAAAGCGTATCAAATGGGTTTTTTATTTACATCGGAGTCCGTATCTGAGGGACATCCTGACAAGGTTTCGGACCAGATTTCCGACGCCATTCTTGACGAATTTTTGCGCCACGACGCCTCCTCGAAGGTGGCTTGTGAGACGCTCTGCACGACCGGACTTGTAGTCGTAGCAGGTGAGGTCTGCTCGGAGGCTACGGTCGATGTGCAGGAGGTTGCGCGCCGCGTGATCCGCCGCATCGGCTATACGAAGAGCGAGTATCAGTTCGACTGCAACTCCTGCGGTATTCTTTCGGCCATCCACGGCCAGTCGCCTGACATCAACCAGGGCGTGGTGCGTGCTTCGGAGGAGGAGCAGGGTGCCGGTGACCAGGGTATCATGTTCGGTTACGCCTGCAACGAGACGCGCGAGCTGATGCCCGCGACGCTGATCCTCTCGCATGTGATCTTGAAGGAGCTGGCGGTGATCCGCCGCGAGGGCGAGGTGATGCGTTACCTGCGTCCCGACTCGAAGTCGCAGGTGACGATCGAGTACGATGAGGCAACGGGCAAGCCGCTGCGTGTGCATACGATTGTGGTTTCGACGCAGCACGACGAGTTCATCACGGCTGGCGAGACGCTGACCGAGGCGGAGGCCGAGCAGCAGATGCAGGCACAGATTCGCGAGGATGTGCGCACGATCCTCATCCCGCGCGTGAAGGCGCGTTTGGAGCGTGCTGGTGACCACCTGGCCGATCTGATCGACGGCGACTACATCCTCCATGTCAATCCGACGGGTAAGTTTGTCATCGGTGGCCCTCACGGCGACACGGGTCTGACGGGTCGTAAGATCATCGTCGACACCTATGGTGGTCGCGGTGCTCACGGTGGTGGTGCCTTCTCGGGTAAAGACCCCTCGAAGGTGGACCGTTCGGCAGCCTATGCCGCTCGCCACATCGCCAAGAACATGGTGGCTGCAGGTGTAGCTGACGAGGTGTTGGTGGAGCTCTCGTATGCCATTGGTATCGCCGAGCCGATCTCGGTTTATGTCAATACGAACGGCACGAAGAACGCTGCCCTGGCACACCTCACCGATGGTGAGATCGCTCGCCGCATCGCTTCGATCTTCGATCTGCGTCCGGCAGCCATCGTGCGCCGCTTTGGCTTGAAGAATCCGATCTTCGAGGCTACGGCTTCGTATGGCCACTTCGGTAATCGTCCCTACACGAAGATGGAGACCTTCTACGAGAACGGCCAGCAGGTCGAGCGTGAGGTGGAGTTCTTCGGTTGGGAGCGTCTGGATCGCGTAGAGGAGATCAAGCAGCTCTTCGCCCTGTAATTGGACGACGAAAAAAGAGTCGCTCGAACAGTTGTTCGGGCGATTTTTTTATGGTGGCATACGAAATGGAGCGGTTTTCGCGTTAGTCGAGAGAAAAAACAACAAACCGATAGCAAGACAGCCTATGCAACATCTGTACGCATTGTAACCAATCAACGCATTTAAAGATGAAAAAGGTATTATCAATTTTGGGTGTAGTGGCCTTGTCGGCCGCTGCCGGCGGTGGTGCCGCCTGGTTTATTACACACGAGCAGGGAGATCACATCGAGTATATCGAGCGCACGGTGGAGCGCGCGCCGGCTCTCGGCACACACTTCACAGCCTACGAGTCGGGGCAATACCCCGATCTGACCTATGCGGCCGAGAATGCCGTGAAGGCGGTGGTGAACATTGAGGCGGTGCAACGCGTCGAGATGCCGAGCCGTGGCCAGTTTGGCTACGACCCCTTCCTTGAATTTTTCGGTTTCCCGCAGGGTTATGGTCGCCGCGGTGGTGGCGAGGAGCCCAAGTACCGTGAGCGCAAGGCGGGTGGCTCGGGTGTGATCATCTCGGAGGATGGCTACATCGTCACGAACAACCATGTGGTCGATGGTGCCACGAAGCTGCGCGTGCAGCTCAACGACGGCCGCACCTACGATGCCGAGTTGATCGGCAAGGACTCGTCGACCGATATTGCCCTGCTGAAGATCGAGGAAAAGGAGCTTCCCACGCTCCCCTTTGGGTCGTCCGATGCACTGCGTTTGGGCGAGTGGGTCTTGGCGATTGGTTCGCCTTACAACCTGCGATCGACGATCACGGCCGGTATTGTGAGTGCCAAGGCGCGTTCGCTCGGAGCACTCTCGAACGATCCTCAGGACTTCTCGATCGAGTCCTTCATCCAGACCGATGCGGCGGTGAACCCGGGTAACTCGGGTGGTGCACTGGTCAATGCTCGCGGTGAGCTGGTCGGCATCAACACGCTGATCCAGTCGCAGACGGGCAGCTACATCGGCTACTCGTTTGCCGTGCCCGAGTCGATCGTTAAGAAGGTGGTGGTTGACCTGAAACAGTATGGCGTGGTGCAGCGAGCCCTGCTCGGCATCGGCTTCGATGCGATTGATCAGGAGTTTCTCGATCGCAATGGCGAGGAGACCGGCATCAAGGAGTTGGGTGGCATCTATGTTGGCCTGGTCGAGGAGGGCGGTGCTGCCTCCGAGGCGGGTATCCGTAAGGGTGACATCATTACCGAGATCGATGGTGTGCCCGTGAACGACGCTGCTACGCTCCGTGAGCGCATTGCTCGCCACAGTCCGAACGATCGGGTGAAAATATCGGTAAAAAGAGCCGGTAAAGTGAAACTTTTTGAGGTAACGCTGCGTAATAAGGCCGGTAAAACGGATCTCTTGACGAAAGAGGACATCGATATGGCCGAGCAGCTGGGCGGTAAATTTGCCGAGGCGGGCGAGCGTTTGTGTCGTGAACTCGAGATCAAGGGCGGCGTGCAGGTGGTTGGCGTGAAGGCCGACGGCATCCTGGCTCGAGCCCGTGTGAAGGAGGGATTCGTCATCACCCACATCAACGATCGCGCCATCTATTCGTTGGCCGACCTGCGCAAACTGACGGGTAAGATCACCTCGATCGACGGAATCTATCCCAATGGTCGTTCGGCCAGCTATATGTTGGTTGAGTAGGCGCAAGGCGTCGGCAGCGATGCACGATAGAGAGATGAGGGGGCCACGCAAGCCTCCTCTCTTTTTTTCGACGGGGGGAGCGAGTGGAGAACATTTGAAGGGTGCGCTTTTGGATGGTTCGCTTTTGAAGGAAGGCATTTGAAGGGCGAGCGTTTGAATGGCGGGCATTTGTTTTTCCCGAAGGGCGGTCGGTTGTTGATACGAAACGGTGTGGTGGGTGCGTTTCAACAAGAGAACAACGAAAGAAAAAATAGAGCGATATGCGTCAATTAAAGATTACAAAGTCGATTACCAACCGCGAGAGTGCGTCGTTGGATAAGTATTTGCAGGAGATCGGCAAGGAGGACCTGATCACTGTTGAGGAGGAGGTCGAACTGGCCCAACGCATCAAGAAGGGTGATCAGGAGGCTCTCGAGAAGCTAACCCGCGCCAACCTGCGCTTCGTGGTGTCGGTTGCCAAGCAGTATCAGAACCAGGGCTTGTCGTTGCCCGACCTGATCAACGAGGGTAACCTCGGTCTGATCAAGGCGGCCGAGAAGTTCGATGAGACGCGTGGTTTTAAGTTCATCTCTTACGCCGTATGGTGGATTCGTCAGTCGATCCTGCAGGCGCTGGCCGAGCAGTCGCGTATTGTGCGTCTGCCGCTCAACCAGGTAGGTTCGCTCAACAAGATTAACAAGGCCTTTGCTCGCTTCGAGCAAGAGCATGAGCGTACGCCGTCGCCCGAGGAGCTGGCCAACGAGCTGGAGCTGCCGAAGGAGAAGGTTACCGACACGCTGCGTGTGGCTGGTCGCCATGTCTCGGTGGATGCACCTTTTGCCGATGGTGAGGATAACTCGCTGCTCGATGTGTTGGTGAACCCCGATTCGCCCAACGCCGATCGCGGCCTGATCAACGAGTCGCTTGCTACGGAGGTGGATCGTGCGCTGGAGACGCTTACCGAGCGTGAGCGCGACATCATCAAGTACTTCTTCGGCATCGGCTGCTCGGAGATGACCTTGGAGGAGATTGGCGAGAAGTTCGACCTCACGCGTGAGCGTGTGCGTCAGATCAAGGAGAAGGCTATTCGTCGTCTGCGCCAGTCGTCGCGTTCGAAGCTCTTGAAGTCTTACCTCGGATAGTGAGCCCAATTATTCTGAAAAACCTGCACCAAACGGCGCAGGTTTTTCTATCTTTGTCTACGAAAAAACTACTGCAAGATGCAAACCCTCGCTGCTCGTTTGAAAAGAGTGGTTGCGGAGGCAACACCCCGCGCCACGAAGACCATCATCTGGATTGTACGCCTCACGGCGATCGTCTCGTTGGCGATGTTTGTGTTGCAGTACACGGGGCTTCTGCAGTGGATCTCGGCGTTGGTCAGCCCTCTTTTCTATCATGTAGGTCTGCGTGGTGAGGCGGCGATGGCCTTCGTAAGCGGCTATTTCATCAACATCTACTCCTCGATCGCCGTGATCTCGACCCTCGATCTCACGGTGCGCGAGATCACAATCCTGGCCACGATGTCGACGGCCGCCCACGCCATCATTGTCGAGGCGGCTGTGCTGCGCAAGACGGGTACTCCGACCCTCTATACGATGGTGCTGCGTACGCTGGCCTGCATCGTGTTGGGCTTGGTGCTCAATGCCGTTCTGCCCGGGCGTCCGACAGCTCCGATGGGGGCAGCAACCCTCGAGGCCGTGCCGCTCTTCTCGATTGCGGGCGATTTTTGGCCGCTCTTTGCCGAGTGGCTGCATGGATTGGTGAAGCTGGCACTCTTGATGAGCGTGCTGATCTACCTGCTCAACATCCTGCAACGCATCCTCTACGAGTTTGGCATCATGGCGCGCATTTCGAAGCTGCTGCGTCCGCTGCTGCGTCTCTTTGGCCTTCCGGATAAGACCTCTTTCCTCTGGATCGTGGCCAATGTGATCGGCCTCTCGTATGGCTCGGCGGCGATGATCGATGAGATGGCTCGTGGCAACATCTCGCGCCGCGAGGTCAACCTGCTCAATACCCACATCGGAATCTCGCACAGCAACCTCGAAGACCTCCTGCTCTATGTCTCGATTGGTGGTGTTTGGTGGGTGATTTTGGGTGCGCGCTGGGTCTTGGTTACGCTGCTCGTTTGGACGCTGCGCGGATACTATGCGCTGCGCCGATAGCGACCGATTTCTTCCCCTTCGGTCCTACAAACAAAGAAGTCGCCCCGTTTTACGGAGCGACCCTTCCAACTAAATTCTAACCTTAAAATCCTTCTATGAATTCTTCGAGGGACTTTTACCTACTACAAAAATACAAATAAAACCGTCAAATTGTGATAGTTTATCCCCCTTTCACGACCGAATGCCGTATCCGATGGACGAATAGCATAAAATGCCGGTCGAACGGTGACGGGTGGCTGTAGGACGGTTACTTCTTGGCGCGGAAGTCGAACAGCAGCAGCATCGAGATACCTTCGTCGCCCTTCTTGATGCGGATGTGCCCCGCCTGACCCGAAGGGCCATGCTCGGTGAGCGGTTTGAACGAACGCATCGCCGGAATCTCGTAGAGGAACGAGAGATCCCCGGTCGGGAAGTCGGGGTAGGCGATGATGCCGCTCTTGTTGTCGGCTGGTTGTTCGGGTGTGTAGAGCCGCACAAAGAGACCGTCCGATCCGCTGTGGATGGTGAACTCCTGCTCACGGGTGTGGAGTGTCAGATAGCGCATATCAGCGTGATAACCCCTGAATTCGGGATAGACCAAACGGTCGTAGACTGCACCTGTGGAGCTGTCGTTCCACGCCTTCGACCAGAGGCCGTATTGCGTGCCGCGGATGCGGTTTTTCCAGACACGATACGGGCCGCATCCGAACCAGGATGCACCCTTGACTTCGCGCTCGGGATAGCAGAACGAGAAACCAAAGTTCGTGATGTCAGTCTCTACCACCGCATCGTCAAATCCCTTGCCACCGTTCGCGCGGTTGAGCATCACTGCCTGCATCGAGAGCACTCCCTCGGCGCTCATCTCCCATCGAATCGAGTCGATTGCTCCGAGATAGTAGGTCGTGAATACCGCCTTCTCACCCTCCATGCGGCACTCGCTGCGCTGTACACGGCTGCGCATACCGACCGGCACAGGCCCTTCGCCAAAGGAGATCGCCTGGCCTCGGCTGCTCACGGCCGAGATATAGCCCGTCGTGCGGTCGAACGAAATCTCCACCTCTCCGCCTTTCAAGCGAACCACCTCGTCGTTGCAGGCGGTGATTGTGGCGGAGCTGCCGTTTGCCGTGCTTTGAGGCAGGTAGTGTGCCGCGCGATGGATCGGGTAGGTGCGGCGCACCATCTCCAAGCCGTTGGGGTGGTAGAGCGTGATCTCCAACACATCACCCTGGCTGAACCCTTCGGGCATAGCCATCGTGGCGAAGCCCGAGCAGCGAGGCTCGAGTGGCGGAAGATGCAACGCCCCTTCGGCGATCGATTTCAACTCCTTGCCCTGGATTTTCAGCACTCGGTAGCCTCCCGTGCAGGCCGAGAGGTTGGTGTAGAGGTGGTCGTTGCGGGTGAGGATGCGCCCGTCGAACGAGGGGGTGATCCGCAGGTTCTCAAACTGAATCGGCGCCCAAATGTCGCGCACGGTGTAGTAACTGGCCTCCTTTTCGCGATAGGGACCCAAGATGCCGTCTGCGCCGTTCGAGGCATCGCTGTCGAGCGCTCCATCTCGGTCGGTGCGTACTACGGCGTTGTCCGAGAAGTCCCACATGAAGCCTCCGACAAAGAGGGGAGATGCGGTGTACTTCATCCAGAAATCCTCCAATCCTGCACCATGTCCCTGGTCGTACATGCCGTGCATGAACTCCGTCGGCATGAAGAGCTTCTGCCCGTTTGTGAAGCGTGCTATACCCGTCTGGTAGGCTGGGTAGTGGTGGGTATCGAGGTCGCCAAAGTCAGCCCACGGATGGATGAGCGGACGTTTCTGGGGATCCAGCTCGGCAAAGCGCGGATCGAGCTTAGTGTTCCAGCCACCCTCGTTGCCGTTGCTCCAGATGATGATCGAGGGGTGGTTGCGGTCGCGGCGCATAAACTCCTCGATGAGCGGTGTCCCCGCCTCGGTCGAGTAGGCACCGTGCCAGCCGCAGAGCTCGTCGATCACAAGCAGTCCGAGTGAATCACACGCATCGAGGAAGTGGCGATCGGGTGCATAGTGCACGCGTACCGCATTCATGTTCATCTCGCGGATCAGCTCCGCATCGCGGCGGCTGATCGCCGCATTCGTCGTGCGCCCGCCTTCGGGATGGAAGGAGTGGCGGTTGATGCCCTTCAAGGTGAGTTTCACGCCGTTGAGGTAGAGTCCGTCGCGCGGACGCAACTCCACGGTGCGGAAGCCAATCCGCTCCGAGCGCGTATGGGCAATGCGCCCCTTGGGGTCGAGTAGACGCAGGGTCAGCGTGTAGAGGTTGGGCGACTCGGGACTCCACGGCTGGATGTCGAGCCAGCGGCCTTGGATCGGGTGCTCGCTCCCCGCATCGAGTTCGTGGCGCAGGACGCGCTCGCCATCGAGCAGCAGTTCGAGGCGATAGCCCTCGCTCAAAGGGGTGGTGTAGAGTGTGCCCGAGAGCGATCCATCAGCACGCGGATCGAGCGCCACATCGGCGATGTGGCACTGGGGTCGCATCTCGAGATAAACCGGTCGGAAGATGCCGCCAAAGATCCACCAGTCGGCCAGTCGCTCGGCGCGGTTCACCGATTTGTCGGCCGACTCCTTCTTCACGCGCACCTCGAGCCGATTCTCCTTGCCATATTTTACAAGGTGCGAAATATCGTAGGCAAATTCGTAGAATGCGCCGCGGTGGGTAGGGCCTGCCTGTGTGCCGTTGATCCATACCTCGGCATCGGTCATCACACCCTCGAAGAGGATGCGCACCTGGTTGCCACGCCAGGCGGTGGGCACTACGAAACGGTGGCGATAGATTCCCTCCTCGCGCGGAGGAGCACTCTTGCCCTCTTTCGACCAGCGACCATAGCAGTAGTCGCCAAATCCCTCCAACTCCCATTGTGAGGGAACACGGATCGTCTGCCACGACCCGCTACGACGACCCTCGGTGCAGAAGAACTGCCACTTGACCGTATCGCCCAGCCCCTTACCGGAGAGATAGAGCCGCTCTTCCTGCCCCTTCGAGGGGGTGCAGCAAGCCAAGAGCAGCAGGAGTGTAAGGAGGTGTTTCATCGCTCGAAGATTTTATCTTTTGCCGCAGCCGTGGTCGGCACACCGGCACGACCACCCAGGTGGCAGTTCTCAAACTCGATCGCCTCGGTGTTCTCCATCGAAAGACCGATGGAGGCCTCTTCCACATCGACGCGCGTGAAGCGGATGTTGCGCAGCGGCTCTTGCTCCGTGCCCTGCAGCACGATTGCTGCAGCACGCGCCTTCTGGCAGGTGACATCCTCTACATAGATATCGTGTACGGCCGTGAAATGGTGGTTGTCGAGCCCCTCGCCGGCATACATGGAGGTGAGGAAGAAGAGATCCTCCACCTCGCCGAACGAGCAGTTGTTGAAGTAGATGTCGCGGATGAAGCCGCCGCGATCGGGGTTAGTCTTGATATAGAGACCGCGTTTGCAGTATCCGCCGTAGGTGCAGTTCTCGATAAAGACCTGCTCGACACCCGACGACATCTCGCTGCCGAGCACCACGCCGTGCAGACCCTTGAAGCGGCAGTTGCGGATCACGATACCCGACGAGGGGCAGCCCTCCGCGCGACCATCGTCATCACGACCGCTCTTGATCGCTACATTGTCGTCGCCGTTGTTGAATTCGATGTTTTGGATCAGCACATCCTGCGCATACTCGGGGTCGATACCGTCGTTGTTGACCAACTTGGCATCGTAGCGCAGACCGTCGCAGATGATATTACGCGACTTCAGGAGGTGTACACACCAGAAGGGGGCGTTGGTGATGAAGACCCCCTCGAGCGTGATGCGCTCGCACTCGAAGAACTGGATCAGGTGGGGACGCAGGTGGTGACCCTCGCCGAAGATACGCTCCTCGATGGGGGTACGGTTGTGGTTGTAGGCGCGGCTGAGATCCTTGCTCGGGCCCTGGATGCTCTTCCAGGTGGCGAAGGTGGTGGCGGCGTTTCCGTCGATCATGCCTTGGCCAACGATTGAGACATCGTGCAGCCCATAGCCGTAGATGAAGGGGCTGTAGTTGTAGAGGAAGGTGCCCTCCCAGCTGGTCTTCACCACGGGTAGGTAGTGTGCCGGCTCGGGATCGAAGCGCAGCACGCTTCCCTCGCGCAGGTCGAGGCAGACATTGCTCACGAAGTGGATCGGACCACAGAGGTGGTAGATGCCGGCCGGAACCACGATGCGTGCGCCGCCCAGCTCCTTGGCACGCTGCATAGCCTGATCGAATGCACCCTTGCAGTCGGTCATGCCGTCACCTACAGCGCCGAAATCGAGGATGGATAGTTCGGTGGTGGGGATTGTTGCACCAGTGATGCGGCTCAGCACTGCATCGCGCATCGCTTCGCGGTCGGCTTTCGGTGCGGGGTGGTTACAAGCGGCCAGCAGGGTCAGCGTGGCAACAAAGAGGAGCAGTCGTTTCATTGTTTTACCAGTTTATTGGGGTTTTGTTTTGTGCAATCAGGTAGGTGTTGGCCTGCGAGAAGTGTTTGCAGCCGAGGAAACCGCGGTAGGCCGAGAGCGGCGAAGGGTGCACGGCTTTCAGGATGCAGTTGCGTGCAGGGTCGGCAATCGCGCCCTTCTTCTGTGCGTAGCTGCCCCAGAGCATATAGACGACCCCTTGCTTGTGTTCGCTGATGGCGCGTACGACGGCATCGGTGAAGCGCTCCCAGCCGCGTCCGGCATGTGACGCGGCCTCATGCTCGCGCACGGTGAGTACGGCGTTGAGCAGCAGCACCCCCTGCTCGGCCCAGCGATCGAGGTTGCCCGATGCAGGAATTGGGGTGCCGATGTCGGAGGCCACCTCCTTGAAGATGTTCTGCAGCGAGGGCGGATGGGGAACACCATCGGCCACCGAGAAGCAAAGACCGTGTGCCTGGTTAGGGCCATGGTAGGGGTCTTGGCCGATGATGACCACCTTTAGGCGGTCGAACGGACACTTGTCGAAGGCGCGGAAGATGTTGCTTCCGCGCGGATAGATGCGGCGCGTGGCGTACTCCTCCTTCACGAAGCGGATCAGTTCCTCGAAGTAGGGTTTGTCGAACTCCTCTTGCAGGAGTGCTTTCCAGTCAGCGGCAATGTTGACCTGCATAGTAAAATGTTTTCTCAAAGATAGTAAAAAGCGTTGGGAAAAGCGCAATTTTTTCTAATTTTGTACTATGATGAAACAATTTAGATGCTTTTTGCTCGCCCTGGCGGTAGCTGCGACGAGTTGTCTTTCGCCCGCACACGATGAGGTGCGCAATGTGATTTACCTGATTGGTGACGGCATGGGATTGGCGCACGCCTCCCTGCTGGAGATCGAGGAGGGCTTCCGCCCGACGGCCTTCTCGCAGGCGCAGTCGGTGGCGCTCGTCTCGACGCGCTCGGCCAATAACCGAGTGACGGATTCTGCTGCAGCCGGTACGGCGCTTGCTACGGGTACGAAGATCAACAACTCGGCGGTGGGTGTTACGCCCGACAGCCTGGAACTCACGACGATGATGGAAAAGGCGCGCGACCTCGGTCTGGGTACGGGTCTGGTGGTTACCTGCTACTTGCAACACGCCACGCCGGCAGCCTTCTATGCCAATGTACCGCGTCGCAGTCAGTACGATGCGATCACCGAGCAGCTCGTGGCCTGTGATTTCGATGTGATGATCGGTGGCGGAGCGCGCTGGATGACCGACGAGCAGTGGCAGACAATGGCCGATAAGAACTACTGCATCGCCCGCACCGAGGCCGAGATGCAGGCGGCCGAGGAGGGACGCCTCTTTGCGGTGTTGGCCGATGAGTATCTGCAGCGTGCCCCCGAGCGTGGCGACTACCTCCCCACGGCTACGGCCAAGGCTTTGGAACTGCTTGAGAAAAATAAGGAGGGCTTCCTGCTGATGGTGGAGGGCTCGCAGATCGACGGTGCAGCTCACGCCAACGATGCAGCCTACCTGCTGGCCGAGATGCAGGACTTCGAGCGCACGATTCAGGTGGCAATGGATTTTGCCGACACCCATCCCGGTACGCTGGTGGTGGTGACGGCCGATCACGAGACGGGCGGTCTTACGATGCCGAGCGGTAAGGGCGACTTCACCCTCTCGGAGAGTGGAATCGACTACCGCTTCGGAACGGGTTCGCACAGCGCGATTCGCGTGCCAGCCTACTTCTACGGCGCAGGTGCTGATCGCTTCGGTGGTCTGATCGACAATACGGAGCTGGCCAAGCAGCTGATGCGGGAGCTTGGAGTCACCGAGTAGAGAGAGTTTCTCCTACAGACAAAAGAGACGGATTTCTGTACGAAATCCGTCTCTTTTTGTATTCAGGGCGTGTTAGCAGAAGAGCCTTCCCCAATCGTAACTTCCGGGTTTGAAGGTGAGGTAGGTGTTGCTCTCCGAATGATGGAGACGCACTACCCCCGGAGCTACCTCGTTGCAGACCGTGAAGTCAGCCCAGCCGAGCGTTGCCAGAATGGCGTAGGCCGAAGCTCCGCCCTCGATCACGAGCTCTTCGGGTCGGCGCTGTCGCACCGCCTCGGCGACACATGTGGCCATCGAGTGGCGTAGGTGGAGTGCACGCGAACCGTCGATCGTCACCTGCTGCGGAATCTTTAGCAGCAACGAGGGGGTGTTGGCCGAAAGCACCTCGGCGATCCACTCCTCGCATCCGCCCCCGTTGAATACGGCATCGGGCATTGGCGCCTCCGCTACGCAGTTGCGGTGGAAGAAGGGCTCCTCCGAAAGATTGTGGCGTACGGTGCTACCCAGTGCAATGAGCGTTGTGCGCTCTCCAAGCCCCGCAAACGGGGCGGGCTCGTTGTCGGTAAACCCTTCGCGTTGGAGCAGCGCCTTGAAGGCGTCGGCCGCACCGGCCAGGAGCAGCGAGGGGTTGTATTGGGCAATCCATGCTGCAACCTCCTCCTCCGTACGGCTCTCGCCGATCGAGATGCCGAGTGGCAGTTCTGCCTGCGGATCACAGATATGCGACACCCCTCCGCCGACCAGACCCACCACATCCGAGCAGCGAGCCGGGAATTCGGGGTCTGTGCTGAAGATGGTTTCAGCGATCGGAGTGCCCCCGATCGTGTAGACCCCCTCCACGATGCAACGCCCCTTCGAGGGGTTAGCCGGAAGCAGCAGCGTGCGCTCGAAGCGGTTGCCCATGAGTGCCTGCAACTCGGCTACGACATGTCCGCGCAGCACCGAGTCGGTCTTCTTGAAGAGGATCACCTCGCCGCACTGCGCAGCAACAGCTGCCGCCTGCAGGGTGATCGCCACTGCCTCCTCGCGCGCCACAGAGCGCGTGTCGGTGGCCCAGACCATCACCTCCTCTTCGCCCACAAAGGGGGTAGGTACGGTCGAGAACCGCACCTTGCACCCCATGCGATGGGCGATGCCGGCCATCTCGGCCGCACCGGTGATATCGTCGGCTATGACGAGGATTCGCATCTTTGTACCCTATTTCTTGCTGTTTTTAGCCATCAGAGCGGCATACTCGATCGACATGAGCATGGCGTCGGGATTGGCAATGCCCTTGCCGGCTACATCGAAGGCCGTTCCGTGATCCACCGAAACGCGGATGATCGGCAGACCGAGCGTAATGTTCACACCCTTCACGGCCACCATGCGCTGCGTCTGGCGATCCCACTCGAAGCCGCCCACCTTGAAGGCGATGTGGCCCTGGTCGTGGTACATGGCTACGCAGCCGTCGAACTGACCCGAACGGGCGCGCGAGAAGAGCGAGTCGGGCGGCACAGGGCCGTCGACATTCCAGCCGCGAGCCTTCATCTCCTCGATGGCGGGGATGATCTCGTGGATCTCCTCGTCACCAAACAGACCGCCCTCACCCGCGTGGGGGTTCAGGCCGGCGATGCCGATGCGGGGATTCTCAATGCCGAAGCTCTTGCAGGCCTCGTTGATCAGCTCCGTAACGGCGATCACACGCTCCTTCTTGGCTCTGTCGCACGCCTCGCGCAGCGAGACATGGGTCGATACATGGATCACACGCATCTTGTCGTCGGCCAAGAGCATGGCGTACTTCTTCGTATTGGTGAAGTGGGCATAGATCTCCGTGTGTCCGGCAAAGTTGTGCCCGGCAACATGCAAAGCCTCCTTGTTGAGCGGAGCGGTGACCGTACCATCCACCTCGCCGGCCATGGCCAGCTCGATCGCCTTGCGCACCGCCTCAAAGGCTGCATTACCGCACTGCGCCGAAACCTCACCATAGGCAAAGGTCGTCGGATCAATCAGCTTCAGATCGAGCACATCGATCACGCCACGCTCGTAGCGAGCCTCGCTCACCGAGGCGATCGAGCGCACCTGCAACTCGGCCTTGGCAGCCTTCACACCCAGCTCCATCATGGCGGCATCACCCACCACCAACGGACGGCAAACCGTATAGGGATACTCCTGAGCCAGCGACATGGCAATAATCTCCGGACCCACACCAGCGGGGTCACCCATCGTGATGGCTAAAATCGGTAAGTTATTCATGGTTTTTCGTTAATAAAGTTCGTTGTAAATAGCAATCGCATCCTCGCGCGTTACCTCACGCGGATTGTTCACCAGCAGGCGCGTCACCTTCATCGCAGCGTCGGCGAGCGACTCGACATGCTCGCGACCAATGCCGAGGGCAGTAAGCGTAGCGGGAATACCGCAACGCTCGGCCAACGCGGCAATCGCCTCAACGCCTTTGGCTGCAGCCTCCTCGTCCGACAAACCGGTGCAATCTACCCCGACTGCACGGGCAATAGCGGCGTGCTTGGCCACATTCGATGAGAGGTTGAATCGCATTACGGGGGGCAGGAGAATGGCGTTCGCCAAGCCGTGCGAGATGTGGTACTCACCACCCAGCGGGTAGGAGAGGGCGTGTACGGCAGCCGTATTGACGGGTGCCAGACACAAACCACCGTAGTAGCTGCCGAGCGAGAGCGCAGCGCGCGCCTCGCGGTCGCTGCCGTCCTTCACGGCGCGCTCCAGGTATTTGGCGATGAGCTCAATGCCGTTCAGCGCGTAGCGGTCAACCACCGGATGTGCGTGGCGGTTCGTGAAGCTTTCGATGCAGTGCGAGAGGGCGTCCATACCCGTCTCGGCCGTGATCTTAGCGGGCACGGTGAGCGTCAGCAGCGGATCAATGTAGGCGGCATCAGCCAGCAGGTAGGGGCTTACGATGCCCTTCTTGAGCTTCTCGGCACGATCCAGGAGGATCGCATTCGGCGACACCTCGCTGCCCGTACCCGAGGTGGTCGGCAGGCAGGCGCACCACAAGCCGCGCTCCTGGATCAAACCAATGCCGAAGCACTCGGCTACCTGCTGCTCGCTGTAGGCGAAGCAGGCAACAATCTTGGCAGCGTCCAGCACGCTGCCGCCGCCGATGCCGGCGACGCTGTCCACACCAAAGGCTTGTGCCTCCTCAATGATCTCCAACACCTCATCCAGCGCCGGCTCGGCGGTGATGCGGTCGTAGATGCGGACCTCGGCACCCGAGGCTTCGATCTTCTCCACGATCCCCGCGATGAGCGGACGGATCGGAGGTGCGGTCATCAAAAAGAGTTTACGAAAACCGTGTGCCAGAAACTCCTCGGCAAAACGGTCGGCTGCACCCTCGCCCAGAACGATGCGCGCGGGTTGCTGCAGGGTAATCAGATTCATCGTTATTCGTTATTTATTTGCTTTGCGCGCCTTCAGGTAACCGCGGATCGTGAGGCTCTCATCAACCTCCTCCTTGGCGAAGAGGTACGAGGCTGCCCAACCTACAAAGAAGACGATCAGGTGGCTATAGACGCCCAACATGTACTTGTGATGCGTAAAGTTCCAAGCGCCGAGGTCGAGCAGGATCTGCTTCTGGCCGTCGATCATAAACTTCGACGAGGTGAGCACGGCGTAGGCTGTGAAGAGGATGCAGGCTACGAGACCAACCCACAAACCCTTGCGGTTGGCACGCGGGACGAGCAGACCGAGCAGGAAGAGGCCGACGATACCCGACGAGAAGATGGCATAGAGGCCAAACAGTACGCCGAGGATGCCCTCCCCACCCCAGTAGGCGTAGATCGAAGCGATGACGATCGAGGCCAGACCCGAGATGGCCACGATCCAACGACCCAGTACCAGGCGCTGACGATCCGTGCTCTCGGGCTTGAAGCGTACATAGTAGTCCTGCACACCGATGGCGGCGAAGCAGTTGAGGTCCGAGTCGAGCGACGAGATGGCTCCGGCCAAGAGTGCCGAGATGATCAGACCCTTCACACCGATCGGCAACTCGTGCGCAATGAAGTAGGGGAACACCTCATCGGCCTTCAGTCCGGCGATGTCGGCACCGCCCTCGAGCTTGTAGTAGGCATAGAGGCAGGTACCAATGAACATAAAGAGCGTCCAGATGGGCACGCTGGCGAAGACGCCGATATAGGCAGCTTTCTTGGCGGCGCGGTCATCCTTGGCCGTCAGGTAGCGCTGCACGATCGTCTGATCGGTGCCATACTTCTGAATGGCGTAGAAGATACCGTTTACCACCATCACCCAGAAGGTGAGCTGTACGAAGTCCCAGTTGTAGGGGCCTACATCGATCTTGTTATCACGCAGGGCAATCTCCATCACTGCGCCTGCACCACCGTCAGCCCCGAAGAGCAGCAGACCGGCGCAAACCAAACCGCCGATGATGAGGATGAAACCCTGAATCACATCCATCCAGATCACAGCCTCCATACCACCAATGAGTGTGATGATGGTAACGGCTACGCCGATGATCAAGATCACGGTGTAGATATCCCACCCCATGAACTGCGAAATGGCGAGCGCTACGAGGTAGAAGACCGTGCCGAGCTTCGAGAAGTGGATCAAGAGGAAGGCCAGCGATCCGTAGAGGCGTGCGCCCCAGCCGAAGCGGCGCTCGAAGTACTCATAGGTCGAGAGCTTGATCGTGCGGCGGAAGAGGGGCACGATGAACCAGATCAGGCCGACCAGGACGATGGGCACCATCAGACCCTGCACGAGCAGGATCCAGTTGCCACCGTAAGCAGCTCCCGGGTAGGAGAGGAAGGTGACCGAGCTGATCAGCGTGGCGAAGATCGACATGCCGATTGCCCACGAGGGGATCGAACCGCCCGCTGCAAAGTAGGAGTTCGTGGAGTCCTGCTTGTGGGCGAACTTCAGGCCAAAGAGCATCACGAAGACGATGCTGGCGATGACCAATACAATATCAAACCAATGCAATGAGGTTGTCATTCAAGAATTTTCGTTTTGGGGTTACTCAAGTTCAAATTCGGTGATCTGCTCCACGATCTGCTGGTACTCAGCCTCGGTGAGCATCGTCAGCGGGGGCAACATCTCCTTGCCGCAGAGCTCGCACTGCTCCATGATGCACTTCAGAGCAGCCAACTGCTTGCCGAGCGGACGCCCCTGCTGGTAGATCTTGGCCATATCGTCCGTGACACTCTGCAGGCGATTTGCCTCCTCCATATCACCCTCTACGGCCGCGTCATAGAGGGCGCGGAAGTGCTTCGGCACGAAGTTACCGGTCGAGGGCACGATGCCGTCAGCCCCCAGCTCCAATGAGTGAGCCGACTGGGCTGCCCAACCGCAGAAGTAGGTGAAATCCTCGCGGCTCTTGGCGATTGCAATGCAGGCCTCCATGCGCTCCAGGTCGCGCTCCGAGTCCTTCAGGCCCACGATGTTGGGGTGCTCGGCGAGCTTGCGTACCGCCTCCACGGGGATCGAGAGGTGGGTTGTAGCCAGGATGTTGTAGAGCATCACGGGCAGCGGCGAAGCGTCGGCCAAAGCCGTGTAGTACTCCACCATCTGCTCCTCCGTCAGGGCGTAGTAGCTCGGCAGCACAGCTACTGCTACATCTGCACCTGCGCGGGCAAAGCCCTCGATCTGCGAGAGCTGCTCCTTCAGGCAGAGCCCCGTGACACCGGCATAGATGCGGATCTTACCCTCGGCGGCCTCTACGGCCGTATGTACCATGTCGATACCCTCGCCCAGGGCGACCGAGTTACCTTCACCCGTCGTACCCATGACGAGCGTGTCGACACCCGCCTCAACAAACGAGCGTATGATGGTGGTTACAGCCTCCAAATCGACCGAACCGTTCTTGACGGGCGTTGCCATCGGGACAACGACACCGGCATACTGTTTTGTAGCCATATCTTCTGCTTTTTTTTTGTGTTTTACAAGTTGTTTTTGATCTCGTCCAGCACCTCGCGGTTCAGCTTCACCTGTACCATACCCATCGGGTGGAAGCGCATGTTGTTGTTGATGGCAGCGTAGACGATCGTGTAGATGTCGTTTCCCTCGGGAATCAGACCCAGCGGTGTGCGCATCGTGTGCCACCACTTCTTGACCTTCGTGTCGATCGGCAGGTAGTGTGCCTCAGTCCAGTTTACGCCATCCTTCGAGAGCGTGTAGGCGATCATGTTCGGCAACTTCAGCCACTCCGGGCCTCCGTCGAAGACGGCGATGTAGAGGCCGTTGGGGAGCTGCGATACGATCGGGTTCTCCACGAAGCGGGGATGGATCGAGGTGATCGGGTTGATCTCCTTCATGCGTACGAAGGGACCTTCGAGGTTGTCCGACTCGGCCAACCCAACATACCACTTCGTCGGCTTGCCACCGAAGGGGTAGTCCTCCTTCGTCTCGTAGGGGTAGGCACCGCTGATGAAGCCGTACCACTTCTCGCCCACTTGGTAGGGGAAGAATGAGGCTACGCCCTGGCGACCCTCCCACAGCTGGCTGTCGAGACCCGGCTCGATCACGATGCCGCAGTCTCGGTAGGGACCACCGATACCCTCGATGCCCTCTACCTCCGACTCGCAACGCCAGATGCGGCCGAACGAGTGGTTGGGAGCAACATCAAAGTCGCAGGTGTAGGCCAGGTAGTGACCCTGCCAGCGGTTCTTCTCCTTATTGAAGATCGGCATGTAGGACCAGATCGCAGCGCGACGGTCGTTCATCGGGTGGTCGTAGTGCGACACAGCATATTTACCGCTCGACTGGTAGAGGGTCGACTGACGCTCCCAGTGGATGGCGTCCTTCGAGGTCCAGTGACCGATGCGGGTCTTGATGCGGTCGTAGTAGGCGGGCATGCCAATCTCGCCGGCACGCTCGGTGGGGAACATGTGGTAGGTGTCGCCGAGCTTGATCATCTGACCGCCCTCGAAACCACCCTGGATGCCCTCCGTGCCGGGCATACCCTCATTGACCACGGGATCATCCTGGCCACCGATGATCTCGAAGAGAGCTGGCAGCTCGGAGAAGCCCTCGATCACGAAGGCGGGGTAATCCTCACCCGAAGCCAGGGCAGCATCGCGACCCGAGAACTTCGTGAGGCTCGTAGCACCCACTACGATCACATGACCCGTAGCGTTCTCAGGGATCGTAAGCGTGTGCTTGCCGCGCGGATAGCGTACGGCGTAGACGTTCAGTGCAGCAACCTCGGTTACCGAGAGTGCGTTGTTCAAGGCGGGCTGCTCGTTCAGACGACCCAGACCCAGACCCAGCTGCTTGACAGCCTCGAGCGAGGTGGCAGCTACGAGCAGGTTGGCCGTGCGGTCGAGCGTGAAGCTCACCTCGCCGGCCTGCATCGTGCCCTCGGCCGTCAGCGGCAGACGCAGACCCTGCAGACCATCGAGTTCGGTGGCGATGTGCAACACCGAGCGGTTCGAACCCGAGAAGGGGTTGGCGTAGAGGGTGGTGCAGTAGCTCTTTTCGCCCTGCACGGCCACCGATTTCAGGTGGCTCGAAGCCGAAGCCGTCAGACCCATAGCCAGGGCAGCAACCGACAGCAGCAACTGTTTGATTTTGTTCATGGTATAGAATTTTAGTGAATAATTTGCACACTCAAAAGCCCGTCAAAACCGAGGTTTTTCGGGCTTTGCGCTCTATCTCTGGAACAAATATACGAAAAGATGCGCAAAAATGAAGGGTTTTTCTGCTGTTTTTCTGGGCGTGGACGATTTTGGGGCGCAGGGGTGGGTTTGCTTGTTGTGTTTCAAATGCTTCGGAGTGCCCCCGGAGTGGAGTCATACCACCCGCTTATCCCCCTCTTTTTTGAAAAAATCGCAAAAAAATTGGGAATTTTGGTTCGCTGTTGTACCTTTGTAGGGAGTGTATGTCTAACCAAAATACCCGATATCTATGAAAAAACTATTACTCTTACTGCTCTGCTGTGCGGGTCTTTCGCTGCAGGAGCTCGCTGCGCAACAGGTGATTGAGGCTACGCCCGAGACCTTCGATTCGGCGATTAAAGCCCTGCGCAAGGTCACTCAACGCCAGAAGAGCGATGTAGAGGTGCGCCTCCACGGCGGTACCTACTTCTTCTCCAAGCCGCTCGTGATCGATGAGTCGCTCGGCGGTAAGAACGGCTACGAGGTGCGCTTCGTGGCAGCCGAGGGCGAGCAGCCCGTCATCAGTGGCGGTGTGCGCGTCGAGGGGTGGGAGCAGGTGCATGGGAACCTCTACAAAGCCCCCTTTAAGTCCGATCGCAAGCAGCGTACGCTCATCGTGGGCGGCAAGCGTGCTCGTATGGCCGGTATGAACGAGCCGGTGAAGTCGCTGGGCAGCTACGGCGAGATCGAGATCACCGGCAATGAGCCCTGGGCCTTTGGCGCAGGTAAGACGGTTAAGGGTCTGCGTTTCGAGCAGAGCGCCGAGGTGCTTCCCTACCGCAATCCGATGGATGTGGAGTTGATCCAAAACAATGTCTGGACGGAGAAGATCCTCTGCGCCTCGAATGTCGAGAAGTGGGGTAAGGAGATCGCCATCGAGTTCCAGCAGCCCTACTCGGCGATCCTCAACTCGCTGGCTTGGGCCGGTCGCACGAAGTATGAGGGTATGTTCCTGATCCGCAACGCCTTCGAGCTTTTGGATGAGCCCGGTGAGTTCTACTTCGACCGTGAGGAGCAGACGATCTACTACATGAGCGACGGTGAGAATCCCGCCGAGGTGGAGGTGATCGCTCCGATGACCGAGGGTCTGGTGCGCATCGAGGGTTCGAGCTGCTCGTCGTGTGTCGAGCGCGTGGCCTTCGAGGGTTTGACTTTCTCGTATGATGCCTGGAACCTGGTCGAGATGAATGGTTCGCACGGCTTTGGTGGTATCCAGACGCTTGGCCTGGCCATGAAGTATATCCCCGACGGCAACTGGCATCCGACGAAGTATAACAGCGTCGATGTACCGACTGGTACGATCGAGGTGAGCAACGCCTGCAGCATCCGTTTCGTGCGCAACCGCTTCGAGCACCTGGGTTCGCCCGTGGCGATCAACCTGGTGAACGATGTTTGCCACTCGGAGGTGGTGGGTAACTACTTCAACGACCTGCTCGGCAACGCCGTTTCGGTGGGTCACCCCCAGCACTACGAGATCGGCGATGGTGATCCGGGTTGCGTCTACCAGCCCGGTGTCGAGGGCCTCTGCCACGATATCGCCATCACGAATAACTACATCCGCAATGTGAGCCTCGATTTCCGTCAGGTAGAGGCGTTGCTTGGCTTCTTCTGCAAGGATGTACGCTACGACCGCAACGATATCTATGGCACGCCGTACGGCGCTATCGCGCTCGGTTGGTGGTGGGGCAATGCCAAACTGCCCGAGTCGCAGAATGCCGGCAACAACTCGATCAGCTACAACCGCATCGGCCATACGCACACGATGCTCACCGACGGTGGTATGATCTATATGCTGGGTCGTCAGCCCGGCTCGGTGGCACGCCGCAACTACCTCTACGACGGTCCGCGCTGCATCTATCCCGATGACGGCTCGTCGGGTTGGCTCATCGAGGAGAACTTCGTTGTCAGCCTCTTCCAGCTCTGGCTGCACATCGACTCGGATCGCAACTACGACATCCGCATGGTGAACAACCATGTGAAGGATAACCGCCTCTGCAACAGCGGTAATGGCACGACGATCGAGGGTACGAAGATCTACCGCAATATCCCCTTCGCTCCGGAGGCACTTGCCATTAAGGAGGAGTCGGGTATCACGGCCGATTATAAGGATATCATCCCGGCCGAGGAGCCTGCACCGATCGTGGTGATCCCGACCGTAGGTAAGAAGCGTCAGGCACTCTTTTAGTAGCTGCGTCGCTGAATAAGCCACAAAGAAGCCCGCCGAAAACTCGGCGGGCTTCTTTTGTTTTGGCGCGATCGGATGGCCTACAAGCCGCGGTTGCGCAGCAGGGCATCGATCTTCGGCTCGCGGCCACGGAAGGCCTTGTACATCGTCATGCCATCGTCGATGCCGCCCGGCGTGAGGACATGCTTGCGGAACTTGTCGGCAACCTCGGCGTTGAAGATGTCACCCGTCTCGGCAAAGGCCTCAAAGGCATCGGCGTCGAGCACCTCGGCCCACATGTAGCTGTAGTAGCCGGCCGTGTAACCACCACCCATCGTGTGGCTGAAGTTGGTCATGCGGTAGCGGGGCAGGATCTGCGAGGGGATGCCGCGTGCAGCGAGCTTCTCGGCCTCAAAATCCATCACATTCAGGTCGTCGGGTACCTCGGTCAGCACATGGAGATCCATGTCGCTCAACGAAGCGGCCACATACTCTACGGTGGCGAAGCCCTGACCATACTGGGCGCTCTTGACGATCTTCTCCACGAGCTCCATCGGGATCACCTCACCCGTGGCGTAGTGCTTGGCATAGACAGCCAGTACCTCCGGCTCGAAGGCCCAGTGCTCGTTGATCTGCGAGGGGAGCTCCACGAAGTCGCGCTCCACGCCCGAAGCACCGCTGTAGCGTACATCGCGCAGGAAACTGTGCAGAGCGTGACCAAACTCGTGGAAGAGCGTCTCTACATTGTCGATGCTTTGCAGCGCCGGGCCATCACCCGTCGGAGCGGTCATGTTGCAGCAGTTCACCACGATCGGGATCACGCGCTCGTCACCCTCGTAGCTCTGGCCGCGGAAGCTCGTGCACCAAGCACCGGCGCGCTTCGACTCGCGCGGGAAGTTGTCGCTGTAGAAGATAGCCAGCGTCGTACCGTCCTTATCGATTACCTCATAGGCCTTGGCCGTGGGCTCGTAGGAGGGAACCTCCGAGGTGATCTCCTTGAAGGTCAAGCCGTAGAGCTTGTTGGCTACATGGAAGATGCCCTGCATCACATTGCCAATCTCGAGGTAGGAGCGGATCTCCTGCTCATCAACGGCATACTTCGCCTGCTTGGCCTTGTCCAGGTAGTACATGTAGTCCCAGCCTGCGGGCTCAAACGAGTGACCCTCCTTGCGGATCTCGGCACGGATATCCTTCAACTCCTCCTTGGCCTTCTTCACCGCCGGAGTCCATACCTGATCGAGCAGGGCGTAGACCGCCTCGGGGGTCTTGGCCATACGCTGCTCCAGCGCCAGCTCGGCGTAGTTCTTGTAGCCCATGATCTGAGCCTTCTCCAGGCGCAGCTTCACGATCTCAGCCGAGATAGCCTTGTTGTCGTAGTCGTTGTCGCGGTTTCCGCGGTTGTAGTAGGCGTGGTAGACGCGCTCGCGCACCGAGCGGTTCGAGCAGTACTGCAGCACGGGGTTGCAGCTCGGACGCTGCATATTGAACATATACTTGCCCGGCTGACCCTGCTGTTCGGCCATCTTGGCTGCGGCGGCGATGTTGGCCTCGGGCAGACCGGCAAGCTCCTCGCGCGTATCCACCGTCACGAAGCTGTTGTTCGTCTCATAGAGCAGGTTCTGCGAGAAGTTCAGCTGCAGCATCGAGAGCTCGGTGTTGAGCTCGCGCAGGCGAGCCTTCTGCTCCTCGCTGAGCTCAGCACCGCTGCGTACGAAGCCCTTGTAACGGTTCTCGAGCACCTTCTGCTCCTCGGGCGTGAGCTCCAGCTCGTCGCGCATCTCATAGACCGCCTTCACGCGGGCAAAGAGCGCCTCGTTGAGGTTGATGTCGTCCGAGTGAGCCGAGAAGAGGGGCGAGAGCTCCTTCTCCAGGGCGCGCATCTCGTCGGTCGAGTTGCTGCTCGAGAGGGGGCTGAAGGTGCTACGCGCCTTGCGCAGCAGCTCGCCGCTGCGGTCGAGTGCCACGATCGTGTTCTCGAACGAGGGAGCCTCCTCGTTGGCCAGGATGGCAGCCACCTCGGCCTTCTGCTCCTCCATGCCCTTCAACATCGCCTCGCGGTAATCCTCGATCGTGATCTCGGCAAAGGGGGCAATCCCGAAGGGTGCGGTAAATTCATTCAAAAGCGGGTTGTTCGATCCCGAACAGCCGCAGGTGGCGAGTGCTATCGCCCATAAAAGAGTCTTCTTCATCATTGTTTTCTATCGATTAAATGTTCGTTCTTACAATACAAAGGGGTCGCCTTCGGGCATCGGCCAGTTCGAGACCACCTCGCAGCGCTTGCCGCTCTTCGATTTGATCTTGAGTTCCGTGATGCGTCCATTCTCCCAAGCCATATCGACCACATAACCACCGCGTGCTACCAAGCCGCGTACGCTGCCCGAACGCCATGCGGTCGGCACGGCAGGCATCAGGCGGATGAAACCCTCGTGGCTCTGCATCAGCATCTCGCAGACGCCGGCCGTGAGACCGAAGTTGCCGTCGATCTGGAAGGGCGGGTGAGCGTCGAAGAGGTTTTGGTAGACACCACCACCCTCCGAGTGCAACGCCTCCGGACCAAAGCCCACGGGGCGCAGCAGCGTGCCAATCAGGCGGAAGGCGCGCTCGCCATCCATCAGGCGCGCCCAGAGGTTGATCTTCCAACCACTCGACCAGCCGGTGGCCTCGTCACCACGGATCTCGAGCACCTTGCGGGCAGCGGCATAGAGGTCGGGGTTGGCAGCTGTAATCTGACCAAAGGGGTGCAACGAAACCAGGTGCGTGACATGGCGGTGGTGGATATCCTGATCCATGAAATCCTTGTTCCACTCCTGCAGACGGCCAAAGGCACCGATGCGGAACGGAAGCAGGTTGTTGAGGCGATCCTGCAGGGTGTCGCGCAGCGGCTGATCCACGCCGGCAATCTCGGCTGCGGCCACCGTACGCGTGAAGAGCTCACGGATCATCGACATATCGCCCGTCGTGCCCTGCGATACGCCGCAGGCCTGATCCGTACCCGGTACGAGGAAGAGGTTCTCGGGCGAGGTGCTGACGGGGGTGATCCAATACCCCTCCTTATCCTTCACGAGCCAGTCGAGGAAGAACTCTGATGCCCCCTTCATGATCGGGTAGGCGTACTCGGTGAGGTACTTTGTGTCATTCGTGTAGGCGTAGTGCTCCCAAAGGTGCGACGAGAACCAAGCACCCATCATTGGCCAGAAGACCGTGGCTGCTCCGCCGTCGTTGGGGAAGGTCTCGCGCCAGATCGAGCAGTTGTGGTGACCCACCCAGCCGCGGCGGTGATACATCTTGCGAGCAGTCTCGGCACCCGTCTCGGCACACTCGCCGATCATGCGCAGGAAGGGCTCGTGGCACTCGGAGAGGTTAGCCACCTCGGCCGGCCAGTAGTTCATCTCGATGTTGATGTTGGCCGTGTAACCGCAGTTCCACGAGGGGATCAGATCCTTATTCCAGATACCCTGCAGGTTGAGCGGCTGACCGCCTTCGCGCGAACCGCTGATCATCAGGTAGCGGCCATACTGGAAGAGCAACGCCACGAGCGCCTGATCCTTCGGCGCGCCCGTGCGCTGCATCGCTACGGTGTAGTTCAGCACGCGCTGGTCGGTGGGTAGCGACTCGGCCAGAGGATCGCTTGGCAGGTTGAGCGCCAGACGGCCAAAGAGCGCTTTGTAATCCGTCTCGTGGTCGGCCAGCAGGGCAGCATAGCTCTTCGTGCGCACCTTTTTCAGGTAGTTGTCGGCCAACTTTGCTGCATCGAGTCCCTCGCGCGAGGGACTCTTGTGAGGACCGTTGTAGCTGGTGGCTGCCGAGAAGAGGAGTACGATCTCCTTGGCGCCGCGGATGCGCAGCTGATCACCCAGGTTGGTGATCTCGGCCTTCGGATCGTCGACGCGCACCTCCAGACGGCTCTCAAAGAAGGTACCCATGCCGTTGATATCCTCGCCATAGAGCACGCGGGGCTTACCCGTGCGCGAGCCATCCTCGTTGAAGAGATAGGGGTGGCGCGCCTCATGTCCCCACGCCTCGAAGTCCGAGTAGTTGCGGCGATCGACGCGGCCGGGAGCCTGGCCGCCCATCGATACGATGCGCTTGCGGGCGTCGATCTTCGTGGTGACGGGGTGGGGCGAGGAGAGGCTCACGGCGATATCCCAACCCACGGGGCAATCGGTCGTCAGACGCATGACAATCACCTCGTCGGGGTGCGAGGCGAAGATCTCGCGGTGGAAGGCGTAGTTGTCGCGCTCATACTCCACTGTCGCTACGGCGCGCTCCAGGTCGAGGTAGCGGCGATAGCTCTTCGCCTTGCCACCACGGAAGTCGCGGATGTGCCAATCGCCCAGTGGCTGGTAACACTCATGCAGGCGACCCGTCCACTGCTTTAAGAGCTCGGAGGCCTCCATATACTTACCCTCCTCGAGCAGGCGTACCATCTCGGGGTAGGTTGGCGTGATGTCCAGGTCGGTGAAGCGCGTGGCGGGCTCACCGCTGTAGAGCGTATTCTCGTTCAGCTGCAGCAACTCGTCGTCGGCATTGCCAAAGATCATGGCACCGAGGCGGCCGTTGCCGAGCGGCAGCGCACCGTTCCAATCGGCAGCCGGGGCTTTGTACCAAAGGGTCAGCTGACCGGCCTCTACACGCTGGCGGGCGGTCGTCGAGCCGCCACAGAGCAGCGTCAGAAACAGGATAAGAAGTACACTTTTTAAGGTCGTTTTCATAGGTCTATCGAATTCGTTTCTTATTTTGGTCACAAGATAGTGTTTTTTTTCGAAAAATCCCTATCTTTGTAGAAGATATGAAACGCAACAGACTATTTCTACTGATCGGATCGGTGCTCGCAGTGGCACTGATCGTGGGCGCTTTGTGCCTCTATCTCCCTAAAAACAAATCAAATGCAATAACTATGAGCGACAAGAAACTCTATGCCCTGATCGAGACCGAGAAGGGTGCCATGAAAGCCGAGCTGTATGCCGATGCAACACCCGGCACGGTGCAGAACTTTGTAGATCTGGCCAACCACAACTTCTACGACGGTTTGACCTTCCATCGTGTGATTCCCGACTTCGTGATCCAGGGTGGTTGCCCGCGTGGTGACGGTACGGGTGGCCCGGGTTACCGCATCAAGTGTGAGACCTCGGCTCCGCGTCAGTACCACGATCGCGGTGTGCTCTCGATGGCACATGCCGGCAAGGATACGGGTGGTTCGCAGTTCTTCATCTGCCACAACCGACAGAACACGCAGCACCTCGACGGTCGCCACACCTGCTTCGGTAAGGTAGTCGAGGGTGTGGATGTGATCGACGACATCCGCCCGGGTGATCTGATCCTCTCGATCCGCATCGTGGAGGAGTAATCAAAACCTTCTGATTATGAAATATCTATTTGCGCTGCTCTGTGCTACGTTTGCCCTCTCGGCAGCAGCACAGACTACTGAGCGTATCCCTACCCGATATGAGGTGGGTGCTGATGCTATGCCGCACGAGATTGCTTCGATCGAGGCTCCGTTCTATATGCCCGAGATGCAGCGCCCGACCTTCCGCGATGTGACGGTGCGCCTGACGGCCGAGGAGGGTAAGCAGATGCGTACGCGCGAGATCCAGCGTGCGATTGATCGCCTCTCGAAGGAGGGCGGTGGTCGCGTGGTGCTCTCGCCGGGTGTGTGGCACACGGGACGCATCGAGCTGAAGAGCGATGTCGAACTCCATGTGGAGGAGGGCGCCGAGGTGCGTTTTAGTGGTGAGGTGGAGGACTTCCTCCCCGTGGTTTTTACGACCAATGCCGGTATCGAGCTCTACTCGCTGGGAGCCTGCATCTACGCCAACGGAGCGGAGAACATTGCCTTGACGGGTCGTGGTCGCCTGATCGGTCCGGCGCAGGGGGGTACGATCCGTCAGGGTCGTCCGCAGAACGATGGCGAGATCAGTCCCGATACACCGGTCGAGGAGCGTATCTTCGATGGTAAGCAAGGCCGTCTGATCCAGTTACCCACCTTCTTTGGCCCGATCAATTGCAAGAATGTCTTTTTGGAGGGACTCTCGTTTGAGAACACCTCCTTCTGGAATATCGCTCCGGTCTATTGCGAGGGGGTGATTATCCGCGGTATTCGTGTCAGCTCCTACGGTATCCCGTGTGGTGATGGTGTGGATATCACCTGCTGCCGCCATGTTTTGGTGGAGTATGTCACGACCGATTGCGGAGATGACAACATCGCGATTAAGGGTGGCCGCAATGAGTTTGGCTACCGCGTAAATCGCGCCTCGGAGAACATCGTCGTGCGCCACTGCCTTGCCCTGCGTGGTATGGGTGGTCTGACCGTAGGCTCGGAGACGGCAGGTTGGATCCGCAACCTCTATGCCCACGACTGCGTCTGCGAAGGTACACGCGTGGGTATCCGCCTCAAGACGCGCCGTCCGCGCGGTGGTGGCGGTGAGAACCTCTACTTCGAGCGCATTCGCCTGAAGACGGAGGCGGGAGCCATGGCCTGGGAGATGCTTGGCACCTCGAACTTCGTGGGTGGCTTGGCTTCGCGTCTGCCCGCGCCTGCGTTGACCCATATGACCCCCTCGTTTCGCAATGTGGAGATCCGCGAGGTGGAGGTCGAGGGTTGCCGCGAGCTGGTCTATGTACAGGGTATTCCCGAGAGCCCGGCACGCAATATCCGCATCGAAAATGTGACGGCCGATACGCGCCGCGACACCTCGAAGACAGCTTACGGCGTCTATAAACCGAAGCCCTCGAACTATGTGATCGATATCGTCGATGCGGATGGCGTGGAGTTGCGCAACTTTCAGGTTGTGAGCGATAAACGCGAGGTGCGCATTGTGGATGGTCGCCATGTAACCTTCGAAAATATCACGCTCGATCTGGGTGGTCAGGAGCTGAAAACAGAGATCTCGGGTGATATGGTACACAACCTGCGTTTCGAGCGTTGTACGCCCGCTATTCGGTAGGTTGATACAGCTGCAAAGAAAAGAGCCTGTCTGCGGACAGGCTCTTGTTTTTTAGTAAGGGGGGCTATTCGAGCACAAACTTCGCTTGTACGCGGTAGGTGAGCGTAATCTTGGCAAACTCGATCGTGGGTATCGAAGCGCTCTCCGCGGCGCTGTCGGCCATCGCACCCCGCGCCATCATGACCATATTCTTCTGCAGGGGTACGGCCTCGCTGTTCAGGTCGTAGATGTAGAAGCATTTGCCCGCCTGCTGACCAACAGCCTCGGCCAACTCAACTGCCTTTTGGCGGGCAGAGCGCATGGCGGCCTGACGCACCTCCGAGCGGTAGCGTTCGAGCTCGGAGTGGGTTGTGCGCTCGATCGATACCTGCGAGATGCCCAGCTGATCGAGCTCGCGCCAGACGCGTGCTACGGTGGCTGCATCATGGAGCAACAGGCGGTATTGCGCCGTGCTGAGCGAACTGTTGCGCTTGAAGAATGTGCTGCTTAGATCGATCACCGACAGCTGCGTGTCGATATCCACCCCCGCTTTTTTTAGTATGGAGAGCATAGCTCGCTGTTGCTCCTCGATCGAAACACGCCCCTTCTGGTCGCGTTCGTTGATCGTGATCGAGAGGTAGATCTCGTTGGGCGTAATCTCCTCTTCGGCGGCTCCCGTCACCTGAATATAGCTCGGATAGCGCTCGCTCTCCTGCGCCTGAAGGGTGATGGCGGTGCACAGCGCGACCGCCAGCAAAAGCATCTTTTTCATCGTTGTTCCTTGGTTTTGGTTACACATCTGCAAAAAGAACGCAAAAGGGTGCGATTTTATTTTTATCGCACCCTGAAACTTGCCTTTAAAACCTACTCCTGTCGGTTGCGTTCCTCGGTCGAGAGCAGACCGCAGGCGGCCTGAATATCCTCGCCGCGCGAGGCTCGAATCGTAGTCTGAATACCTTTGGCGGTGAGCGTGTCGCGGAAGCGGATCATTGCCTCGTTGTCGGGGGAGAAGTAGGGCGACCCCTCGATTTTGTGGAAACGGATCAGGTTGATGCGGCATTTGATGCCGTCGAGCAGACGACACAGCGCGCGGATGTGGCGCGGTGAGTCGTTCAATCCGCTCATGACGATGTACTCGAATGAAACGCGGCGTTGGTGTGTGAAATCATACTCGCGCAGAATCGCCGCCACCTCCTCGATCGGCCAGGGACGCTCGACGGGCATGATCTCCATGCGCTCCTCGTGTACCGGGTTGTGCAGGCTGACAGCGAGGTGCACCTTTGACTCGTTGAGGAAACGACGCAATGCAGGCACAACGCCTGCTGTTGAGAGCGTTACACGCGTGGGCGACCAGCCAAAACCCCACTCCGAGGTGATGATCTCCAGGGCGCGCAACACCTCGTCGAGGTTGTCGAGCGGTTCGCCCATACCCATGAAAACGAGGTTTGTCAGTCGGTCGCGTTCGGGGAGTGAAACAATCTGGTTGAGGATCTCGGCAGCCGTGAGCGAGTGCTGCAAACCTTGTCGTCCGGTGGCGCAGAAGCGGCATCCCATGCGACATCCCGCCTGCGACGAGACGCAGAGCGTAGCACGATCTCCGTCGGGGATGTAGGCTGACTCGATGTAGGCTCCCTGTGTAGTGCGGAAAAGGTATTTCTTGGTGCCGTCGATCGATACCGTCTCGCGAATCGGTGCCGAGAGTACGGGGCTGAAACGAGCGGCCAGCAACTCGCGGTTTTTCAGCGAGAGATCGCTCATCTCCATCGGGTTCTCCGTATGGCGGGTGTAGAGCCAGCGGGCGATCTGGCGGGCGGCAAATCGCGGCAGCCCGAGATCGGCGCAGATGGCGGCTAACTCTGTTGGATTTTTTCCGTATAGGGGTTCGTTCGATGGTATCATGACAGTAAAAAGGGAACTCTCGACGCACAAAATTAGACAAAATTCAATTATTTTTCATCAAGATTGCACATTTTTGATTTTTTCTCTTTATATTTGTGGTGCATAGCGTGCGCTCAAAGTTTGGGTGCGCGGTGAAAGCGTGCGAAAACAAATTAAAACTACAATAAAAATGGAGATTAAAAAGAGCCCCAAAGCGGACCTGCAGAACAAGCGTGGTCTGTTGCTTGAGATCGGTTTGGCTGTTGCGCTGGCCCTGGTCATCGTAGCCTTTGCCTACACGCCGAAAGAGCACCGCATCGAGAAAGTCGATCTGAACTACGCCCCCATTGAGGAGGAGATCACGGAGATTACGCGTCAGGATCAGAAGCCGCCCGAGCCGCCGAAGAAGGTGGAGGTGAAGGTGATCGCCGACCTGCTTCAGGTTGTGACCAACGATACGAAGATCACCACGGAGGTTGACTTCGCCGAGTTTGACGAGGATACCGAGGTGCTCCAGCAGGTGGAGGTAGTCGAGGAGGAGATCGCCGATGACGAGCCCTTCTTGCGTGTAGAGACGATGCCCTCGTTCCAGGGTGGCGACCTCAACACCTTCCGTAACTGGGTGCAGACCAATGTTCGTTTCCCGCAGATCGCTCTTGAGAACGGTATTCAGGGTCGTGTAGCCCTCTCGTTCGTAATCGAGCGTGACGGTCGTCTGACCAACATTCAGGTGCTTTCGACTCCCGACCGTTCGTTGTCGGAGGAGGCTGTACGCGTGTTGGAGAAGTCGCCGAAGTGGACGCCGGGTAAGCAGCGCAACCAGACCGTACGCGTGAAGTACACGCTGCCGGTAGATTTCCGCGTGCAGAACTAAGTCCGTGGCGGGCAACCGCACATAAAAGAGAATGGGGGTATCGGCCGAAGATGGCAGATACCCTTATTTGTGAACACTCAATGTAAGAATCAATTGGAAAGAGCAGTACTGATTGCTGTCATTCGTGACAACCAAGAGCCCCGCGAGGCCGAAGAGTTTCTCAACGAGCTGGAGTTCCTGGCCGAGACGGCCGAGATCGAGACCGTGCGCCGTTTTACGCAGCGCCTGCCTCAGCCCTCGTCGCGCATCTATGTCGGACCGGGTAAGCTGCAGGAGATTGCCGACTACTGCAAGGAGCAGGAGATCGATGTGGCGATCTTCGACGATGAGCTGAACCCCGCCCAGACTCGCAACATCGAGCAGGTGATGCCGTGTCGTATCCTCGACCGCACGCGCCTGATCCTCGACATCTTCCTCTCGCGTGCGCAAACGGCCTATGCCAAGACGCAGGTGCAGCTGGCAAACTACGAGTATATGTTGCCGCGTTTGGCCGGTATGTGGACCCACCTCGAGCGCCAGCGAGGAGGTACGGGTACGCGTGGTGGTGCCGGTGAGCGAGAGATCGAGACTGACCGCCGTATTGTTCGTAACCGCATCACGAAACTCAAGGAGGAGCTCAAGAAGATCGATCGCCAGATGGCCGTTCAGCGCTCGAACCGTGGCCAGATGGTGCGCGTTGCGTTGGTGGGCTACACCAATGTCGGCAAGTCAACGCTGATGAACCTGATCTCGAAGAGCGAGGTCTTTGCCGAGAATAAACTCTTTGCGACGCTCGATACGACCGTGCGCAAGGTGGTCTTTGACAACCTCCCCTTCCTCTTGTCGGATACGGTAGGTTTTATCCGTAAGTTGCCGACCGAGCTGATCGAGTCCTTTAAATCAACGCTCGACGAGGTGCGCGAGGCCGATCTGTTGGTGCATGTGGTTGACATCTCGCACCCGCAGTTCGAGGAGCAGATTGCCGTTGTGAAGCAGACCCTGCAGGAGATTGGGGCGGGCGATAAGCCGGTCTACCTGGTATTCAATAAGGTGGATGCCTATACCTATGTAGAAAAAGATCCCGACGATCTGACCCCGGCTACGCGCGAGAATCTTTCGCTCGACGATCTGAAGAAGAGTTGGATTGCCAAGGCCAACACCCCTTGCATCTTCCTCTCGGCCATCGAACGCATCAACATTGAGAAGTTCCGCTCGGATCTCTATGGCATGGTGCGCGAGATCCACGCCGGGCGTTACCCGTTCAACAATTTCCTCTACTAAAATTGACCAATCCTTAAAACTTCGCTATACCATGAAAGTCAACATTCTCAACCATCAGAACAGCCTCGTGAATAAGTTTCTGGCCGAGCTGCGCGATGTCAAGATTCAGGCCGACTCGATGCGTTTTCGTCGCAACCTGGAGCGCATCGGTGAGATCACGGCCTACGAGCTCTCGAAGCAGCTCGACTACACGCCGAAGGTGGTTGAGACCCCGCTCGGTGAGGCGGAGGTGCAGCTCTACGACAACGACCTGGTCATTGCGACCATTCTGCGTGCCGGACTGCCGTTTCATCAGGGTTTCCTGAACTATTTCGACAATGCGCGCAACGCCTTTGTCTCGGCCTACCGCAAGAATCACAAGGATGGTTCGTTTACGGTGAAGGTGGAGTATATCTCGTGTGGTGATCTGGAGGGCAAGACGCTCCTTCTGGTCGATCCGATGCTGGCTACGGGTCAGTCGTTGGTGTTGGCCTACGAGGCGCTCTGTCAGCATGGTGGCACGCCTGCCAAGCTGCATGTGGCCTCGGTGATCGGCTCGGAGCAGGGTGTGGACTACGCCAACCGTCACCTGCCGCAGGAGGCCACGCTGTGGGTTGCTGCCGTGGATGAGGAACTCACCTCGAAGTGCTACATCGTGCCGGGTCTGGGTGATGCAGGCGATTTGGCCTATGGTGAAAAGCGAATTTAGACCATGAAACGAAAGCTTCTTCTCATCGTCGCGCTTTGGCTCACGACGGTGTTTTTGATGGCCGTGCAGAAGCCGGTCTTTCTGCTCTACTATGCGACCGAGGCGGCACAATCCTCCTGGAGCGAGTGGTTGCAGGTGATCTGGCATGGCCTGAAGCTCGACATGACCGTGGCAGGTTATATCACTGCCCTGCCGATCCTCTTTCTGATCCTCACGCTCTGGGTCGAAGTGCCCACCCGAGTAGGTCGCAAGATCTTGAATGGTTACCTCTCGGTGATTGCTGTGGTGGCGGCTATTATCTTTTCTGTCGACCTGGCGCTCTATGAGTTTTGGGGCTTCCGCCTCGACTCCACGCTTTTGATCTACCTCGCCGAGCCGAAGGAGGCGATGGCCTGTGTCGACCTCTGGTCGGGCATCCGTCAGACGCTCTTTTTCGGAGGCTATGCGGCGCTGATGATCGCTTGCTACCGAGCTGTTGTGCGCCTCTATGAGGGGGTGCGTATGTGGCATTGGGTGCATGCGCTGGTGGGTAGCTTCCTGCTGGTGATGGTTGCCGGCTTTGACTTCCTGTCGATTCGTGGCGGAGTGGGCACCTCGGTGGCCAATCTCTCGAAGGTCTGCTTCTCGCCGAAGCTCTTCTTGAACCATGCGGCTACCAATCCGATCTTCTCCTTCCTCTCGACGCTGGGCGAGCAGGAGAGTTATGCTGATGAGTACCCCTTCTACGACGCCAAGACGCTTGCCGAGAACTTCGAGCAGGTGCGCGGCAATCGGGAGTACACCCTCCCGACCGAGTCGTTGCTGACGACCGATCGCCCCAATGTGGTGTTGGTCGTGTTGGAGAGCTTTGGCCATACGCTCTATGCCGCCGAGGAGGAGGGACGACCCATTATGCCTGCCCTGCAGCGTTGGTCGAAGCAGGGTGTTTGGTTCGATCGTTTTTACGCCAACTCCTATCGCACGGATCGCGGACAGATGTCGATCTTGAGCGGCTTCCCTGCGCAGACGAAGATCTCGCTCATGAAGCTCACGCAGAAGTGCCTCGAGCTCCCCTCGGTAGCGCGTTCGCTGGGTACGGCGGGCTACAAAACCATCTTTGCCTACGGTGGTGATCTCAACTTTACGGATCAAGCCTCCTATATGTATGCTACGGGGTGGCAGCAGCTGATCTGGCAGAAGGATATGGCCTTCGATGCTCCGACCTCGAAGTGGGGCTACGATGATCGCGTGGTGGGGGAGTGGTTTACCGACGAGGTGATCCGCCTCAGCACGGAAAAGGAGCCCTTCCTGGCGGGTTGGCTCACGCTGAGCAGCCATGAGCCCTTTGAGGTGCCCTATGATGAGTTTGTCGATAAGCGAGTGAATGCTACCGCCTTCACCGATGACTGCATCGGCAAGATGCTCGACCGTTGGGCTGCTTCGCCCGCCTGGGAGAACCTCTTGGTTGTGTTGGTGGCCGACCACGGCACCTCGGCTTTCCGTCGTGGGGAGTATACCCAGACCGAGGCGCACCGCATCCCGATGTTGTGGGTGGGTGGTGCTGTGAAGGAGCCCCGCGTGGTGGAGGCCTATGGATCGCAGATCGACCTGGCGGCCACGCTTCTGGCGCAGTTGGGCGTGCCGCATGACGATTTTGAATATAGCAAGGATATGCTGCATCCCGAGGTGAAGAAGTTCGCCTACTACACCTACAACGAGGGCTTCTGTGTCTTGGATGGCGAGCACGAGAGCCGTTGGGATGCCCCCTCGGATCAGGTGGGCGAGGGCTCGACCGAGGAGCAGCTGATGTTTGGTCGTACGCTTCTGCAACGCACCTACGAGGACATCGACCGCCGATAACTCTGCGCTACCATTAAAAAGGAATCGATCGATGAAATATACTTCTGTACATTACACGCCGAGTGATCGCATGTGTGATCTGGTATCGACTCACTATGCCGTGTTGCCTGTGATGAGCCGTTTCGGTTTGGCATTGGGCTTTGGCGATAAGACAATCGGAGAGGTTTGTGGTGAAGTAGGGGTCGATGCTACGACTTTTCTGGCGGTGATCAATCTGATGCTCGACCCGGCATACCTGCCCGATATTGCGACAATCTCGGTGCGCAGCCTGACCGATTATCTGCACAATGCCCATCGTTATTTCCTCGATTTTCGTCTGCCCTCGATTCGCCGCAAGCTGATCGAGGCGGTCAATTGCTCACGCAATGATGTTGCCTTTGCCATCATGCGCTACTACGACGACTACTTCGCTGAGGTCAATCGCCACATGGAGTATGAGGAGCAGCGTGTCTTTCCCTATGTGGAGGCGCTGTTGGCGGGTGCACCTGCCGATGACTACTCGATTGAGATCTTCCGCCGTCAGCACGACCGCGTAGAGGAGCACTTGAGTGAGTTGAAACAGATTATTATTAAATACTATCCGATGGGTGGTACGAACGAGCTGAACGATGCTCTCTACGACATCTTCACTTGCGAGGAGGAGCTCGCTTCGCACAATGCGGTGGAGGATGCGCTCTACATTCCGGCCATCGAACGACTCTCGGCAGAGCGTCCGAAGCGGGGTGGCGTGGGACGCGAAACGCTTAGTTCGCGCGAGAAGGAGATCATCATCTGCGTGGTGAAAGGCATGACCAACAAGGAGATTGCCGAGCAGCTCTGCATCTCGACCCACACGGTCATCACTCACCGCCGCAACATCGCCAATAAACTGCAGATCCACTCGGCCGCGGGTCTTACGATCTACGCCATCGTGAATAAGTTGGTCGATCTCTCCGAGTTAAAACTCTCCAATGAGTAGATAAAAAATAAGAACGCGCAGGCGTTCTTATTTTTTTGTATGTGTCCGAGTCGTTACTTCTTGCGACCCATCAGGCTCTCGGCATAGGTGCGGAGACGCTGTACGCGCTCCGGATCGAGTGTGAGGGCGTTGAGTTGTGCCAGGGCACGCTCGAAGCGCAGGCCGATCTGCTGCTCGGTCAGGTGTGGGATGTCGAGGGCGTCGTAGACCGCCTTCACGGCTGCGACCTTCTCCTCGTCGCTCAGCAAGGGGTTCTTGTGTGTCGAGCGCAGAATGGCGCGCTGCTCCTCGTTGGCGTGGCTCATGGCCGTGATCATCAAGTAGGTCTTTTTGCCCTCCAAGATGTCGCCGCCGATCGCTTTGCCAAGCAGGGCCTTCTCGCCGTAGCTGTCGAGCAGGTCATCCTGCAGCTGGAAGGCCAGACCCAGCTCGATGGCGAATCGGTAGAGCAGCTGGCACTCCTTCTCGGAGGCTCCGCCGAGGATTGCACCGATGACCACCGCGCCGGCCAGCAGGACAGAGGTCTTCAACTCGATCATTCGCATATACTCGACAACCGATACCTTCTCCTGCTCCTCGAAGTCCATGTCATACTGCTGTCCTTCGCACACCTCGAGTGCCGTGCGGTTGAAGACCGAGAGCACCTGCGCGAGGCGTTCGCTCTGCGTCTTGCCAAGGAGCTGGTAGGCGGCGATCATCATCGCATCGCCAGACAGGATGGCTACATTTTCGCCCCATTTGGCATAGACCGAGGGCTTGCCTCGACGGATCAGGGCGTGATCCATGATGTCGTCGTGCAGGAGCGTGAAGTTGTGGAAGAGCTCTATGGCTGCCGCTGCCGGCAGGGCTTGTTGTGCCTCGTCGGAGAAGAGACCGTGTGCGAGCATCAGCAGCACCGGGCGCAGGCGTTTTCCGCCACCGGCCAGCGAGTAGCTGATGGGGGTATAGAGACGCTCGGGCTCCTCCGAGAATTCGAGTTGAACGAGGTAGTTCTCAACCAGTTCGAGGTATTTTTCGGCAGTTTGCATGGTGAAAACGCTTTTTACAAGGTTTTATGAAACAAAAATAGAAAAAAACGCCGAGATAATCAACAGTGAGGGCAGAAAATCTACAATCGGCGCATGCGGGAGAGTGGGTTGGTTCTTGGTGTAGATCGTTCAAAAACATCCAAAAACCACCCATCAATTGGAAAAATCTTCCTACCTTTGCAAAAGGGAGATTTTTAATAAGCAAACAAACAACAGGAAAGCCTATGAGCGGGTTGAAAAAAGTGTTAAAATTGGTGTGCAAGGGTGTGGGTGCGTTGCTCCTGCTCCTCTGTATGCTCTTTCTAGTCACGAGCGTCAGCCCGATCTATGATTTTCAGCCGGCTAAACCTTTCAGCGGGGCGGACATCTTCAACCCCTACGCCGACATGGATACCACCCACTGTTGGAAGCGCGCCAACTTTCATACCCATACCCGTGTTGATGGGCTCTTCAACGAGTGCCCCTACTGGCCCGACGAGGTCTATCGCCGCTTGGAGAAATTTGGTTACGAGGTGGTGACCTTCTCGAATCACAACCGCCTCACACAACACCCTTTTGACCCTGCCCTACAGGTAAATCTCTACGAGCACGGTCGTAACATCTTGAAGTTTCATAAGCTGGTCTTCGGCTCTACGCGTGTGCTCCAGTTCGACCACTTCTGCCCCTTCCTAACCTCGCAGAAGCAGTTTCAGCTCGATCTGCTGGGGCGTGATGCCGACATCATCCAGGTCAACCACCCGTTGCGCACGAAGCTCTTTCCGGCAAAGCAGTTCGCATGGTTGAGCGGCTATCGCTTGATGGAGCTCGATAGCGGTCGTTCGACCGAGAATGCCTATTGGGACAGCGCTCTCACGGCCGGTCACTATAGCTTTGGTCTGGCGAACGACGACCTGCATTTCCCCGACCAATCGAAGCGCATTGCCGTGCGCTGCAACTTCCTTTGCACCCCTTCGGTGCATTATGAGGATCTCCTGCAAACGCTCCGTCGAGGTGCCTTCTATGCCATGCGTGTACCGGATTACGGCCGTGGTGATTGGGAGGAGAAGTATCGTATGAACCGCCACCTCCCCGCGATTGAGACGATCGGGGTGCAGGATCAGACGATCTATGCCACCTTCTCGGTTCCGGCCGACAGCATTCGGGTGATTGGAGCTCACCACACGACTTTGGCCGTGGCGCATCAGACGGCAAGTATCGATTACACGCTGCAGAGCGATGATCCCTACGCCCGCATCACCGCCTATTTCCCGCAGGGAGAGGTGATCTACACCAACCCCTTTGCGCGCTACGATGCCTCGGTTAGCGACTCTCCGTTCTGCGACTCCGCGCATCCGATCAACTACCCGCTCACGATTCTTTTTAACCTTGCCCTGCTCGTACTGCTGATCAGTACGCTTTGGGCACTCTACAAATTGGTATCAAAACGATGAACAGATTCAAAAAACCTGCCTCGATTAAGGGGATGTCGCTCGTGTTGAGCCTCTTCACGCTCCTCGCTTACCACTATCCCGTCTTCAACTATGCTGCGACCCATGTCGAAAGCGGCTGGAACGCTGCGCTCATCATCGGATGCTCGGCTGCCATCATGTTGGCACTGAACTTCATGATCTACTACGCGCTGTTGTTCCTGGGACGCATCGTTGGTAAAATCGTGCTTTCGTTCACCTTTATTGGGAATGCGGTTGCCCTCTACTTTATCAACACCTACGAGGTGCTCATTACGGATAAGATGATGGGCAATGTCTTCAATACGCGCTATTCGGAGGCTTCGGCCTTCTTCTCGACAACGGCGGTGCTCTACCTCCTGCTGTTGGGTGTCGTGCCCTGTCTCTATATCTTCCTGCGTCGGGTGGATTACGGCTCGTTCCGACGCTTTGCTCGGAATGCAGGTGTAGCGCTCTTGATCACGCTGGGTAGCGTGGTGGTGAATATGCCCAACTTCACCTGGGTCGATCGCCACGCCTCGAAGGTGGGTAGTCTGCTGATGCCGTGGTCCTATGTGGTCAATACGGTGCGTTACCACAATCGCGTGAGCAAGGCCAACCGCAAGGAGATCAAACTCCCCGATGCCACGATCGCAAGTTCGGGGCGCGATCTCTGCGTGCTCATTATCGGTGAGTCGGCACGCCGAGACCACTTCTCGCTCTATGGCTACGAGCGCGAGACCAACCCGCAATTGAAGGGTGACGGTGTGACGGCCCTCCTTGCGAAGGCGGCAGCCACCTATACGACCGAGGGCGTGAAGGCGATCTTGTCCCACAAGGCCTCGAACAAACTCTACGAGATTTTGCCCAACTACCTCCATCGCACGGGGGTCGATGTGGTGTGGCGCACGAATAACTGGGGCGAACCGCCTTTGCACATCGAGAAGTGCTACACGCCCAAAAAACTCAAACAAAAGTACCCGGAGCTCGATGGTCGCTACGATGGCTTTTTGCTCGAGGGCTTAATCGACGAGGTAGAGGCGTGTGACAAGGAGAAGCAACTCATCGTGCTGCACACGAGCACCAGTCACGGCCCCTCCTACTACCAGAAGTATCCCGCCGAATTCGAGCAATTTAAGCCCGTTTGTACCACAGTGGAGATGTCGAAGAGCAACCGTGAGGAGTTGATCAATGCCTACGACAATACGATCCTCTATACGGATCATCTGGTTCACTCGGTGATCGAAGCGTTGCGTGGTCTGGAGGGGGTTCGCAGCTGTGTGCTCTATGTCTCGGATCACGGCGAATCGCTTGGCGAGAACAATCTCTACATGCACGGCGTGCCGATGATGATGGCTCCGGCCGAGCAGATCGAGATTCCCTTCCTCGTGTGGAGCTCGGACACCGAGTTGGAGGTCGAGGCGGAGGGCGAGATTGGGCAGTACCATGTCTTCCACAGTGTGCTGCACTTCCTGGGTGTGGAGAGCCCGATCTTCGATGACACCTATAACATTTTCAGCGGCGGATCGCGTTAAAGAGTGATCGTTTGGCGTGTGATAGGGGCGCTTTGGGGTAAAATCATCCCAAAGCGCCCCTCTACGATTCGAAAAGCGGAAAAAAACTTTGTACCTGGCAAATTTTCCCGTAACTTTACATCGAAATTTCGATAAAACGCGTTTTAAGCATGAAGAAACTTGCAATTGGTGTTGATATTGGAGGTATTAACACCGCATTTGGTATGGTCGATGAGCAGGGTGAACTCTATGCCGAATCGGTCATCTCAACTCGCAAATATCCCCATTTAGAAGATTATCCGACCTATGTAGCCGACCTGGCAGAGGCAATTCGCGCGATGGCCTCCTCGCTCGATTTTGAGTATGAGCTGGTAGGCATCGGTATTGGTGCACCGAACTCGAATATCCATAACGGCTCGATCGAGACGCCGGCTAACCTCTGGAAGTTCCGCGAGGAGGAGACGAACCGTGACGAGCAGCGTCGCGTGTTCCGCCTGGCTGCGGATCTCTCGGAGCGTTTCGGCGGGGTGAAGACCCTGATTACGAACGATGCGAACGCAGCGACGATCGGCGAGATGGTCTACGGCAATGCCAAGGGTATGAAGGATTTTGTCATGATCACGCTGGGTACGGGCCTCGGCTCGGGCTTTGTGGCCAATGGCGAGATGATCTACGGCCACGACGGCTTGGCCGGTGAGGCCGGTCACCTGATCGTGGAGCGTGGTGGTCGCACCTGTGGTTGCGGTCGCCAGGGCTGCCTGGAGGCCTATGTCTCGGCTACGGGTATCAAGCGTACAGCCTTCGATCTGATGGCTAAGATGACTACGCCGAGCCCCCTGCGCGAGGTTCCCTTCTCGGAGTTCGACGCTGCGATGATCTCGAAGGCTGCCGCTGCGGGCGATCCGCTGGCGAAGGAGTGTTTCCGATTCACGGGTGAGATGCTGGGTCGTGCGTTGGCTGACATCGTGACGATCACCTCGCCCGAGGCGATCTTCCTCTTTGGCGGTCTGGCCAAGGCCGGAGAGTTGATCTTCGAGCCTACGCGCTACTACATGGAGCAGAATATGATGTTCCCCTTCAAGAACAAGGTGAAGGTGCTGCCCAGCGGCATTCAGGATAAGAATGCCGGCATTCTGGGTGCTGCGGCCCTCATCTGGCAGCAGTGCTAATCCATGGAGACTTTGCAAGCCATCTTGCTCGGTTTGGTGCAAGGCATCACCGAGTTTCTTCCCGTGTCGAGCAGCGGCCACCTGCAGATTGCCAAGGAGCTGCTGGGTGTGGAGATTGAGAACAACATTACCTTCGATGTGACGCTGCACGCCGCTACGGTGCTCAGTACGATCCTCGTTTTGTGGCGTGAGTTGTGGCGTTTGATTCAGGGGGCTTTCTCGCGCAGCTTCAACGACGAGCAGGCCTACATCCTGAAGGTCGTGCTCTCGATGATCCCCGCCGGTGTGGTGGGTGTCTGCTTTGCCGATCAGATCGAGGCACTCTTCTCGTCGCTCTGGTTTGTGGGGGCTATGTTGCTGCTGACGGCAGCGCTGCTTTCGTTTGCCTACTATGCGAAGCCGCGTCAGAAGCAGACGATCTCCTACCGCGATGCCTTCCTGATCGGTTGCGCGCAGGCGTTGGCTACGATGCCCGGACTCTCACGCTCGGGTTCGACGATTGCTACGGGTTTGATCCTGGGCAACGATAAATCTTCGGTGGCCAACTTCTCTTTCATTATGGTCATCCCGGTTATTCTGGGTAAGATGTTACTCGATATCGTCTCGGGCGATATGGCTACGATGAGTGTGCCTACCCCCGCGTTGGTAGCGGGTTTTCTCTCGGCTTTTGTGTCGGGTGCTTTGGCTTGTAAATTCATGATCGAGATCGTCAAGCGCGGTCGCCTCATCTGGTTTGCCGTCTACTGCGCCGTGGTGGGTCTGCTCTGCCTGGTGTGCTCGTTTTAATTAGTACTTATGGAGCAGAATCAGGAGTTGCGCGGAATCAATTTCGAGGAGGGCTACATCGCCGTCATCGACAAACCGCTCTATTGGACCTCGGCCGATGTGGTGCGCAAGATTAAGTATGCGCTGCGCCGCTGCGGCTACCGTAAAATCAAGGTTGGACACGCCGGTACGCTCGATCCGTTGGCTACGGGAGTGTTGCTTGTCTGCATTGGTCGCGCCACGAAGATGGTCGATGCGTTGCAGGCCGAGGAGAAGGAGTATCTGGCGGGGGTGCGCTTTGGTGCCACGACGCCGAGCTACGACTGCGAGCATTCGGTCAACCACACCTATCCCTACCGCCACATCACGCGCGAGCAGCTCGATGCTGCTCTCGAGAGCCTTACGGGTGAACGCCTCCAGTCGCCGCCCCTCTACTCGGCCAAGAAGGTCGAGGGCTTGCGAGCCTACGAGATTGCGCGTGCGGGCGAGACGGTCGAACTTCGCCAGTCGCTCATCAACATCTACGCCATGCAGGTGGAGTCCTTCACGCTGCCCGATCTGAGCCTCCGCGTGCGCTGCAGCCGTGGTACCTATATCCGTTCGCTAGCCGATGAGCTGGGTCGTGCGGTAGATAGTGGAGCCTTCCTCACCTCGCTTCGTCGCACGCGAAGTGGTGGGTTTACGGCCGAAAATGGGTGGCAATTGGAAAAATTCCTCGAAAAATTGCAGGAACTTGAAACAAAATAGCACTTTCTGCGTATTGATTTAGATTGTTTTACTTTCAAAATCGAAAAAACAACACACCGATGAAACTTTCGCAATACGGTTACGACTTTACGCCTGAGATGGCGCAGCACCCCACAATCAACCGCGACGACTCTCGTCTGCTGGTACTGCACCGCTCGACGGGTCAGATTGAGCATCGCATCTTCAAGGACATTTTGGATTACTTCGATGAGCAGGATCTCTTCGTCTTCAACGACACGAAGGTCTTCCCTGCACGCCTCTATGGTAACAAGGAGAAGACGGGCGCCGAGATCGAGATCTTCCTGCTGCGTGAGCTCAATCGTGAGTTGCGCCTGTGGGATGTGTTGGTTGATCCGGCTCGTAAGATCCGCATTGGCAACAAACTCTACTTCGGCGACGATGATCTGTTGGTGGCCGAGGTGATCGACAATACCACTTCGCGTGGTCGTACGCTGCGCTTCCTCTTCGATGGTTCGTATGAGGAGTTTAAGCAGGCACTCTTCGCCCTGGGCGAGACGCCGCTGCCGCGCTGGGTGCGCGACCATGTGGAACCCGAGGATGCCGAGCGCTATCAGACGATTTTCGCCGATAAGGAGGGTGCTGTGGCTGCTCCGACGGCCGGTATGCATTTCTCGAAGCACCTCCTGAAGCGTATGGAGATCAAGGGTGTGGATAGCGCCTTCCTGACGCTGCATGTGGGTCTGGGTAACTTCCGCACGGTCGATGTGGAGGACCTCTCGAAGCATAAGATGGACTCCGAGCAGTACATCGTATCGCCGGAGACGGCCGAGGCTGTGAACCGCGCTAAGCAGCAGAAGCGTAAGGTGGTTTCGATCGGTACGACTGTGATGCGCACGCTCGAGACGGTGGTTTCGACGGGAGGAATGATCAAGGCCGAGGCGGGTTGGACCAACAAATTCATCTTCGCGCCTTATGACTTTTCGGTGGCCGATGCGATGGTTTCGAACCTGCATCTTCCCTACTCGACGCAGCTGATGATGGTGGCAGCCTTTGGTGGCTACGAGGCTGTGATGAACGCCTACCAGGTGGCACACGAGGAGGGTTACCGCTTTGGTACCTACGGAGATGCGATGCTGATCCTTTAATCACAGGTGGAAAAATCCGATTTTTTTCGTATCTTTGCACCCTGAAAACAGACTCTGATAATGGCTAATAAAATTCTGTATATCAGTCAGGAGATCTTCCCGTATATGTCCGAGACGGAGTGCTCTACGCTCTGTCGTTCGCTCACGCAGGCGATGCAGGAGCGCGGGAATGAGATCCGCTCTTTCATGCCCCGTTATGGCTGCATCAACGAGCGTCGTCACCAGCTGCACGAGGTGATTCGACTCTCGGGTATGAACCTGATTATCGACAACAACGATCATCAGCTCATCATCAAGGTAGCCTCGATCCCTTCGGCACGCGTACAGATCTATTTCATCGACAACGACGACTACTTCGCTCGTAAGGCTGCACTCGCAGATCCGGATACGGGTGTGGGTTTTGCCGATAACGACGAACGCGCCATCTTCTTTGCGCGCGGTGTGCTCGAGACGGTAAAGAAGCTGCGTTGGACGCCTACCGTGGTGCACTGCCACGGATGGTTCGCATCGGTTGTGCCGGTCTATCTGAAGCGCGTCTTTGCGGATGATCCGATCTTCCGCGATGTGAAGGTTGTTGTCTCGCTCTATGCCGACGGATTGCCCGCCCCGCTCGATCCGGCGATGGGCGAGAAGATCGCCAAGGAGGGTGTGACGGATAAAAATCTCTCGATTTTAAGCGATCCTTCATACGAAAATCTCTGTCGCTTCGTTCTTGATTATGCCGATGGCGTAGTGATTGCCTCCGAGCAGGTGAGCGCGGAGACGATCGAGCTGGTGAAGCAGAGCGGTAAGCCGATGCTCGCCTACCAGTCGCCCGAGGAGGCAGACTTTTTCGATAATTATCATCGTTTCTATGAGCAAATTCAATAAATTGGGTCGTCCGTTTGCGTGGATTGCAAGCCTGGTTGTCGTACTGCTCTGCGCCGCATGTGAGGTGCAGGTGGATGACACGCTTGGCGCAAACCTGGTTCCGGACAACCAGCAGATGAAGGCCGGTTATATCATGCTCGAGGGTATCAACCCCCGTCGGTATGTCGAGACGCGTCTCTACCAGACCGACTCGATCGCCTCGGCCAACATCTCCTATGGTTTTATGGGCTCGTCGCTGCACGATAAGCTGGGTAGCCGTTCGGCTTCGTTCATGACGCAGATGACCAACTACTACCTGGTGGATTCGGGTTACTTCGGTTACCGACCGATCTTCGACTCGGTGATCCTGCAGCTCTCGATTCAGAGCTATGGCGGCGATACGACCTCGGTGCAGGAGTTTGCTGTCTACGAGATTGTTAGCAACGACTACATCAAAGAGAGCGAGGATACGCTCTTCTTCTTGAACTACGACCCCGTAGCCGAGAAGGTGGTATCCGAGGAGCCGCTCTTCACCTTCGAGTTGGGTGGCGATAAGGGTCCGGCAACGACCTCCGTGACGCTCCAGCCGACCGAGGCAGGTCGCGCTTATATCGACCGCCTCTTCCTGCTCGATGGTAAGTATAAGGGTGACTACTCGATCTACAGCCGCGACAGCGTGGAGCAGTGGTTGGAGGAGTTCAAGGGTCTCTACATTAAGCCCACGAAAATCCAGGAGGGCAAGGGCGCTATCTACGCCACTACACTCGAGTCGTCGAGCATGGCTGTTTATGGTCGTAACCGCCGTCCGGAGGACCCCTCGCTGATCAAGGATACGATCGGTATGGTCTACTACTTCTACGATTCGTACTACATGACAAACGAGAATGTCTCGATCAACATGGTCGATCATGACTATACGACGGGTTCGCTCGGCATCGATATCGCCTCGATCAACGAGCAGAGTACGGAGCGTGCCGAGTCTTCGCAGCTGATTGTCGAGGGCATGGGTGGCATCCTCTCCGAGCTCACCTTCACGCAGGAGCTCTTCGATGCCTTCGATAAGATCCTGAGCGATGAGTACGCCGCCTCGAAGCAGCTCTACTCGACGCTGGCCTTCTCGCGAGCGATGATCTACTTCTACCTCCCGTCGAGCATCTACGACTACCTCTCGATCGGCCCTGCATTGGGCGATCAGTATACCTCGCTGCTCGATGAGATGGATACGGCACAGGCTCGCTTGGGTCTCTACACGAACTACAAGAAGCTGACCCCCGTGTCGGACTACGCCTACAGCTACGAGGAGTCAAAGGGCGTAACGCTCGACTATGACGGCTACATCAACCGCAGCCACGGTCGCTATGCGATGAACATCACGGGCTACATGCAGCAGTTGTGGAACAGTTACCGCAAGGAGCGCGACGCTGCGAAGGCAGAGGGTCGTCCGATCAACCTGGAGAATGTTGAGCAGCGCGTGGTCTACCTCGCTCCGGCCGCATATAGCGCCTACGATTTCGACTACTCCTTCTTGCAGGGAGCGAACAACGACGCAGAGGCGGAACTCGCGGCGCCCATTCGGTTCGAGTTTACCTATAACATGATCCGATAACGCTGAAAATCAAGCCACAGGCGAAACCTAAGTCCCGTACTTAGGTTTTCGTGTTTTACACGATGCCTGATTGAAACCATATAAAATACTACGGTATGCAGGAAAATTTAGTGATCGTTGAGTCCCCGGCCAAGGCCAAGACCATCGAGAAGTTCTTGGGTGAGAACTTCATCGTGCGTTCGAGCTTCGGCCATATCCGTGACTTGGCGAAGAAAGACCTCGGAATCCATGTCGATCAGGGTTTTGCTCCGATCTATGAGATTCCGGCCGATAAGAAAAAGGTGGTCAGCGACCTGGCCAAACTCGCGAAGACGAAGACCGTGTGGCTCGCTTCCGATGAGGACCGCGAAGGAGAGGCCATCGCATGGCATCTGACCCAAGTGTTAGATCTCCCCATCGAGCAGACGAAGCGTATCGTCTTCCATGAAATCACGAAGAAAGCGATCCTGGAGGCCATTGAGCAGCCCCGCACGGTCGATATGAACCTCGTACACGCACAGCAGGCGCGCCGCGTGTTGGACCGCCTGGTTGGCTTTGAGCTCTCGCCCGTACTCTGGAAGAAGGTGCGTCCGTCGCTCTCGGCGGGTCGCGTGCAGTCGGTGGCTGTGCGCCTGATTGTGGAGCGTGAGCGTGAGATCATCGCTTTCCGCTCGACCCCCTACTTCCGTGTCGTTGCTCAGTTCTACGCGCCGAACGATCCCGAGAAGAGCCTCTTCAAGGCGGAGCTTTCGAAGCGTTTCGAGACCGAGGAGGAGGCACAACACTTCCTCGAGGGGTGCAAGGAGGCAACCTTCAAGGTGCTGCGCTCGGAGGAGAAACCCGCACAGCGCTACCCGGCACCTCCCTTTACGACCTCGACGCTGCAGCAGGAGGCCAGCCGCAAGCTCGGTATGTCTGTTTCGCAGACCATGTCGGTGGCACAGCACCTCTACGAGCAGGGTTTGATTACCTACATGCGTACCGACTCGGTCAACCTTTCGGTGCAGGCCTTGGCGCAGTGTAAGGAGGAGATCACGAAGCTCTTTGGTGAGAACTATCACCGCTGGTTCAACTATAAGACGAAGAGCAAGGGTGCCCAGGAGGCGCACGAGGCGATTCGTCCGTCGTACATCGACCGCCAGTCGATCGATGGCTCGCCCGCTGAGAAGAAGCTCTACGACCTGATCTGGAAGCGTACGGTTGCTTCGCAGATGGTGTGCGCCGAGTTGGATCGTACGACCATCACGATCGAGATTGGCGGCAGCGAGCTGCAGTTCGTGGCGCAGGGTGAGGTGATCCGTTTCGACGGATTCCTGAAGCTCTACTCCGAGTCGACCGACGAGGATCCCTCGGCCGAGGGTCAGGAGGGTCTGCTGCCGAAACTCACGGCAGGTGACCAGCTCAAGGCGAAGCAGATTACGGCTACGGAGCGTTTCACGATGCCCCCGACGCGTTACAACGAGGCTTCGCTCGTGAAGCGCCTGGAGGAGCTCGGTATCGGTCGTCCGTCGACCTACGCGCCGACCATCTCGACCATCATCAACCGTGGTTATGTGGAGAAACAGAGTCGCGAGAGCCAGAAGCGCAACTATGTGCAGCTGACGCTCACGGGTTCGAAGCTCGGCCGCAAGAACCACACCGAAAGCTATGGCAAGGAGCGCAACCGCCTCTCGCCTACGGATATTGGTATGCTGGTGAACGACTACCTCGAGACGCAGTTCGCTTCGATCCTCGACTACAACTTCACGGCTTCGGTCGAGAAGGAGTTCGACCGCATCGCCGAGGGCGAGATCGCCTGGGATTCGATGATCGGCGACTTCTATACGCCGTTCCACGAGATGGTCGATGAGGCGATTGGTACGCAGACCGACCACAAGAGTCAGGTGCGTGAGCTGGGTATCGATCCGAAGACGGGTCGTGCAGTCAAGGCGCGCATCGGTCGCTACGGCCCGATGGTTGAGATCGAGGCCGAGGAGGGTGGCAAGGCGCAGTTTGCCTCGCTCAAGAAGGGTCAGCTCATCGAGGCCATTACGCTCGAGGAGGTGTTGGATCTCTTTGCCCTGCCGCGTACGGTGGGTGAGTTCGAGGGCGAGGAACTGGTGGTCGGCATCGGCCGCTTTGGTGCGTATGTCCGTCGCGGTAAGGAGTTCACCTCGCTGCAGAAGGGCGACGATCCCTACACGGTGACCTACGAGCGTTGTGTCGAGCTGGTCAAGGCTAAGCAGGAGGCTGCTGCCGCATCGCGTACGCCGCTGCGCACCTTCGACGAGGAGCCAGAGCTGCTCATCAAGCAGGGCCCCTATGGTGCTTACATCGCCTACAAGGGGAAGAACTATCGCCTGCCGAAGGGCGCCAAGGTGGAGCAGCTGACTGCCGAGCAGTGCCTCGACATCATCGAGAAATCGAAGAAGCGATAACCAGACAAAACTATTATACTTAAAACTTAACTACAGATGAAAAGACTGTTATCTCTCTTTACGCTTTTGTGCATCGCCGGTGTGGTGATGGCACAGGAGGAGGTGAAGAAGCCCGAGGGCTACATCTTCACGGATACGAAAACCATTGAGACGACGCCGGTGAAGAACCAGAACCGTAGCGGTACCTGCTGGTGCTTCTCGACGCTGACCTTCCTCGAGAGCGAGATCTTGCGTGAGGGTGGCAAGGCGGTACACCTCTCGGAGATGTGGGTTGTACGCCACACCTTCATGAAGAAGGCCGAGGCCTATGTTCGCATGCACGGTACGCTGAACTTCGCCGAGGGTGGCGCAGCTCACGATGTGACGGAGACGATCAAGGAGTACGGTATTGTTCCCTTTGAGGTTTATAAGGGTATGAACTACGGTACGGAGCTGCCCGACTTCCACGAGCTGACGCCCGTATTCAAGGCCTACCTCGACACGGTGATCAAGATTGGCGACAGCTCGCGTCGTCCCCTCTCGACCGCTTGGAAGCGTGGCTTCTCGGCGCTGCTCGACGAGTACTTCGGCGAGATGCCCGAGACCTTCACCTGGGAGGGTAAGGAGTATACCCCCAAGTCGTATGCTGCATCGCTGCCGATCGACATGGATAACTACATCGACCTCTCGTCGTTCACGCACCACCCCTTCTACGAGCAGTTTGTACTCGAGGTACCCGATAACTGGATGTGGGGTAAGGTCTACAACCTGCCGATCGATGAGCTGATGCAGGTGATCGACCACGCATTGGAGCAGGGTTACACGCTCTCGTGGGGTACGGATGTGAGCGAGAAGGGCTTCAGCCGCACAAAGGGTATCGGTGTGATTCCCGAGACTGATCCCAAGTCGCTCAGCGGTACGGAGGCAGAGCGTTGGGGCTCGCTGACGGCCAAAGAGCGTGAGGCTGCACTCTTCACCTTCGATAAGCCCTACACGGAGCGCACGATCACGCAGGAGATGCGTCAGGAGGCTTTCGATAACTACGAGACGACCGACGATCACGGCATGGTGATCATGGGCACGGCAGTCGATCAGAACGGCACGCCCTACTACAAGGTTCAGAATTCGTGGGATACGGTGAAGCCCTATGATGGTTTCTGGTACTTCTCGAAGACCTTCGTAGCCTACAAGACGACCGATGTGATGGTCAACAAGAAGGCTCTTCCGAAGGCAATTGCCAAGAAGCTGGGCTTGTAATTTTAGGAGACAGATACGAGGAGGTAATCCTTCTCGCGTAAGACGGAGAGCGTTAACACCTCTCCGTCTTTTATTTTTGCGGTGAGATGATCGCCCGTGTAGGAGAGCAGGCGCAGTTCGTCGCGGATCGAGAGCCCCTGCTCGCCGGCTGCTTTGTAAAGCGCCTCTTTGGCACACCAAGCCACAGCCCAGAAGTCGTTATCGCTGCTCAAGGCACGCTCCTCATCGGTGAGGAAACGGCGCACGGCACGCTCGAAGTTGCGATCCCAGCGCTCGATATCGACGCCACAAGCTCGCTCTGCAATCAGCACCGCCACGCGCCCTGCGCCGTGTGATACGGAGAGGTGCTCCGAGCGTCCAATAAGTATGGGGGCTCCAAGGGTGTTGTAGGCGATTTGGGTCTCTCGTCCCAGCATTTTTCGCACTATAGCACGCCACGAGAGAAACTCACGCCGACGCACCTCCGAGCCGAACAACGCAGCTTGCTGTTGCTCCTCGGCGGTAGTCCATGCGGAGGCCTCCTCGATCGTCATCAGGGGGACGACCGTCAGGCGTGCAGCACTCATAGTACCTCTACTTTGATTTTGTCGATGCGGTGACGCTCCATCTCGGTCACCGTGAAACGGATGTTGTGCGCCGTGAAGGCATCACCCTTGCGCGGGAAGTCGCGTTTGAGCTCCAGCATCAGACCGGCCAGCGTCTCTGCATCGCCACGCACATCGGAGAAGGTATCCTCGTCGATGTCCAGGATACGCTCAAAGTCGACAATGTGGGTCTTACCCTCGAAGAGATAGGTGTTGGGAGCGAGAGTGGTGTAGAGCTTCTCGTCGTTGTCGCTCTCGTCGGAGATCTCACCGATAATCTCCTCGATGATATCCTCCAACGAGACGAGGCCGAGCGTCGAGCCATACTCGTCGACTACGATGGCCATATGCACCTTGTTGGTCTGGAAATCTTCGAGCAGGTCGCTGATCTTCTTGTGCTCTGGAATGAAATAGGGCTTGCGGATCAGCTGCTGCCAGCCGAACTCGTTGCCACGGTTGATGTAGGGCATCAGGTCCTTGACATAGAGTGTTCCGCGGATGTTGTCCATATCCTCGTCGTAGACCGGGATGCGCGAGAAACCCGACTCGATGATGATGCGCTTGAGCGTCTCATAGTCGGCCGTAAACTCGATGGCAGTCATATCGACACGCGGCTTCATGATCTCCTGCGCTTCGGTGTTGACAAAGTTGACGATGCCCGAGAGCATCTCGTGCTCCTCGAGGTTCTCGTCGTGGGTCAGATCCACCGCATCGGCCAACTCGTCGATCGAGATCTCCGGACGGTGTGAGGCGCGCTCCGAGATGGTGTTACCCGTGCGTACCAGGATGATCGAGAGCGGGTAGAGCAGCGTGCGGAGGAAGAGCAGCGGGCGTGCTGCAAAGCGGGCAAACGAGGAGGGCACGGATTGTGCCAATACCTTCGGCAAGACCTCGCCGCAGAGCAATAACAGGAAGGTTACCAGGACGGTCTTGAAGAGGAAGTCGAAGCGATGGAAGATAAAGAGGTGGTCGATGATCGAGGCGGTGAGGATCGTGATGCTGATGTTTACCAGGTTGTTCATCACAAGGATCGTCGCTAACAGCAGATCGACATCCGTCAGCAGTCGCAACACGGTCGATGAGGCGGATGTCTCCATGCGCTTCATCTCTTGAATGTCGTGGTGCGACAGCGAGAAAAATGAGGTCTCGGCACCCGATACGAGCGCCGAGAAACACAAGAGGCAGAGGGTGGCTATCGCCATCCAAACAACACCTGCCGAAAATCCGTTAAATACGATCCACTCCACGCGTTAACTCCATTCGTTCAACTCTTAGAAGAGCGATGCGTTCTGATCGTTCTCCTGCTCGATCGCAACCTCGCCCTGCTCGTCGCGCAGTACCTCCTTCTCCTTGCGCGAGCCGGCCGACTGTACGATGAACTTTGCCTTACGCGCCTGGTAGGCGGGCATGTTCAACACTTTGGCGATGTTCGTATAGCGATCGGTCGGTGCACCAAGCACGATGGGCTGTTGCGGCTCGGCCTGCGGTTTTACGGGTTTGATCGACTCCAACCCCGACTCGTTCTGTGCGGGCTTCGGTTGTATGATCGGCATCTCGGCAGCCACAGATACGGAGTGGCTCTCCTCCTCGAAGCCGGTGGCCACCACCACCAGCTCCAACTGCTCGCCGAGGCCGGGCTTCTCGCTCGTACCCCAGATCAGGTTGGCGGTGTGGAGTGCGCCATCTACCCCCTTGACCGAGGCGTGCGACTGGATGAAGTTCAGGATCTCGATCACCTCCTGGTAGATCAGGTGCTCGGCCTTGTCGACCGAGATGTTGAGCAGGATGTTCTTTGCACCGGCGATCTGGTTGTGATCGAGCAGCGGCGAGCGAAGCGACTGCTCGGCTGCGATACGGGCGCGATCCTCACCCTCAGCCGTTGCGACCGACATGTGGGCACGACCGCTGTTGCGCATCACGCGCGACACATCGGCGAAGTCCACATTCACTAGGTCACTCTCCACGGTGATGATCTCGGCAATGCCCTTCGTGGCAAGCGAGAGAATGTCGTCGGCCTTGCCGAAGGCCTGCTTGAGCGAGAGGCTGCCGTAGAGGTCGAGGATGTTTTCGTTGTTGATGATCAGCAGCGAGTCTACGATCTTACGCAACTCCTCAATACCGCGCTGTGCCTGCTCATAACGGGGCTTACCCTCGACGGCCAGCGGCGAGGTGACGATCGCTACGGTCAGCAGGCCCATCTCCTTGGCCAACTCTGCAATCACGGGCGAAGCGCCGGTACCCGTACCACCGCCCATACCGGCCGTGATGAAGACCATGCGCGTGCCGGTCTCGACCAGTGCGGTGCGAATATCCTCAATCGACTCCAGCGCCAACTGACGACCCGTCTCGGGGTCGCTGCCTGCGCCGAGGCCATCCTTTCCAAGCTGGATCTTCTGCTCTACGGGGCTGATGTTGAGCGCCTGACGATCGGTGTTGCACACCATGAAGGTCACACCCTCAATACCCATGTTCCACATGTGGTTTACGGCGTTGCCACCGGCACCGCCTACACCCATCACCGTGATGATCGAGCCCTTCTCGCGAGCTACTTTGATCTCCGACATCAAATCTGTCATATCGCTATCTTTGTAGGGCTGCGCTCCTCGCGCAACCACTTTGTTTCAGTATCTTGTTTCTCTAAATCTCCTCGTCACCCACGGTCTCAAAGCCCTCGGTGATCTTCTTCAACCAGCTCTTGAATCCGTTGCCACGGCTCGGCTTTACCTCGGGCTGCTCCTCTTCGTCCTGCGTGGTGGCAGGGGCCTGCTGCTGCGGTTGTGCCTGGGGCTGCGGAGCGGGCTGGGGTGCGGGTTGAGGTGCTGCCTGCGGAGCCGGTTTTGGGGTCGGCTGCGCTGCGGGTTGCGGCGTTACGGGAGTGGCCGGACGCTGTGGAGCAGGCTCGGCCTTGGGGGCTGCCTGCTGTACTACCTGCGGTGCGGGTTGCGGTTGAGCTTGGGGCTGCGGGGTCGGCTGCTGCTGCGGCTTGGGCGGCAGGGGTACATAGGCCGTGCCACCGAGACTCATGGCAGCACCCTTAACGAGCAGACCTACGACTGCAGCGTACTGCGGATCCGCTGCCAGAGCGGCGCTCTCCTCCGTGATACCGAACTCGGGGATAGCTACGCGAACCTCCATCTGCGTCGTGCGACGGAAGAGCTCATCGAGCTCCTTCAGGTTGGCCGATCCTCCCGTCAAGACGATGCCGTAGCCCAACTTCCCGGCATAGCCCGAGATGCGAATCTCCTCCTTCACGAAGTCGATGATATCCATTGCGCGTGCCTCGATCACCGTGGCCAGGTTGCGCAACAGAATCTCGCGTGCCTCACGCGCCGTGCGGCCGGGGACACGCACCAACTTGGTCTCCGAGGCGGTCTCGGCCACTGCCGAGCCATACTGCTGCTTGAGGCTCTCGATGAAACGGGTCGGTACGCCAAGCGTGCCGATATCCTGGTTGATGGCGGCAGCTCCGATCGGAATCGAGGCTACATAGCGCACTACATTGTGGTGATAGATCGTCACATCCGTCACGCCGGCACCGATATCCACCAACGCAACACCCTCCTCCTTCTCGTCGGGCGAGAGCACAGCCTCGGCCACAGCCAACGAGTTAGGGATGATCTGTGCCACCTCCACATTGGCGCGCTTGAGTGCCATCGAGAGACGCTCCATCGGCGTCGTGTGGCAGAGCACAAAGTTGAAGGTGGAGGAGAGCTTGCGGCCGAACGAGCCGATCGGGTTCTGCACCTCCTGATTGTCATCCACCACATAGTTCTGCGGGATCTGCGCCATGATCAGCTCCTTCTCGGGGGCTTGCAGGTTGTACATGCGACCAAAGAGGCTCTGTACATCCTCCTCGGCGACACCCAGCTGAGGATTCTTCACAAAGACATAATCCGTGTGGCGGGCACAACGCACAAACTCGCCCGAGATACCGGCATAAGCCTCGGTGATGCGGATACCGGCAGCCTCACCGGCTTCGGTGCAGGCTGCGATGATGGCCTGGCTGGCCTGTTCGTGGTTATATATCTGGCCGGCAGTTACGCTCTCGGCAGGCAGGGGTTTTGAAACGACCGACTTCAACTCGAGCCCACCGTCATCGTGCTTGATGGCGACCGCCACAGCCACATTCGACGAGCCCAAGTCTACGGCTACAACATAATTCTTTCGTTCCACGCTATCTCTATCTTTTACTGTTATTCTCTGCTATTGTTTGGCAACGCTTATCTGCATACCACTCGGTCAGCGTAGCGAATATCAATTTCGCGGTAGCGATCCCACCCCACGGCCGAAAGACCGCGGTCGTAGAACCGCAACAGCTTATTGAACTTTGCATCGACCTCCTCAATGCGCCCAAAACGCACTCTGAAGGCTCCGCTGCGTGGTATGAGAGTCAGTTCTAAGGCTCCGCTCGGCGTGTTTTCGGCGATGATTTGAACCACCTCCGAACGCCAAAAAGTATCCTCCTCAACTTGTTCTACAAAGGTAAGGAGTTTCAAGAAATCTTCGTACTTTTTTTCCAACTTTTTTTGCTCTTCGCGCAAGCGTTCCTGTTTGCGACCGATCGCTTCGATTTGTGCCTCGATGCGGCGCCCCTCGTAGCGGTATTTGCGTCGCAATGCCGCCTTGTAAGCACGCAACTCCTCGACGCGCAGCTCGAACTCCTCTTGCGACTCGAACCGCCACCATTTTCGGGAGGTTCGCATCGTGCGCACATCGCGCAGACGACGGTCGTTCTGTCGCTCAGCGGCGAAGAAGGGGTACTTCGAACGCTCCAGCGAGGCGATCAGCGTGTCGATCTTCCACAGCTGATGGTCGATCTCCTCGCGTACCGACCCCTCGTAGCGCAGCGGTACGGGTGGGCGATAGGTGCCGGTAACGACGGGGGTGTAGAGCGCCGAACGACGCGGCACGGAGAAGAGATATCCCTCGCGCGTCACATAGCTGTCCTCCTTCGCAGAGAGCAGACGCAGGAGCGGCTTGCGCTGTGCCAACTCAATGCGAAGTTCACCCTCCTTCGTGAGACACGCTTCAGCTCCGGCTACAAATCCATTGCGCAGGATCAACTGCTCGATGGCCGTCAGATCCACCGAGTCGGCGGCCATCTGGGGGTGTATCAGCCCACCGCGGGTGATCCACCGCTGCACATCGGCCGAGGTGAAGAGCGATCCGAGCGCCGAGCTGTCGGCTACGATTACCTTTAGCTGCTCTACCTGAGTAGCGCGTCGGGCACTACGCACCAACGAGGCGGCATAGAGGATATATGCCGCCACGGAAACCCACAGCAAGGTGAGTACTACGATGCGTCCAACGCGTTGCATGGTTTGTTGGTTTTCAGAATGTTAATTGGTCTTTGCCTCGCTCTATTCGCTGCGGCGGGCTATCAACTCGGCAATGGGTGCGCAACAGGCATCGATGTTGCCTGCACCAAAGGTGATCACCACATCGCTCTCCTGCTCACGCAGTGTATCGACCAACTTCTCGCGCGGCACGATGCTGCACGGGGCAGTGACGCGCTCGGCGATGATCTCCGAGGTGATCCCCTCGATCGGCTCCTCGCGTGCCGGATAGATCGGCAGCAGGATCACCTCATCGGCGTGTGACAACGCCTCGGCGAACTCCTCGTAGAGGTCGCGCGTGCGGGTGTAGAGGTGGGGTTGGAAGATCGCCAGCAGGCGACGCCCGGGGAACATCTTGCGCACCGAGGTCAGCGCGGCCGAGAGCTCACGCGGGTGGTGGGCGTAGTCATCCATGTAGACCTGCTTGGGGGTGTTTACATAGAACTCAAAGCGGCGCTTCACCCCCTGGAAGTGAGCCAGAGCCTCGCGCAGCCGCTCCTCATCAAAAGTTGTGCCCTCATGCTTGGCTGCACACCAGCAGAGCGCCACGGCAGCCACGGCATTTTCGATGTTGACCCATCCGGGGATGCCGAGCGTGCAATCCGTGACTGTGCGATCGGGTAGAACGAGGTCGAAGAGGTAGTAGCCACCCTCCTGCAGGCGGATGTTGCGGGCGTAGAAGTCGCACGGGGTGTCGTAGGCGTAGCGGTAGTAGCTGATCGCCTCGTTGCGCAGGGCCACATCAACCCCCTGTTTGATGATGAGCGATCCGCCCGCCTTGATGCGCTCGATGAACTGCGCAAAGGCCTCCTTCACGGCCTCGTGTGTGCCGTAGATATCGAGGTGATCGGCATCCGCCGAGGTGATCACCGCCACATCGGGATTCAGGCGCAGGAACGAGCGGTCGAACTCGTCGGCCTCGACTGCCAGGCGCAGACTCTTCTCGGCCAGGACGAGGTTGCTCTCAAAGTTCTTCGACAAACCACCCAAGAAGGCTGATCCGTCGCCGGTCAGCCCCTTGTTGAGCCACGAGACAAGGGTCGAGGTGGTGGTTTTCCCGTGCGTGCCGGCTACGGCCATCACATACTTCCCTTCGGAGAGGTGGCCGAGCATTTGCGAACGCTTCTCGATGCGGAAACCCTGCTCCACAAAGTAACGGTACTCGGCGTGGTCGGTCGGTACGGCAGGGGTATAGACCACGACCGTCGTGGCCGGGTCACGCATCACTTCGGGGATCAGTTCCACATCCTCCTCGAAGTGGATTGCTGCCCCCTCCTCTTCCAGGGCACGGGTCAGGGCGGTCGGCGTGCGGTCGTAACCCGCCACGCGGCACCCCATGTGGAGGAAGTAGCGAGCCAGGGCACTCATGCCGATGCCGCCAATTCCCAAAAAGTAGTAGTTCGTCTTCATCTTATTTGGTGAGCAACTTTTCAATCTGATCGACAATATCTTCGGCCGCATGCGGGTGTGCCAGGCGTGTCAGGTTCTTGCGCATCGAGGCGAGGCGCTCTGCATCGTTCAGGAGCGACATGGCCGTCGGCATAGCCTCCGCCACACAAGCCGCATCTGTCACCAGCACGGCAGCCCCCTCGCGCTCCAACGCGCGAGCATTCTGCGTCTGATGATCCTCCGCCACATTGGGCGAGGGAACAAAGAGTACGGGCTTGGCCACCAGGCAGAGCTCCGATACCGTGCCGGCACCGCTGCGCGAGATCACCAGGTCAGCTGCGGCATAGGCCAGGTCCATGCGGTTGATGAATGCCCCCTGCCAGATGTTTTTGGTGGGGTGTGCTGCGAGGAAGTCGCGCATCTCTTGCTCGTAGTATTTGCCCGTCTGCCAGATCACCTGCACGGGTGCTACGCCGTCGAGCGTGCGGATCCACGCCTTCATCATCTCATTCAGCGTGCGTGTGCCGAGCGAACCACCCACCACGAGGATCGTGGGGAGCTCCTCGTTCAGCCCATAGTGAGCCAGCGCTTCGCTGCGATCACTCCCCTCGGCCGAGAAGCCTCCACGCAGGGGATTACCCGTCAGCAGAATCTTCTCCTTGGGGAAGAAACGCTCCATCCCCTCGTAGGCCGTGCAGATGGTGTCGGCACGCTTGGCGAGGAGCTTGTTCGTGAGTCCGGCGTAGGAGTTCTGCTCCTGAATCAGCGTGGGGATGCCCATGCGCTGAGCTGCCCACAACACGGGGGCGCTGGCATAGCCGCCAAAGCCCACCACAACATCGGCATTGAACGAGCGCACGGCCTCCTTCGCCTTGCGCACGCTTTTCCAGACCTTGAACGGTACGAGCAGGTTGCGCCAATCGAGGCGACGCTGCAGGCCGGCAATCGGCAGACCGACGATTCGGTAACCCAAAGCGGGCACCTTCTCCATCTCCATCTTGCCTTCGGCACCGACAAAGAGCAGCTCGACATCGTCGCCAAAGCGGCGTTTCAGCGCCTCGGCTACGGCTACGGCGGGGTAGATGTGGCCACCGGTGCCACCTCCCGAGAGTATGATCTTATAGGGTTTATTCTTCATAGTCACATTGTTTTTTGGGGTACTCTTTACTTTCCCCAGTTCTCACGATCGAGGCTGCGGTAGCCGATGGCTTCAGCTACATCACCCACTTCGATCTGTTCGCGTCCGCTCAGGTCGGCAATCGTGCGTGCTACCTTCAAGATGCGGTCGTAGGCGCGTGCCGAGAGCGACAGACGCTCCATAGCGCGGCGTAGCAGTTGCTCTCCTGCCGCATCCAACGAGCAGTACTCGCGTAACATGGCCGTATTCATGCAGGCATTCGTATAGACCCCCTCGATGCCGCGGAAGCGGGCGCGCTGAATGGCGCGTGCTCGGATGACGCGTTCGCGTATGACGGCACTCGATTCGCCAACAGCGGCCGATTGCAGCTCGGAGGGTTCTACGGGGGTCACTTCGATGTGCAGGTCGATACGATCCATCAAGGGCCCCGAGATGCGTCCCATGTAGCGAAGCACCGACCCCGGTGAGCAGAGACACTCCTTTGTGGGGTGGTTGTAGTAACCGCAGGGGCAGGGATTCATGGCTGCCACGAGCGTGAAGTTGGCCGGATAGGCCACATTGTAGCGGGCACGCGAGACAACGATCTCGTGCTCCTCCAACGGTTGGCGCAGCACTTCGAGCACCGAACGCCCAAATTCGGGTAACTCGTCGAGGAAGAGCACGCCGTTGTGTGCCAGCGACACTTCGCCCGGGCGAGGGGATTGACCGCCACCGATGAGCGAGACGGGTGAGGCGGTATGGTGGGGTGCGCGGAAGGGACGACGCGTCATCAATCCGTCGAAGCGTTGCAACCCTGCCACGGAGTGTATCTTGGTGGTTTCGAGCGCCTCCTCGGTGGTTAGCGGTGGCAGGATCGTTGCCAGGCGGCGCGCCAACATCGTCTTACCCGATCCAGGCGATCCGATCATCAGCACATTGTGACCACCTGCGGCGGCAATCTCCAGCGCTCGCTTCACATGGCTCTGCCCCTTGACATCGGCAAAGTCCTCCTCATAGCGGTTGGCGCTCTGGTCGAACTCCTCGACGCTTTGTGGCGTAGCCGGGGAGAGCGTGCACTCCTCGTTCAGGAAGTCGATCGTCTGGCGCAGACTATCCACGCCGATCACCTCCAGACCCTCGACTACAGCCGCCTCGGCGGCATTCTCCTGCGGGAGAATCAGTCGTTTGAGTCCCGCTTCACGGGCGGCAATGGCCAGCGAGAGCACCCCGCGTACGGGCATCACCGAGCCATCGAGCGAGAGCTCTCCGCAACACATCGTCTCCTCCAATAGGCGCGGGGAGATGCGCTGCATGGCAGCCAGGATGCCGATAGCAATCGGCAGGTCGAACGAGGCGCCCTCCTTGCGCAGATCGGCCGGTGCAAGGTTTACCACCACCTTGCGTCCCGACATCTTCTCGCCCGAGTTCTCAAAGGCGGCACGGATGCGTTGCTCGCTCTCCTTGACGGCGTTGTCGGGCAGGCCGACCAGGTAGAGACCCAGCCCGCTGCCGGCGATGTTGACCTCGACGGCCACTCGCACGGCATCGATGCCCGAGAGGGCTGCCGTATGGATGCGGATAAACATCTCGATGAGATTCGATTGGTTGGTTGATTGATTGATTAGAAGGGGGCCTCCTCGTCGAGTCGTGCTCCACCCATCTGTACGGGACCCTGTGGCGGCAGTGCAAACTCGTCGTCGCCGCGTGCAGCACCCAGACCGCCTGAGAATCCTCCGCCGTTCATGGCGCTCGCCACATCGTCGTAGAGCGGGCCTCCCTGCGGGGGTGCTCCGCCTCCTGCGGCCTGCGGCATCATCGTCACATCGTCGGGGTCCATAAAGCGAGCCTGCTCCTTGATGAAGCGCAGCGGTACATCGCAGACTGCACCGTTACGGTGCTTGGCCAGGATGATCTCGGCCATGCCTGCCGTGTCGTTACCGTTCTCGTCCTGTGTGATGCCGTAGTACTCCGGACGGTGAATGAAGGCTACGATATCGGCATCCTGCTCGATGGCACCCGACTCACGAAGGTCGGAGAGCTGCGGACGCTTCGATCCGCCGCGCATCTCCGTCTGACGGCTCAGCTGCGAAAGGGCGATGATCGGCACATTGAGCTCCTTGGCAATCGCCTTCAGCGTACGCGAGATGAAGGCCACCTCCTGCTCGCGGTTTCCGTTCTTCGATTCCGATCCGCCGGTCATCAGCTGCAGGTAGTCGATGATAATGATCTTGATGTCGTTGTGGATCTTCAGACGGCGCGCCTTGGAGCGGAACTCGAAGACCGAGAGTGCCGGTGTATCGTCGATGAAGAGCGGTGCGGTCGAGAGGGGCTTCGTGGCGGCCTCCATGTGGCGCCACTGCTCGGGCGAGAGGCGGCCCGACTTTACATCGTTGCCCGCAAGACCCGTTTCGGCCACGATCAGACGCATCATCAGCTGCACGGCCGACATCTCCAACGAGAAAAAGGCTACTCCCTGATCGTAGTTCACGGCCATGTTGCGCGCCATCGAGAGCACGAAGGCGGTTTTACCCATTGAGGGACGGGCGGCGATGATGATCAGGTCCGAAAGCTGCCAGCCAAGCGTCACACGGTCAACGGCCATGAAGCCCGAAGGCACACCGTTGAGCGAGGAGGTGTTCTTCGAGGCCTCCTCGATCTGCGCCAGGGCGCGTGCTAGGATATCCTTCGACGACTGCACCGAACGCTTCACATGACCCTCGGCCACCTTGAAGATCTCACCCTCGGCAAAACCGATCAGCTCCGTCACATCGGTCGACTCGTCGTACGAGCGACGCTGGATCTCGGTAGCCGAACGGATCAACTCGCGCTGCACATACTTCTGGGCAATGATCTTGGCGTGGAACTCGACATTGGCGGCTGAGCCGACCTTCTGTGTGAGCTGTGCCAGGTAGGCCGCACCACCCACCTTCTTGAGCTCCTTCTTGACCTTCAGGCGCTCGGTCACGGTGTAGAGGTCGATCGGCTTGAGCTCCATCGAGAGCTCGTTGATCGCACGGTAGATCAGGCGGTGCTCCTCGGTGTAGAACGCCTCGGGCGAGACATACTCCTGCACGGCGATGATGCTGTCCTTTTCGAGCATCAACGCACCGAGGACTGCCTCTTCGAGCTCGATTGCCTGGGGAGGCACCGTTCCAACAGCGTCGGTCATCGCTTCAAAAGCCTCCCGATTGCGGGAGGAGGGGGTGTACTTATTGGCCATAACGGGATAATCTTCACAAAGTTTGCTCAAAAGTAACAAATCGGCACGACATATCAAAACAGAACCGTTTGCTTCGTTGTCAAAAAGTGTGTTCACAACCCCCAAAATCGCCCTTTGACCTGCAAAACGGGGTGGTTGCGGTGTCGAAATTTTGTTGGAAAATCATCTCGGTATCGAGCAACAAAAAAGCGAGCGGATCGGAACTCCGATCCGCTCGCTTTGCTCTACCGTGAGGCGGCCAGCGATGAGGGGGTCACTCCATCGGAGTTCTTTGCCCAATCGCCCCGTGAACGCAGCACCTGTTCGATGATGTCGCGCACGGCTCCGCGGCCACCCTCATACTCCGAAACATAGCGCGAAACCTCCAGTACCTCGCTGGCCGAATCGGCCGGGCATACCGGCATGCCCACCTCGCGCATGCAGGCCAGGTCGGGGATGTCGTCACCCATATAGAGCACCTGCTCGGGTTGCAACCCGTGGCGCTTCATGTAGTCGCGCAGCGTGGTGAGCTTATCCATGCAGTCGATGTAGTACTCCTCCACACCCAACATACGCAGGCGGCGTTCGAGGATGGCACCATAGCCACCCGTGATGATGCAGATGCGGTAGCCGTGGCGGATGGCGTAGGCCAGGGCATAGCCATCCTTGCAGTTGTAGCAGCGGATGAAGTCGCCCTCGGCGGTCGGAATGATGCGGCCGTCGGTCATGACGCCGTCTACATCGAAGATCATCGCTTCGATCTTCGCTATATCTTCTTTGAAGTTTCCCATATTGTTTGGCTGATTAGTTCGTAGATGGTTTTTAGTTTCTGGTCTTCGATTAGGGCAAGGTGGCGCTCCTGCGTGGGGCGATCGCCGCGTCGTGCCGGGCCGGTCTGCACCGTGGCAGGATCGGTTGTCGAGACGGCTTTCGAAGCCGTTTCGGTGATGAGCAGTTTCAGCACATCGAACGGCAGATCAACGGCTTGTAACACCTCGTTGGCCAACGCATACATGCTGTTAGTGAAGTTGTTGCAGAAGACGCCGGCCAGGTGGATGCGGGCTCGACGCTCCGAATCGGCACGTAGCACATGGTTTGAGAGTCGGCAGGCAAAGCGCTCGAGTGCAGGATATAAGGCCTCGTCGGCCACCTCCAAAAAGAGGTACAACTCGCGGAACGAGACGCGTCGTCCGGCCGAGAAGCTCTGAAAGGGGTATAGGATCGCTCGGCGCGGATAGCGCTCGAGGGCATCGAGCGGCACGGATCCTGCCGTGTGAGCTACCATAGCTTCGGGCGGAATGGGCAGCCCTTCGGCTACCTCCCGCACGGCTCGGTCGCTCACGGCAATCAGGTAGAGATCGGCCTCGGCTAGCTCGCTCGGACGGTTCGTCCAGTGCGTTTGGGCGAGCGCCGCCACCGCTTGACCGCGTTCGGCATTGCGGGCGTAGAGCTGTACGAGCTCCACCCCGTCGGCTTCCGCTACGGCGAGTGCCAACTGCTCGGCCAGGTTGCCGCTGCCGATGATGACTATGCGTTTCAACATCAGATCAGATCGGTTAGTTTGAGATTCTTCGAGGAGCGCAGCGCCTCATCGGTGAGGGCATCGACCACCTGCTCGACATGCTCCACCTCGGCCGTGGGGGTGAACTCAAAGGCGCGCTCGCCATGCTGCTCTACAGCCTGCAAGAGCCCGTAGACGGTCATTTGTGCAATGTCGTAGCCTGGAGCATAGGAGGCCGAACGCTCATCTTCGTTCTTGTGTACCTCGATGAGCTGACCGGCGCAGGTGAGCTGGTAGAGGATGTCGTTGGTGATGCGGGTCGGGAGGTTCAGTTCCTGCTGAATCTGCTCGAGAGGGATCGCTCCGCCTCGATCGCGGAAGTGACGCACCACGAGCAGTGTAGCGGCCAAGAGCGCCTTGCGGCGCTGGTCGTAGCTGATGCGTTGCCACTCGTGCTCCTCGCCAAAGCGGGCGATGTTCTGGTAGGTGAACGAGAGTTCGCCACCGATTAGCAGGATCTCCCACGAGATCTGCAGCCAGATGAGGAAGAGGGGCAGCGCGGCAAATGATCCGTAGATGGCGTTGTAGGAGGTCATGGCACGCTGTGCATAGACATAACCCCACTGGAAGAGCAGGAAGATGGTGCCGGCGGCAATACCGGCCGTCAGGGCGCTGCGGAACTTTACTTTGGCATTCGGGATGATCAGGTAGAGGAGCGTGAACATCACCCAGATAAAGAGCATCGACATGAACTTCGAGAGCGCCACGAAGTACCAGCTCTCATCGAATCCGAGCATCTCCTCCATGAATCGACCGGCGCTGTTGGCTACGATCCAGAAGATCGGTACGATGAGCATCACGGCCAAATAGTCGCTCCATTGACGGGCGATCGAGCGTGTGCTTTTAACCTCCCAGATGTTGTTGAAGGCGTTTTCGATCGAGCTAAACATCTGGATCACAGCCCAAAAAAGTGCAGCTAAGGCCACAGCTGCCATCAGCCCGCCTCGGGTGCGTGCCAGGGCATTCTCGGCAAACGATACCAGGTGGTCGATCACCTCGGGGCTCTGCGGAAAGAGTGCGTAGAGCGAGTGAGCCAGACCGTCGGCCAACCCAAAGCCCTTGACCACGGCAAAGGCTACGGCGATGATCGGCACGAGCGACATGATCGTGTAGTAGGTCAGTGCCGCGCTGCGTACCAGGGTGCCGTGGCTCAAAAGGCCGCGCACCATGTAGAAGATCAGTTTGTAGAAGCGCACCGCCATGCGTATGGCCGGATTGTGCCACTCCTCCTCCTTGCGGCGGATGATCGTCTCGGTGAAAAAGGTGTATAAGTCGTTCGCTTTCATTGCTCAACAGGCTTTTTACAAAGCTACTTATTTTAGACGGATTGTCCAATGCTTCCCTTCGATTTTTGTGAAGGCAAGTCGTTGTGCGTCGCCCGCTTTCACCCCCAAGCGGCGGCGTAACTCCTCGAGTGCGAGCGGGAAGTCGCGTTTCATCAGCTCGGCCGAGCTCCCCTTCAGCGTGCGTTTCAGCACCTTCGGATCGAAAGGTTCGATCCCCTCGATCTGCCAGACGCGTCCCAATACGCCGGTAGGCTGCTCGGTGGAGAAGGCGTAGCCGTTCTCACTCCAGACATCGGCCACACCCTGCATGGCCGCGCGTACCAGGCGTGCCTTCTGCAGGGCTACATCGGGTACGATCAACCATCCGTAGCGTGCAGGGTCGAACGGCGGTGGCGGAGTGGTCGTCTCCTCGGGTGTAGCCGAGAATGAACCCAGGCCGAGTGCCGTGGCTGTGATGCGCGGCTCGTTGGCGGGATCGTAGACCACCACCTCCTTGCACTCGCCATCGAGCGAGATCACCTCCACCTCACACTGCGGGAAGAGGCGCAATGCCTCATCGACATCGAAGATGGGGGAGTTTTTCAGACACAATCGCGCCGAAAGTCGCTTTAGCGTGGGGTAGAGCGCCACGATGTTGGGCGAGCAATCCTCCAGCCGCACGAGTTTCTTCCCCTCGGCCGAGCGGCGGTCGGGATCGGCGTAGATCCAGTCGAACTGCTCGGTGTAGGTGGCGAGGTACTCCTCGGCCGAGGAGGCTACGACCTCGATGTTTCGGATGCCGAGGCGTGCGAAGTTCTCGCGGGCAATGGCGGCCAACACCTCGTTGCGCTCCAGTGTGATCACCTGTCGAAAGCGGCGGCTCAAAGCTACGGCATCCACACCCAACCCGCAGGTTAGGTCGAGCACGCGCTCTCCCTCGATGCGCTTGTGGGCGGCGCACTCCTCGCTCGAGGCCTGCTCGAAGGCGAGCGGCGGCAGGATGCACCCCGCCTCGGCGTAGTGAGGCAGCTTCTGCCGTGCGCGTTGCAGGTATTTGACCTGCGTGGCCACGAGGGCCGCTTCGGGAATCGAGCGGTCGAGGGCAATGCGCAAGGGGTCTTCGGTGCGGTGCTGCTCGATGGCGGCACGCACCTCTGCACTGCAGAGCTTCAAAAAGGCTTCGTGGGTAATCATCTCTACAAATGTACGCTTTTTTTCCGTTCGATGCACCACATCAAGAGGGTAATTGCCACAAAGAGCAGATAAATTCCGCAGACCGAGCTGCCCGAGAGGTGCAGATCGACGGAGGCCTCCTCATGAGCGGCAATTCGTGTAGCGAGTTCGTTGAGCCCTCGAGCTGCTCCGAGTGCTACGGGAGAGATCCATCCACTCACAGGTGGTATCAGCAGGATCAAAAGACCGCACCCTACAACGACCATACCCAATAGTACCACCACAGGGTTCAATGCCAGGCCGAGCAGCGGCACGATGCCGAAGGCATATGCGGTGAGCGGAGCGGTGGAGAGGGAGGCGGAGAAGCCGATGATGAGGCTGTGTATCACGATGTTGAGAATACCCCATCGGGTGCGTAGAAGGCGACAGAGCGGTACACCCCAAAGGAGGATGGCGGCCACCGCCACAAACGAGAGTTGAAACCCAATCTCTCCGATCCAGCGCGGATTCCAAATCAGCATAGCCATGGCTGCCGCCGCCCAGGCGTTCATGGCGTAGTAACTACTCGAGCCGAGTAGGGCAAATTGCAGGATCGAACACATCACAGCGGCACGCACGGCACTTGGTGGAGCACCTGCGGCTATCACATAGATCCAAATCAGCGCCACGGCCAGGAGGTTGCGCACTACCTCACCGCGTCGGATGAGCGGTAACCAGATCAGGAGCAGGTTGATGAAGGTGAAGATGATTCCCGTGTGGAGACCTGATACGGCAAGCAGATGCGACATCCCACTGCGGGCGTAGGCGTTGCGCAACGTGGGGTCGATGCCGCTGCGGTCACCGATGGTCATGGCTCGAACAACGGCCGAAGCGCTGCTCTGCTCCTCGAAGCGACGCTTCAGGGCATGGGAGGCGGTGCGATGTAACGAGCTGTAGGGGCTCTCCTCGCGCAAGAGGAGATTTGTTTCGTTGAGGTAGCAGCTGCCCCAATAGCCGCGGTTGTGCATCAGGCGCAGAAATGAGGGTGAACCATAACGATAGGGGTAGATCCGTCCCCGAACGAGTAGGCGCTCACCGCTGCTGACCGAGAGCAACGAGTCGCATCGCAGTTGGACAAAGCCGTCAATGGCATACCAATCCCCCTCATTTGGATTGCACCAGGCTATCAGATGACCCTCGGCGGCAGATCCCCGCTCGCGCGGGGCACTGTCGTTCTCGACATCGATGAGGTAGAGTGCCGGTTCGGATAGGGGTGGCAGGGTAGCGTCGGTGCGCCCCGAGGTGATAAGCCCTCCGAAGGCGGCGAACAGCAGCAGTTGAGGGAGCAGTCGCTCCGTTTTCAGAGCGAGGATGCCCATCAGCACGATTACACCGATGAGCAGCCACCACGGCACGAGATAGTGCATCGCCATCACCACACCGGCAGCAAAGGGGATGAGCGCCTTGACGAAGGGCATCGTGGCCAGTCGCGCTTGGAGCAGGTGAGGGCGTAGCGAGAGCATAGGTCGGGGTGTTTGATCAGGGAACGGGGTCGTAACCACTTCCTCCCCAGGGATGACAGCGAACCAGGCGTTTGAGCGTGAGCCAGCCTCCCTTCAGCGGGCCATAACGACGCAGCGCTTCCAGGGCATACTGCGAGCAGGTCGGCACAAAACGGCACGACGGCGGGGTCAGGGGAGAGATGCAGAGTTGGTAGAAACGCACCAAGAGAATCAACGGCAGCGCCAGGATTCGCTTACAGCCGCCCAGCAATCGTCTCGAGAATCTTTCGCACGGCATGTTCGATCTTTTTATAGGGAAGCACCTCGCTCGATGAGTAGACGAGTGCCAGGTCGATTTTTCGCTCGTGGTTCTGGAGCGTTAAGACCTGCTTCTGCAGGCGATAAGCCTCCTTCGTGCGGCGGCGCGTCAGGTTGCGGCGATTGGCGCGTTTGTGGTAGCGCTTCGGGGTGGAGAAGAGCACCTCGACCGATGGCTCGGAGTCCGTTTCGGCATACCACAGGTAGCGAAACGGATAGACGAAGCCACTCTCGCCCTCTGCAAAGAGGCGGCGAATGGCGCCTAGCGTCCGCAGACGCTCCGTGCGTGACAACGACCGATCGGGTTGCATGGTCGGCTCTTCTTTAGGGATTATTTCTCGGTGGCCGAGGCCGTTGCCGTACGGCGCGTGCGGCTCTTCTTGGCCAATTTGTGCTGCTGCGTGCGGATGAACTCCTCCTTGTTCGTGTCAACGGTCAGCTCAACCGGCTCTACGCTCTCGCCATTGGCGATCTTCTGCAGGTAGATATCCACCGCCTTGGCCATCGAGGGAGCGATCGGCGTGGGGGCGTTGGCCAGCACCGTGATGCCGGCCTCGAGCGCCGTGCGCAGCGTGCCCTCGCCAAAGACGGCGATCGGGGGGAGCTGTTCGGTGTCGAAGTGCTCAACAAGCGCCTTGATGTCCGAGGGCGAGTAGAGCGCCAAAAGCGAGTAGTCTGCCAGGTTCAGCGACGAGAGGTCGGCTGCTACCGTGCGCGAAAGGATTACCGGATCCACGGCAAGCTTCAGCGTGGCGAGCGTCTCGGGCAGCTCCGGCTTGTGCGGCTCGGAGAGGGCCAACAGGAAGCGCTCCTCCTTGTGCTTGACGATCTGCTCGACGAGCGAGGTGAACGATCCGTCGGCAAACGAGATCTTACGCTTGCGATAGACGATGTACTTCTGCAGATAGAGGGCTACGGCCTCCGTCTGGCAGATGTATTTCATGGTCTCAGGTACGGTGATACGAGCCTCTTCGCAGATGTGGAAAAAGCTATCGACGGTTGAGCGCGAGGTAAAGATGACGGCTGTATGATCGAGGATCTCGATGCGTTGTGCGCGGAACTCTTTCAAGCTGACACCCACCACTCGAATAAAGGGTTGGTAGGTGATCTCCACGCGGTGTTTTTGCGATAATTCGTAGAACGGCGACTTCTCGATAATGGCCGGTTTAGGTTGTGATACCAGTATGCTCTTCACTTTCTTTGTCTGATTTTTACGCAGTTTCCCTATAAATATCTTCCGGCCAGCACAACAAGCAGGCTCAACGGGAAGATTTCGACGGCGCAAAGGTACAAAATCCAATGCAAAATTGAAATTTTTTTCGAAATAAAGAGCGTATAGGTCTCGTGAAGGTATAAAATGAGCGAAATGATCAACTCGATGAGGATCATATAGAACCACCATCCTCCCTGCTCGGCGGGGGAGAGCAGCCAAACGGCCATGAGCGGTACGCTCACCAGCGTCAGCAACGCAAAGCAGGTGCGGCGTGCCACATCCAGTCGCTCGAAGAGCGGTTGCGTGAAGGTGATCTTCCCGATGGTCGCCGTAACACCGATGCGATAGAGTGCTGCAACGCCCAGCGCAGCCATGAGCAGCAGCGCCCACCAGGCAGCCGCCATAAAGGGGAGCTCTTCGATGTGGTGAACGGGGATCAAGCTCCCCTTCAATCGTACGATGGCAGCAGCGAGCGCCATCACGCCCAGCAGGTTGGCCAGATGCAGAAAACGCGAGAAGCTGCCGGCCGAATCCTCATAGAGGCGATCCTCGCTCGTGCGGTCCTGCAGCACGCGTCCCAGCAACTGCTGCATATCGCCCGCATGGCGGTAGAGCAGCAGGGCATAGAGCACGGCGAGCAGCAGCACCAAGAGGCTGAATCCGCCCGTCAGCGCCGCCTCGAAGGGCTGCGGAAGGCCTTGCGGCAGGAGTGCCTGCTCGGTCATCGAACCGAAGATCTCCTCGATCGGTACCGTGCGGTATCCCCCGGTGTGCGCAAAGGGATCCCCCGCGTAGAGGCCGCCGAGCGAGTCGGGTAGCATCGAGCGCGTGGCGAGGGTTGTAGAGGCGGTTGTGTGGAGGGGTTCGATCATGCCTGTTGGGTGCGTTTAAGGGTGATGCGGAAGGTGGTGCCCTTGCCGATCTCCGACTCTACGACGGCGATCTTGCCCTGATGGTACTCCTCGATGATGCGGCGCGAGAGGGAGAGTCCTAAGCCCCAACCACGCGTCTTGGTGGTGAAGCCCGGCTCGAAAATACGCTTCCAGTTGCTCTTGGCAATACCCTTGCCTGTATCTTTCACCTCGATGATCACCTGCGTCTCGTTCGAGAGGATGCGCACCGAGATTGCTCCGTGGCCCTGCAGGGCATCGAGGGCATTCTTCATTAGGTTCTCGACCACCCACTCGAAGAGTGCCACATTGATATTTGCCTCGACCGGTGCAATCGCCAGACCATTGTAGTCGAGCGTCACATTGCGCGGGATGCGTTTACGGAAGTACATGACCGATCCGCCGACCACCTCGTTGATGTTGGCCGGTGTGAGCGGGGTCTCGGAGCCGATTTTCGAGAATCGGTCGACGATCTTCATCAGGTGGGTGAGGTCCTTGTTCATCTCCTCGACAGCCGTCTGGTCGATTGGCTGCGAACGCAGGTACTCGATCCAACCCAGCAGCGACGAGGTCGGTGTGCCGAGCTGGTGGGCAGTCTCCTTCGCCAGGCCGATCCAGACGCGGTTCTGCTCATCCTGCTTTGAGGAGCGGAAGGCGATGAAGACCAACAGCACGAAGACGGCAATGGCCAGGATCTGCACATAGGGGAAGTAGAAGAGCGATTTGAGGAGCGCCGACTTGCCGTAGAAGATGATGTGGTAGTGCTCAGCATTCCATCCGAAGCGCACCTGCAGCGGCTGATTCTCCTCCGTGAAACGCTCGATCTGCTCACGCAGACGATCCGGATGGTCGATCACCTCGTCGGGAATCAGGTGTGAGGTGATCACCTCCAAACGCTCGTTCGTGATGATGAAGGGGATGTTGTTGTTATTCGAAATCAGGTCGTCGACCAGCGGGTCGTGCACCTGGATCGAGCCACGCAAGACGTCGCGATTGAGACGCTCCATGGCGTGTGCCCAGAGTGCCACATCGTGCTGCTCCTTCTCGCGCAGGCGCAGGGCCATATTGTTTGTGTAGAGGAGCGAGAGTGTGCCCAATAACGCTCCGACCGCTATGACTACCAGGCGGTTACGAAAGGAGAGTATCTTGCGCAGTTTCATCGTGTGAGGCTCTTTCTTTTGGGGTTTTGGTTGCTATTTGCGCACCGTATCCTGCTCGCGCAGAATGCGGTGGTATTCGGTCGTATCGCGCAGCAGGTCGATGGCGCGCTTGAGCTCCTCGTCCGTGCGTAGCGAGTTCTCGATGACACCGGCCTGGTAGGCGTGACGCAGCACCAGGTCGCTCGTGATCGACTCCTCGATCTGGCGACGGTAGGTGCGCAGGTTGGTCTCGGTATCATCCTTGAGCTCCTGCTCCAGCGTGGTGATCTCCTTCTCCATCTCCTTGAAGCGGTCGTTCTTGGCGGCCTCCTTGATCAGCTTCAGCGCAGCGCGCGTCTCCGACTCATAGGGCACCTGCTTATCCTGCATGAAGGTGGCGAAATCCTCAAAATCCTGCTCCGTGATGGCGAAGGTGCGCGGGTCGATCGACTGATACCCCTTGCGGCGGATGTAGTCGTCGCCAAAATCCTCGATGAAGCCCAAAGCGTAGAGCGTGGCCGCAAAGCGGCTGATGTAATTCGGCTCGGTGCGAATGTCGGGCATGATGCCGCCGCCGTCGTAGACCTTGCGGCCGCCGCGCGTGGTGTATTCGCGAATGAGCGAGTCGGGGATGATGTTCACCTCTCCCTGCTGTGAGTGCGAGTAGTCGATCTCCTGGATGCAGCGCCCCGAGGGGATGTAGTACTTGGCAGTCGTGAGCTTGAGCATCGAGTTGTAACCCACGGGAACGGTGGTCTGCACCAAACCCTTGCCCAGCGTGCGCTGACCGATCAGCACCGCACGATCGAGGTCCTGCAACGAACCGGAGACAATCTCCGAGGCGGAGGCCGAACCTCCGTTTACGAGCAGTACGAGCGGCAGGTCAGGGTAGGCCGGCTCGCTCTGTGTGCGGTAGGTGCGCTCCTTCGAGCGTCCCTTGGTCTGCACCACCTGCGTATCGCGCGGCGTGAAGAGGCTGACGATCTTGATCGCCTCCTGCAGCAGACCACCGCCGTTTGAGCGGTAGTCGAGAATCAGACCCCGCAACTCGCCCTCCGAGCGCAAACGCTCGATCGCCTCGCGCAGCTCCTGGTAGCACCCCTCCGTGAAGTCGCTGTGGCGGATGTAACCGATCCCCTCAGCTGCCCATCCAGCGTAGGGAACACCCGGAATGGCGATGCGCTCGCGCACGATCGAAACCTCGCGCTCCGTGCCATCAAGGTGACGCACGCGGAGTTTCACCGTGCTGCCCGGATCGCCCTTCAGACGCGATGAAACCTCGCTGACGGTGAATCCTTTAGCATCTTCGTTCCCAATCGAGAGGATGCGGTCGCCGATCTTCAAGCCGGCTCGATCCGAGGGCGAGCCCTCGTAGGGCTGTGCGATCGTTACATAGTCGTTCTTTTGGCGGATCAGCGCGCCAACGCCGCCATACTTGCCGGTGGTGAGCTGCTCGAACTCCGACATCTTCTGCTCGGGGATAAACTCCGTGTAGGGGTCGAGCGAGCGTACCATGCCCGAGGCTGCCCCCTGCATCAGTCGATCCGTATCTACCGTGTCGACATAGTTTAGGGTCAGCTCGCGCATCGTGTTGACGACGATCTCCATGTTGCGTCCCAGCCCAAAGTCATCGCGCATGGCGAAGCAGAGGCCCGAAAGCACCACCACACCCACTGCAAGGGTGCTGAGGAGTCGACGAAGACTGCTATTTTTCATCATACTTGACCATTTGAATGTAGGAGTCGAGGCGGTAGGCTACGACAGCCACGCCGCGACGGATGCCGTCGATGGCGATCTGATCCCCCTCCTGATAGACGCGGATCTCATCCTCGAAAAGCAGCATGAGTCGCTTGCCGAGCCCCTCACCGCGGAAGATCAGCGTGCCGTTCTCCTCGCCCACGAGCGCAAAGCCCGCTACGCGAAAGGCCTGCTCTACCTGCTCGCGGTGGCGCGTCAGGTCACCCTCTACGCGGCGTACCACAAAGCCGAAGAGCGGGTAGGTGGCGGCCAGCACGACGAGTGCTCCGCCCAGCATCACGAAGCGATCCGAGTGGAACATCAGGTAGAGGGTATCCTCGGCGTTCATTGCCGAAGTGCCCGTCAGGATCATCAGTGCCATCAACGCTACACAGAGAACGCACATGGCACAGAAATATTTTACGGAACGAAGAAAGTATTTCATAGGTTTTGCTAGGTTTTTCTAGGTTTAATTAGGTTGATTTAGGTGTAATTGGGTGGTTTTTGGGAGGCGTTACTGCGCATCGCCAATTGCTCGCAGCTGCTCGGCCACCTGCTCCATCAACCATTTGGGGGTGGAGGTAGCACCGCAGATACCCACCGATGAAACACCCTCGAACCATTCGGGGAGCAATTCGCGTGCCTCCTCGATGTTGTAGGTGTGGGGGTTGGCTCCGCGACATACCTCAAAGAGCACCTTGCCGTTTGAGGATTTGCGGCCGCAGACAAAGATCACCACATCGAAGCGTGCGGCAAACTCGGCCAGATGCTGCTCACGACCCGAGACCTGGCGGCAGATCGTGTCTGCGATCGTGATGCTCTCGGGATTGGCCGCTCGCTTGCGGATCAACTCGCCGAGGCGGTTGAAGAGGGCAATGCTCTGCGTGGTCTGCGAGAGGAGGTAGATCGGGCGCGTGAAGTTGATCAGCTCGAGGTCCTGCTCATTCTCGATGACCAGCGTGGGATCTTGCACCTGACCCGTCAGGCCGACCACCTCGGCGTGGCCACGCTTGCCGAGGATCACCACCTGTCCGCCGATTGGACGCATCTCCTCGTGGGCGCGTACGACGCGCTCCTGCAGCTTGGCAACTACAGGGCAGGTGGCATCGATCACCTCGATGCCCAGCGTGCGTGCCGTAGCATAGGTCGTGGGGGGCTCTCCGTGGGCGCGGATGAAGAGGCGTGACCCGCCGAGCGAGTGCATCTCTTCGTGGGTGATGGTGTGTAGGCCCAACGCCTCGAGGCGCTGCACCTCCATGCGGTTGTGGACGATGTCGCCCAACGAATAGACGGTGCCGCCCTGCTGCAACGCCTGCTCGGCCTCGGAGATGGCGCGTACCACACCGAAGCAGAAGCCCGATTTATCGTCGATCTCGATTCTCATCGGCTATACAAGGCGTTCGATGCGCTCCATTACCCAGGCCATCTGCTCCTCGACGCTCATCTGCGAGTTGTCGAGCACGATGGCGTCATCGGCCTGGCGCAGGGGCGAGATGGCACGGTTCATATCCTGGTAGTCGCGGTCGCGCACATTCTGCTCGATCTCCTCCAACGATACGCTGTCGCCCTTAGCCGTCAGCTCGTCGTAGCGGCGCATGGCGCGTACATGGGGGTCGGCCGTCATGAAGATCTTGAGCTCGGCATCGGGGAAGACCACCGTGCCGATGTCGCGGCCGTCCATCACCACGCCACGCTTGCGACCCATCTCCTGCTGCATGGCTACCAACTTGTGGCGCACCTCGGCGATGGCGCTGATGGGGCTGACGCAGTTGCTCACCTCGATCGTGCGGATCTTGCCCTCGACGAAGGTGCCGTTGACATAGATGTCACTCGCACCACGCTCGGGGTTGAAACGGAAGGTGATCGAGATCTCGTCGAGCAGGCGTACGACCGCCTCCTCGTCGACGATGCCCGAGCGGATGGCTCCGTGCTCCAGGGCGTAGAGCGTCACGGCGCGATACATGGCGCCCGTGTCGATGAAGATATAGCCGAGGCGGCGTGCAATGGCCTTGGCGAAGGTGCTCTTGCCACACGACGAGAAGCCGTCGATGGCAATGACGATTTTCTTGTTAGTGTCCGACATATGGGAAGATGTCATAGAAGGTGGATAATATGGTGTAGATACCCAGCAGGCCGATGATAAGACCTGCTACGCGGTTGATCGTGAGCATGTGGCGCGGACGGAAACGGCGGCGGAAGAGGTTGATGATGAAGGCCACGAAGGTCCACCAAGCCAACGCTCCGCCGAGGAAGCCGCCGATGGTCAGTACGGCGCGCATGAAGCCGGCAAATCCCGAACCGGTGATGTCGTTCGACGAGATCTCGAAGACGGCAAAGAAGGCCAGGATGTAGGGGATCACCATGATGAAGTTGGCGATCGTGAGGCCGAAGATCGATGCAAAATCTTGCCAGAGCGAACTCTTACCGGCGCGGTTTCGGCGAATCTGCGGCACGGGGTTGCGCGTGAAGACATAGACGCCGACGATCACAACAAAGATGCCACCGATGACGCGCAGTAGCGTGTCGTACTGGTGGATGTAGTGCTCGAGCATGGAGTAGAAGAGCAGCGCAATGATCGCCATGAAGGTGTCGGCCACTGCAACACCGGCTCCGGAAACGATGCCCGAACGGCGGTTTTTCGAGAGCGTGCGCTGGATGCAGAGCACCGCCACGGGACCAACCGTGATCGAAGCCGCTACGCCGACCATTAGTCCGCGGATCAAAACCTCCAAAAGTGTAACCGTCATTGTCGAAAACAGGATTTTGTTTGCAAAGATACGAAAAAAAATATCGCAAAGCCCATAGCCTTTGGGCAATCTGTTGATAAAATATCGAAAACTTTGGTTCGCTTCTTGTAAAGGGGGTGGCTAAAACCACTACTTTTGTGGTGTCGAAAAGCTGAAAGTTATGGCAGATATGCAGCAATATGGCGTCGAGATCGAACTCGATGCAGAGGTGGGCGAGGGTATCTATTCGAACCTTGCGCTGATCACCCACTCCACCTCGGAATTTATCCTGGATTTTGCGACCGTGATGCCCGGCCTGCCGAAGGCGCGCATCAAGAGCCGCGTGGTGCTCACGCCCGAGCACGCCAAGCGTCTTCTGCGCTCGCTGCAGGAGAACATCGTGCGCTACGAGTCGACCATCGGTAAGATCGAAATTCCCACTCCGACTTCAGCACAGCACTCCGGTCCCAAGATGGGTGAGGCGTAAATAAACGCGAAGAGCAATTTAGGGAATTTTGCAAAGAGTCCCAAATAAAAAACCTGCCCCGAAAGGCAGGTTTTTTGTTTTTACTATCAGGCTGTTGCGCCTATCGCTTTACGAGTTTAACGACATTTTCCACATGGTGTGTGTGGGGGAACATGTCCACGGGCTGCACCGCTTCGACACGATACTCCGCATCGAGCAGCGCCAAGTCACGCGCCTGCGTGGCGGGGTTGCAACTTACATAGACGATGCGCTCGGGCGCAGCACGGAGGATCACCTCCAACACCGGCTCATCCACTCCGGCACGCGGCGGGTCGAGGATGATCACATCCGGATGGCCGTTCGCCTTCACGAAGTCGTCGCTCAGCACGCGCTTCATGTCGCCGGCGTAGAAGCTGGTGTTCTCGATGCCGTTGATCGAGGAGTTGAGTTTTGCATCCTCAATGGCGTCGGCTACATACTCGATGCCGACCACCTTCGCGCAGCGGCGTGCACAGAAATTGGCGATCGTACCCGTACCTGTGTAGAGGTCATAGAGCGTATCCTCGGCCTTCAGGTCGGCAAACTCGCGCGTCACCTTGTAGAGCTCGTAAGCCTGCTTTGAGTTGGTCTGGTAGAAGCTCTTGGGGCCCACCTTGAAGTGCAGACCCTCCATCTCCTCCATGATGTGATCCTTGCCACGGTAGCAGATGTGCTCCAGGTCACTGATCGAGTCGTTCCATTTCGTGTTGATTACATAGAAGAGTGAGGTGATCTCGGGGAAACGCTCCGTGAGGAAATCGAGCAGTGCGGTGATCTCCTTCGGGCGATCCTCGCCGAAGACCACGATGAGCATCACCTCGCCGGTCGAGGCGGTTCGGATCGTGATGTTGCGCATCAGACCCGTGTGCTCGCGGGCGTTGTGGAACGAATAGCCGTGTTCGATGCAGAAGGCTTTGATGGCGGTACGGATGGCGTTCGAGGGGTCGCCCTGCAGGTGGCAGTGGTCGATGTCGAGCACCTTGTCGAACATGTTCGGGATGTGGAAGCCCAGCGCCGGCGAGGCCTCCAGATCGGCACCCGAAGCCACCTCCTCATAGGTGAGCCAACGGCGGTCGGCAAAGGTGAATTCGAGCTTGTTGCGGTAGTAGCGCGTCTCGGCCGATCCCAGGCAGGGACGGATCTCGGGCAGCTCGATCTTGCCGATGCGGGTGAGCTGGTCGCGCACCTGCTCGGTCTTGAAGCGGAGCTGCTCCTCGTAGGGGAGGTTCTGCCACTTGCAACCGCCGCAAATGCCAAAGTGGGCGCAGAAGGGTTCTGCACGCAGCGGCGAGCGCTTCACATAGTTGACCACAAAACCCTCCATGAAGCGGCGACGCTTCTGGCGGATCTGCACATCGACCACATCGCCCGGGACGGTCATCGGTACGAAGACCACCTGGTCGTTCCAACGACCCATCGCCTTGCCTTCGGCGGCGATTGTCGTGATTTCAAGCCCCTCCAAAAGAGGGTAATTCTGCTTCTTTCTTGCCATAAATTCTTGCTTACGGCACAAAGATAGGTAAATTTTGCCTATCTTTGTCGAAAATCGTATTTGGATATGAAGTTTGTAACCTTACAGTTTAACCCCATCGGGGAAAATACCTATGTCGTGTGGGACGATACGAACGAGTGTGTCATCATCGATGCGGGCAACTCAAACCCCGCCGAGGATGCTGTACTCGATAATCTGATCGCCGAAAAGGGGCTCACGCCCGTCATGGCGGTCAATACCCACGGCCACTTCGACCATGTGCTGGGTGTGTGCCACCTCGTGCGTCGCTATGGGATTCCGTTTGCTATGTCGAAAAAGGATCAGTACCTGCTCGATGGCCAGCTCGCTGCGGGCTCGGTCTTCGGTATGCCAATCAAGGAGATGCCTGCCGTAGAGATCGATCTCGACGCGACCCCCGAAATCACTTTCGGCAACACGACGCTGCGTGTGTTGAAGACTCCGGGCCATACGCCGGGAGGCGTGGCTTTCTATAACGAGGCGGAGAAGGTGCTCTTTACGGGCGATACGCTCTTCCGTGAGTCGATCGGCCGCACTGACCTCGAGGGTGGCGACTATCCGACGCTGATGCGCTCGATCCTGGGTGTGCTGTTGCCGCTGGGTGATGAGGTGGCGCTCTACCCGGGTCACGCCGAGGAGAGCACGCTCGGCCACGAGGCGATGTATAACCCGTTTGTGGTTGAGGTTCTGCAGGAGCAGGTTAAATTCTAAATCTTGAATTTAATATGAGAATCGATATTATATCTTCGGTGCCCGATTTGATGTCGTCGCCGCTCAATGAGTCGATCCTGCGTCGTGCGCAGGAGAAGGGTTTGGTGGAGATCGTGGTGCACAACCTCCACGACTATGCCCACGACAAGCGCAAGACGACCGATGACTATCCCTTCGGAGGCGAGGCGGGCATGGTGATGAAGTGTGAGCCGGTCTTCGAGTTGGTGGAGAAGCTGCAATCGGAGCGTCACTACGACGAGATTATCTACACCTCGCCCGATGGTATCCGTTACAATCAGCACGAGGCAAATCGCCTCTCGATGCTCGAGAATATCATCATCCTCTGCGGACACTACAAGGGGATCGACCACCGCATCCGCGAGCACCTGATCACGCGCGAGATCTCGATTGGTGATTATGTGCTGACGGGTGGCGAGCTTGCGGCCTGCATCATCGCCGATTCGGTGGTGCGCCTCGTGCCGGGAGCGATCGGTGATGAGAGCTCAGCGCTTACCGACTGCTTTCAGGATAACCTCTTAGCACCGCCTGTCTATACCCGTCCGGCCGAGTTCCGCGGTTGGCGTGTCCCCGATGTGCTTCTCTCGGGCAACTTTGCCGAGATCGCCAAGTGGCAGGAGGAGCAGGCCTATGCTCGCACCGAAGCGCTGCGTCCGGATCTGCTGGAGGAGTAGCTTCGTCATTCAAAATGTAGAATTTAGAATTCAAAATTGAGGCTGCGCAACCGTTTGAAAAACCGTATTAGAGAGGGTTGCGCGATACGATCAAGGAGGTTGAGTTTAAATTCGACTTTTTGAATGGAAGGGATTATTTAATTTTGAATTTTGCATTCTAAATTCTGAATTTATGAGATATTATCTCATCGCCGGTGAGCCCTCGGGTGATCTGCACGGAGCAAAATTGATCGAGGGGTTGAAAACAGCCGACCCCGAGGCGTCGTTTCGTTTCTGGGGCGGAGATCTGATGGCTGAGGCAGGTGGCGCGGAGCACCTCGCTAAGCACTACCGCGAGACCTCGTTCTTTGGCTTTGTGAATGTGCTGAAAAACCTGCCGACGATCCGTCGCCAGTTTGTGGATTGTCAGCGCGACATCGCGGCTTTTGCGCCCGATGTGGTGATTCTCATCGACTACCCGGGCTTCAACCTCAAGATCGCCCGCTGGGCCAAGGAGCAGGGCTTTGCGGTCTTCTACTACATCGCCCCGAAGGTGTGGGCGTGGAAGCAGCGTCGTGTGAAGCAGATCCGAAAGTATGTCGATCGCCTCTACACGATCTTCCCCTTCGAGACCGAGTGGTTCGGGAAGTTTGGCATCGAGCCGATCTTCTGCGGCAATCCGCTCTCTGATGATATCGCCCTGCGTCGCGCCACCCTCACGTCGCGTGAGGAGTTCCTGCGCAAGCATAACCTCGACGAGCGTCCGATTGTTGCCCTGGTGGCGGGATCGCGTCCGAACGAGATTCGAGAGAATCTGCCCGATATGGTGCAGCTTGCCCAACGCATTCCCGATCGGCAGTTTGTCGTGACGGCCGTGCCGTGGCTTGACCGTGCGCTCTATGATCAGCATCTGGCAGGCTCGGAGGTGCGCTACCTCTGCGGCGAAACGCAGCAGATTCTCGCTCTGAGCGAGGCGGCGATTGTGACCTCGGGTACGGCAACCCTCGAAACGGCGCTGATGGGGATCCCCGAAATGGTGCTTTACCACATCCCGAAACTCTACGAGGTTCTGCGCCCCTATGTGTTGAAGATTCCCTTCGTGTCGTTGGTAAACATCAATTTGGGACGCGAGGCGGTGCGCGAGTTGGTTTGTAATCGCATCGATATGGAGCAGGCCGAGGCCGAGCTGCGTGCGATCCTCGAGGGGGGTGCCAAACGCGAAAAGATGCTTGCCGACTTCCACGAGTTGCGAACCATCATCGGAGGTGCCGGTGCTAGTGATCGCTTCGCTCAAGCGATGGTGGGGGAGCTGCAAAAAATGAAGAAATAGTATGAAAATTATCTGCATCGGTCGCAACTACGACGACCATATCCAGGAGAAGGATCTCGGTGGTGGTGGCATTCGCCCCTCCGAGCCGCTCTTCTTCATGAAGCCCGATACGGCAATGTTGCGCAACAACGATCCGTTCTATATTCCGCCCTTCTCGAACGAGATTCACTACGAGTGTGAGCTGGTGGTACGCATCAACCGCGTGGGGCGCTACATCGAGGAGCGTTTCGCCCATCGCTACTATGACGAGGTGGGTCTTGGCATCGATTTTACGGCACGCGACCTGCAGCGTCGTGCGATCGCCGAGGGCCTGCCGTGGGAGGCCTGCAAGTCGTTCGACTACTCGGCGGCGCTCGCGCCCCAATTTCTCTCGCTGGCCGAGTTGGGAGGCAAGGTGCAGGAACTGAACTTTGAGTTGGCGCTCAATGGCGAAGTGCGTCAGCAGGGCGACACGCGCCAGATGCTTTGGACGGTGGATCAGCTCATTGCTCATGTCTCGAAATATGTGACGCTGCGCATGGGCGACCTGCTCTTTACGGGTACGCCGTCGGGCGTGGGCAAGGTGTCGGCCGGAGATAACCTCCGAGCTACGCTCTGCGGCCACGAAATGTTGAACTTTGATATCCGCTAACCGATGTTGTTGCACGAGAAATTGGCTCCCTACCGCTTGTTGTTGGCCTCGCAGTCGCCTCGTCGCCGCGAGCTGATGACGGGCTGTGCTATTCCCTATGAACTTGCTCCGCGTTACGAGTGCGAGGAGTGCTATCCGGAAACGCTACCGGCGGAGGATGTGCCTGCTTTTCTGGCACAGTTGAAGAGCGAGGCCTACCCCGATCCGCTGGCCGACAACGACCTCTTGCTGACGGCCGATACGGTGGTGATCCTCGATGGCGAGGTGCTTGGGAAACCTTGCGATCGGGAGGATGCACTGCGTATGCTGGGTCGCCTCTCAGGTCGGGCGCATACGGTTGTTACGGGTGTTACGATCCGCTCAGCGGAGCGTACCAGCACCTTCTCGGTGCGTAGCGATGTCTGGTTTCGCAGCCTGCGTGCAGAGGAGATCGAACACTATGTTGATCACTATCGACCCTTCGATAAGGCGGGCTCATACGGTATCCAGGAGTGGATCGGCTATGCTGCCATCGAGCGCATCGACGGATCGTTCTACAATGTGATGGGGTTGCCCATACAGCGCCTCTATGTCGAACTTGAAAAATTTATAACCAAACAATAAGATGAAAAAACGACTGCTGACCATTTTGCTCTTGCTTGCGGCGTGGCTTCCCGCCATGGCCGACGAGGGTATGTGGCTGCCGAGCCTGGTAGCCGATCGCATCGGTGCGATGCGCGAGAAGGGATTTGAACTCACAGAGGCTGATATTTACAGCATCAACGAGGCTTCGATGAAGGATGCCGTGGTGCTTTTTGGTGGCTTCTGCACGGGTGAAATTGTCTCGGAGCAGGGCTTGGTGCTCACCAACCACCATTGCGGCTACGACGCCATTCAGTTCCACTCGACCCTCGAGCACGACTACCTTACGCGTGGATTCTGGGCACGCAACCGACAGGAGGAGCTCCCCAATGAGGGGCTCTATGTGCGCATCCTGGTGCGTATGGAGGAGGTAACCGACCGCATCCAGGCGGGTGAGACGCCCAAGGCGATCATTGCTGCCGCGGAGCGTGAGGGTAAGGGCTACCGTGCCTCGGTCGAGCAGATGTACTACGGCAACCAGCAGTTCCTCTTTGTCTACCGTCAGTACGACGATGTGCGCCTGGTGGGTGCACCTCCCTCGTCGATCGGTAAGTTCGGTGGCGACACCGATAACTGGATCTGGCCACGCCATACGGGCGACTTCTCCGTCTTCCGTATCTATGCCGACGAGAACAATGAGCCGGCAGCCTACTCGCCGAAGAATGTGCCCTACCGTCCGAAGCGCCACTTTAAGGTCTCGACCGAGGGGGTGAAGGAGGGTGATTTCACGATGATCTATGGCTTCCCGGGCAACACCCAGCAGTATATCACCTCAGATGCCGTGCGCTATGTGCAGCACCGCTCCGACCCGATGAAGATCGATCTCCGCACGCGTCGCCTGGCGATCATCGGTGCGGCGCAGGAGGCTGATCCGAAGGTGCGCATTCAGTACGCTTCTAAGCACGCCAACATCGCCAACGCCTGGAAGAAGTGGCAGGGCGAGGTGCTTGGTCTGAAGCGTCTGAACACGGTGGCCAAGAAGGAGGCCTACGAGGCAGAGTTCCGCACTTGGGCTGCCGATAAGCCCGAATACGCACACCTGCTTGATTCGCTCGAGGCGGCTTATGCAGCCCACACGGAGGCCTACTGCCTGCAGGAGCTGAAGAATGAGACCGTGCGTACGATCGAGATCGCTACGCTGGCCGGTCGTCTGGCTGCGGCGCGCAGGGCGGATACCGCACCGGAGCGTCGTGCGGAGCTGGAGCGCGAGATTGAGCAGAGCTATAAGGATTTTGATCCGACCGTGGAGCGTGCCTTGGCACTTTGTGTTTTGCAGGGCTTTGCCGATTACTGCCCAGCGGAGAGCTATCCGGCGGAGCTGAAGGCGCTCATTGAGGCGCAGGGCTCGGTGGAGGCCTATGTAGACCACCTCTTCACGACGAGCCTGCTGCGCTCGGCTGAGAGCTGGAAGAGCGCTACGGAGGAGGAGCTGGCGGCGGATCCCGCTACCTTATTATATAAGGCTGTGCGCAACACGCAGGGTCGTCTGCCGCGCAACCTGAGCAACCTCCCCGCCATCGAGCGTTGGTATCGCCCCTTTATGCAGGCGCTGATGTGCTTCGATCGTGAGCGTGCCTTCTTCCCCGATGCGAATATGACGCTGCGCGTGTCGTATGGCTCGATTGCAGGCTATGAGTATGCCGATGGCGAGTATCATATTCCCCACACGACCATCGACGGCATCATCGCCAAGGATAATCCGGCGATCTACGACTACGACATCCCGCAGTCGCTGCGCGACCTCTACGCTACGAAGTCCTATGGCCGCTGGGCAACGGAGATGGGCGGTCGTACGACCGTGCCGGTCTGCTTCCTCGCTACGAACCACACTACGGGTGGCAACTCGGGTTCGCCGGTGCTGAACAGCCGTGGAGAGTTGATCGGTATCAACTTCGACCGCACCTGGCGCTCTACGATGAGCGATATTGAGTTTGATCCGACGATCTGCCGCAACATCGCGGTCGACATCCGTTATGTGCTGATGGTGATCGATCGCGTGGGTGGAGCCGGCTATTTGGTCGAGGAAATGGGGGTGAAATTGTAGAATTGAAGCAGAAAAATCAAATTTTTGTGCGAAAATTTTGCATTTTGTAAAATCCTACCTATATTTGCACTCCCGAATGACGAAAATCATCGGGAAGTGTCTGCCCAGGTGGTGAAATTGGTAGACACGCTACTTTGAGGGGGTAGTGAACATTAGTTCGTGCAAGTTCGAGTCTTGTCCTGGGCACAAAACCGCGTTAGAGCAATCTAGCGCGGTTTTTTTGTTGTTCTATGGTGCTTATTTTGCCCCTCGCGCAGGTCTCTTTTTGACCATTAAGCCAGTTTTTCTTTTTTCTATCCAAGAATGCAATCTTCTGGCCAAATTTTCCTATATTTGTAGGTATGAAACACTTCACTGCATTTCTGGTGGCGGTTTTGGCCGCTGTGGGCGTTGTGCGGGCTGAGATGCCGGAGCGCACAGCGGAGAACATCGAACGGTATAAGGAGATCTGCCGCAAGTACATCAAGCGCGACCTGCGTGGTATGTATCGTGAGGCCGGTGGTGCGTTGGTTTACCCCTTCTTGGCACCCGGAAGCAACCAATACCTCGATATGTTGTGGGATTGGGATTCGTGGCTGAGCAATGTGGCGTTGCGTCAGAATCTGCTCGAAAATGGCACAGAGAAGGATCGCCACGAGGCGCTGAAATATGAGCAGGGCTGTGTGCTCAATGCGCTCCACTACGGAGGCATGGAGGGGTGGATTCCGATTTGGATCGAGCGCAATGCCCCCTCGCGCGAGGAGATGCTCCAAAAGCGTAACCCCTGGAAGAGCAATATGCACAAGCCCACGATTGCCCAGCACGCCGCCTTCATCACCCGCACGACGGGAGGCGACGCCGAGTGGCTGCGCGAGAAGTTCTACCACCTGCAGGCCTTCGTGTCGTGCTACCTGAACCACCATCGTCATCGCCAGACGGGGCTCATGTATTGGCAAACAGACGAGGCGATCGGCGTAGACAACGACCCGAGCACCTTCTATCGTCCGCACGGAAGTTCAGGATCGATCTTCCTCAATGCGCTGATGTACCGCGAGCTGCTCGCTATGGAGTACCTGGCCGACCGCCTCGCGATGCCTGAGATTGCCGACCGCTATGCTGCCGAGGCCGAGGCGCTGAAAGCAGCCATCCGCAAGCACTGCTGGGATCCGCGCGACGGATTCTACTATAGCGTAGATCTAAACCTCCTGCCGATCGAGCAACCTGAGATCGAGGGGCTGCGCCCCGGCGACCTATACTTGCATGTCGGCCAACCGCGCAGCTACGACTGCCTGATTCAGCGTTTCAGTGTCTGGAGCGGTTTTATGGCTATGTGGGCCGGAATCGCCTCGGAGGAGGAGGCCAAAGAGATTGTTGAGCGACAGTTCCGCGACACACGCTCGTTCAATGCTCCGGCCGGCATCCGCACCCTCTCGCCCCTCGAAAAGATGTACGATCTGCGCGCAAGCGGTAACCCCTCCTCGTGGCAGGGACCGATCTGGATCAATGTGAACTACCTGGTATTCCGCGGCTTGGTGCGCTATGGATATGAGGCTGAGGCACGCGAGCTGGCCGAGAAGACGATCCTGCTGCTTGGACGCGACTACGAGCGTTTCGGTGCGTTGCACGAGTACTACCTTCCCGAAAACGGCGAGCCGGTCTTGAATAAGGGCTTCCAGAATTGGAACCTGCTCGTGCTCAACATGGCTGCCTGGTTAGACGGAAAACCCACTATCGAGGAGTTCTAATACAAGCATTAAAAAACGAGTCGCTCCTGCGACTCGTTTTTATTTAAGAGGTATCCACCCAATCCTATCGGCCAAAAATCCACTCCAAGGGCTCGTGCAAGCGCAATTGCCACGAGCGCTCATCGTGAGCGTGACCGGCGAAGAAGCGCGTGGTAAAGTAGGGTTCGCCCCACCCCTTGGCGAAGAAGAGCTGATCGATCTGCTGTTGGAAGGGCGCATAGGCCTCATCGAGCGTCTGATCACCATAGTCCATATAGACGCGGTTGACGCCCACAGCGGGCAGGTGGTCGTTCAGGTAGTCGCGGAAGGCCCTCGACCAGATTGGTGCCTCCACCTCAAAGTTACAGAGAGCCACGGGCGAGTGGGTCGAGAGGCAGCCCGCAGCACCAAAGACCTCGGGGTACTCGCACAGAGCGTAGAGCGAGATCAGGCCACCCATGCTCGATCCCATGATCGCCGTATTGGCTGCATCGGGCAGGGTCGAATAGGTGCGATCGATCATTGGCTTCAGCTCCTCGACAATCATCTTTAGGTAGTTGTCGGCGATGAAGTTCACCCGACCAAAGGTCGCAAGCTGCCCGTTATCCTCGGGTACATAATCCAACACGCGCTGCGGCATATACTCCGTGAGGCGGTTCTGCGGGTGGTTCTCGATGCCCACCACAATAAACTTACGGCAACGCCCGTCGCGTTGCACCGCAGTAGCCACCGAATCCACATTCCAGGTCTGCTTGTTCCACGAAGTCTGCTCATCGAAGATCATCTGCGCATCGTGCATATAGAGCACAGCATAGCGCTCCTCTGGGTTGTAATCCTCCGGGAGCCACACCAAGACATCGCGCACGGGGAAGTGGCGCGAGGTGAAGTCGTCGTAGCAATCCAATCGGCCGGGATCGACTTGTTGGCGTGTTTTTGGGGTCGTGGAGTTGCAACCGACAGCCACGAAGGCGGTCAGCAGGAGCAAGAGGAGTTTTCGAGTTCTCATATCGGTCGTGTTTTTAGAGTTTCAGGTGTTCTTCGACGGTCGAGCGCAGGTGCTCGCGGTCGAGGTGGGTGTAGATCTCCGTTGTGAGGATGCTCTCGTGACCCAAGAGCTCCTGCACTTGACGGATGCCGGCACCGCCCTCCAGGAGGTGCGTGGCAAAGGAGTGGCGTAGGGTGTGGGGGGAGATCTGCTTCTCGATGCCGGCACGGCGTGCTGCCTCCTTGAGAATGGTGAAGACCATCACGCGTGTAAGCTTCGTGCCGCGATTGTTCAGGAAGAGCACCTCCTCGCCCGAGGTGCGACGCTCGTCGAGGTAGGCCGAGATACGCTCACGCGCCACATCGCTGATCGGCACCAAGCGTTGCTTATCGCCCTTACCCACCACACGGATATATCCCTCGCCAAAGAAGAGGTCGCCGATGCGCAAGGATACAAGCTCCGAGACACGCACTCCACAGGAGTAGAGCACCTCGAGCATCGCGCGGTCGCGTATGCCCTTGGTGGTCGAGGGGTCGATGGCGGCAATCAGGCGATCGATCTCCTCCGTGGAGAGCACATCCGGCAGGTGGCGACCACATTTGGGTGCCTCGATCAACTCGGCAGGCGAGGCCTCGATGCGGTCGGTCAGCAGGAGATAGGCGTAGAGGCTGCGCACGGAGCTCAAGGCGCGTGCCTGCGAGCTCTTCTCCCGCCCCTGATCATAGAGCCACGCCAGGTAGCGCTCGATCATCACGCGCTCGACCCGCTGCGGCGGCACATCGTACCAGCGCAGGATGAAGTGGGCAAAGGTGCGATAATCGCGCATGTAGGAGGCTATGGTGTTGGCCGACAGCCTCCGCTCGAAACGGATGTGGGTGCGGTATTTCTTCCCGACCTCCTGCCATTTTTGTAGGTTTTCTGCCATTTTTTCGATAACTTTGCGGCAAGACAAAGGTAGATAATTTTACATAATATTACAACCTTCCGAGATTGAAAACCTACAAAGGGCGAGGCATTGTGTTGCACACGCTCAAATATGGCGACTCGTCGATGATCGTCTATCTGCTGACCGATGTGGGCGGCCGCCGCAGCTATATGGTGCAGGGAGTGCGCTCACGCACGGGACGCGGATCGAAGCAGGCGCTCTTTCAGCCCGTCTTTCCCGTGGAGTTCGAGGGGTTGGAGCCGGCACAGAGCAGCCAGATGCACCGTTTCAAGGAGGTGCGCGGAGGATTTTTGTTGCAGGGAATCCCCTTCGATGTGCGCAAATCGACGATGGCGATCTTTATGGCCGAGGTGATCTACCGCCTGGTGCGCGAGAGCGAGCCCAACGAGGCGCTCTTCGACTTTGTCTGGAACTCGGTCGCGGCGCTCGATACCATGCAGGAGGGGGTAGCCAACTTCCACCTTTGGTTCTTGGCTCGACTGAGCCGCCTGCTCGGCTACTGCCCCGGCAACGACTACTCGGAAGGGTACTACTTCGACATCAAAGAGGGACTCTATGTGCCGCATCGCCCGCTCCACCCGCTGGTGATGGAGCCCGGGGAGGCACAACTGCTCGACTACCTGCTGATGCTGCCCGCCACCGAGCTTCCCTACCTGGAGCTGAACCGCACGCAGCGTGTCGACTTTCTCAACGCCATGCTCGCCTACTTCGGCTACCACCTCGACAGCATCAATGCCGTGCAGTCGGTGCGCATTCTGCGTGAGGTTTTCTAACTACACCGAAGCACCTTCGGGCGTGATTCTTGCAGCGTTTCCAGGGATGAAACGCTGTTTTTTGTTGCTCCTGCTCCTTCGCGTAGTCTCCTCCCTTGCGCAGGAGGAGGACACCCTCTGGCTCTACCGTCCCTCGGCCGAGGAGCGGATCGCCTGGATGCGGCTGGTCGACTCGGCAGCTCACGCCCAGCAGGAGTTTCGCGCTCCGACCGATCCCGCCACGAAGGCACTCTATGAGCAGTTGCGCCTCCACCCCGTAATTCCCCACGCCTCGCTCTACCGCCTTACGCACCCCTACGGTCTCCTGCCCCCGATCTATGTGATCGACAACACCACCCTGCAATTGGGCGTGCGCATCCGACTGACCAACGGCCAGGCGTGGCTTTGGAGCCCCTATCCGAATGGTTATCAAGATGCTCGAACGCTCTCCCTTCCGCTTCCGTAGCAGTGCCAGGGGTGTGTTTCGGAGGTGAAAAGCTTGGCTGATTGAAAAAAAATCTCGATCTTTGTAGGCGACAGAATAGGATAAACCAAAACACAAATCGATGAAGAAAATAGCACTCGCACTCTTCGCACTCGTTACGCTGCAACTTCAGGCGCAGACGCTAACGCCCGAGGAGCAGTCGGCACAGATTGCCGCCCTCACGCAGCAGGTCAATGAGCTGCAGGCGCAGACGAACAAGTGGGAACAGGTGGTGGCCGCCCTCCCGAAGATCTCGGGATATGTCCAGGGACAGTATGCGAATGCGGAGGATCTCTCCACCTTCCGTATGCGCCGTGTGCGTGTGAGTCTGTCAGGGCAGATCACCCCGAAGATCGACTATAAGATCCAGCCTGAGCTCTTGAGCTTTAAACTGCTGGATGCCTATTTCGACTACAAGCCCTTCGAGCAGTTCAAGGTCAAGGTGGGTCAGTTCAAAGTACCCTTCACGATCGAGAATCCCGACTACTCGCCCCTGCGCATGATGATGATCGACTACCCGATGGTCATCCAGCGTCTGGTCGGCACTTCGGAGAAGATCGGCTCGACGACGCTCAAAACCTCGGATCGCGGCACGGGTTTCAACCTCCATGGTGCACTCTGCAAGGGGCGCATCGCCTACGACTTTGCGCTGCTGAACGGCACGGATCTCAACATTGTCGACAACAACAAATCGAAGGATGTGGTGGGTCGTCTGACCCTGCAGCTTGTAGAGGGATGGCTGCTCTCGGGCTCCTACTACTGGGGCGAGTATGGCGAGGAGTATTACACGCGTAAGCGTTGGTCGGTGGGTTCGGCCTACGACAAGGGCGCTTTCGTAGTGCGTGGTGAGTATGTTGGCGGCAAGAGCGGCTTGGAGTACGGCGAGATCGACTCCCACGGTTGGTATGCCTTGGCCGGCGTCCGCTTCTGCAAGAATTGGGCAGTGGCCGCGCGTTGCGAGAACTTCCAGGAGAAGGCTACGGAGTTCTACGAGAAGTTTGATCAGACGAACTATACGCTGGGCGTGTCGTGGAAGCCGCTGAAGTACCTCCGCCTGCAGGCCAACTACACCTACGAGGATCAGACGGTGGGTCACCGCAACCTGGCCATCGTGCAGGTGACGACGAGCTTCTAATGCTCTGTACAAACGCAAAAAGAACCTACCCAGCGGGTAGGTTCTTTTTTGTATAGGCTAATTCGGAAAGCTAAATCACGCCCTGCTCAACCATTGACTTAGCCACCTTCATAAAGCCGGCAATATTGGCGCCCTTCATGTAGTTGATGTAGCCACCCGCCTCTGTGCCGTACTCAATGCAGGCCGTATGGATCGACGACATAATTTGGTGCAACTTTGCATCCACCTCCTCGGCCGTCCAATTCAGTTTCTGCGAGTTCTGGGTCATCTCCAAGCCCGAGGTAGCCACGCCACCGGCATTGACCGCCTTGCCCGGGCCATAGGGGATCTTCGCTTCGATGAAGGCTTCAATCGCCTCGGGACGGCAACCCATATTCGACACCTCGGCCACGATCTTCACGCCATTGGCTAAAAGTTGCTTGGCATCCTCACCGCCCAGCTCATTCTGCGTAGCACACGGCATGGCGATATCCACGGCCACCTCCCACGGTTTATGACCTGCGACGAACTTCGCACCCGGGAACTTCTCGGCATAGGGAGCCACCACATCGTTGTTCGAGGCACGCAACTCCAACATATAGGCGATCTTCTCCTCGTTGAGACCCGCCTCGTCGTAGATATAACCATCCGGGCCCGAGATCGTCACGACCTTTGCGCCCAACTCTGTGGCCTTCTTTGCTGCACCCCAGGCTACATTGCCAAAGCCCGAGATGGCGATACGCTGTCCGGCGATCTCCATACCCTGCTCGGCAAGCATCTGCACCAGGAAGTAGACCGCACCAAAGCCCGTAGCCTCGGGGCGAATGAGCGAGCCGCCATAGGTCATGCCCTTACCCGTCAGCACACCCGTATTCTCGCGTGCCAGCTTGCGGTACATGCCATAGAGGTAGCCGATCTCACGACCGCCTACACCGATATCACCTGCCGGGACATCGGTCTCGGGGCCAATGTGGCGCCACAACTCGATCATAAAGGCCTGACAGAAGCGCATCACCTCACCGGCCGACTTGCCCTTCGGGTCGAAATCCGAACCACCCTTCGCACCACCCATCGGGAGGGTCGTCAGGGCGTTCTTGAAGATCTGCTCAAAGCCGAGGAACTTCAAGATCGAGGGGTTCACCGAGGGATGGAAACGCAACCCACCCTTATAGGGGCCGATCGCGTTGTTGAACTGCACGCGGTAGCCCGTGTTCACCTGCACTTGACCGCGGTCGTCGACCCAAGTTACCTTGAAGGTGAATTGACGATCGGGCTCAACAATGCGCTCGGCAATCTTGTTGGCCTCAAATTCGGGATGCTGGTTGTAAGCCTCCTCGACGGTGGTCAGCACTTCGCGCACGGCCTGCAGATATTCAGGCTCATTGGGGTGTTTGCGCTCTAATTTGAGCATCAATTTTTCGACATTCATACTGCTATGATTGTTTTAAGATTCGGTTCCGTAGCGTTTTCCTATCACAAATATAGCATAATATCTGATAGTTCATCGCAAAAACCGAAGGAAAATCGCAAAATCATTAATTTTGTTCCAAAATCACACCCTTATTCGCACGACCGTCGATGGCCACCTCCAGTTCCTGATCGAAGTGCACCCAGCGTAGGTACTTGCCTTCGTAGTGTGCCGGCAGGCTGTCGAGGTACTCCTGACGGAAGAGACCGTCGCCACGATAGGGGTTGATCGTCAGGTAACCCACACCGAGTGAGGTGACATTTTGGAAGAAGTGCGTACCCTGCGAGGGCTCGATCTCAAACTCCTTGATGCCGCACTCCACGATCACGCGCGCCTCGGAGATGTGCGTCCACTTCACCGGCACGCCGAGGAAGGGATCCGACGAGCCCCAACGACCCGGGCCGACGAGGATGTAGCCGCGTCCCTCAGCCTGCATGCGGCGATTGAGCTCCAAGAGCTCCTCGGCAATCTGCTCCGTGACGAGCGAGGAGAAGGCTCCGGTCTTGATGTAGACAAGATCGTGCAGGTCGCTCATGCGGCCAATACCGAGTGCCTGCTCGCCATAGACCAACGCCTCCTCGAGTTTGACCGACTCCCAATCGATCGAGCGGTTGTCCTGGTTGTCGATGATCGGGCGGATCTGCAGCAGGTTGAAGATCTTCTCCTGACCGCCGGGCACATCCATATTGACAGCAAACTCCACCTCCACCGGGCAGCGCATCTCCTCGGCGCCCATACGCAGGAGGTCGGAGACGATCTCTGCAAGCGGGAAGGTGTTGTATTTCAAAATGTTGTTGAAGGTAATCACACGACGACCACGATCGAATGGGCTATCCGAGATGCGCTCGTTGTCACGATCCCACACCGAGGTCACGAAGCGTGCTTGGCGCAGCGAGGCGATCTCGGTGAGCTTCAAGCGACGCAGATTCACCGCATCGTCGATCGACGAGCGGAAAGCCGCCGGGTTCAGATCGAGCGCCAACACCTCATTCTGCGTCTCACGCAGGGCGAGTTCGGGCGTGGAGGTTTGCAGGATATGTTGCGGCGTGGCGGGCGAGAAGCGCAGCGTGCGGCCACCATCCACTACCAACTTACCCAGACCCATCGCAATGTTGCAGACTCCCTCCTCGGCACGCTCGTCACCAATCGGGTAGTAGTTGATCGATCGCGCCACACCCGAGAGGGTCGGCATAAAGAGCCCATCTTGCTCCGTGCCGCATACCTCCTGCAGGATGACAGCCATCTTCTCCTCCGAAATCAGGTTCTGCGAGCTCTGGATATAGGCCCTCGACTCGGCAAAATAGACCGAGGCGTAGACGCTCTTAATAGCGCGAAGCACGAGGCGCAGGAGCTGATCGGTATTGGGGGTGTAGGGGACCATGTAGGTCGAGTAGATGCCGGCAAAGGGCTGGAAGTGCGAATCCTCGAGCTTCGAGGAGGAGCGAATGGCCAGCGGCGTGCGCACCGTGCGCAGGTAGGCTTTCAAGGCCTCCTGCAGGCGGTGGGGAATGGTCGAGGCTACGAACTCGGAGAGGATATCCTCATCCGAAAGTTCCTGCGAGAGGATGTCGGCCAAGCCGTTCTGCTCGATAAACTCGTCGAAGTACTCCGTGGCGATGACCACCGAGCGCGGAATCAGGATGCGCACTCCGGGGTGTTTGTCGTATTGGGCGTGCTTGATGAGCATCGAGTTCATGAAGGCCAGACCACGCGCCTTACCACCGAGCGAACCCTCGCCAATGCGGGCAAAGGCGACCGCATCGGTGTAGGTCTCGGCATCGAACTTCGCCACCACGCCCTGACCGAGCAGCGTGCGGTAGTCGCGGATGGCATTCACAATCGAGCGACGGTGCTCCTCGGTGTTTGCAAAGTGGCTCTTGTTGCGGCGACGAATGGCGGCTGCCAAGGGGAAGAGACCGCGCGAGAAGAGCCATTTCGAGAGGTGGTTCTGCGAGGTGTGGTAGTCGAACGCGGCATCGGGGATCGTGGCGATCATCGCCTGCATCTCGGTCAGGTCTTTGGCGCGCCCCACCTCGATGCCCGTATTGGGGTCTTTGAAGATGAAATCGCCAAAGGCAAACTCCTTCTGGATAAAGTCGCGCAGCTCGAGGAGCAGCGTCTTTGAGTTCTTGGCGATAAACCCAGCGCCGAGGCTGCAGGCCAGTTGACGGAAGTCGGTCTGCGACGACTGCAGAAGTACGGGCATCAGCGGAATCTGCTCCTTGATGTGGCGACAGAGCTCGATGCCGGCATCGAGACGCTCCGTCTCGGGCGGATCGTTGCGGTGTATGACGAAGCCCACATCGGAGATTACACCCAGCAGATTGCGCTTGTAGCGTCCGAAGAGTTCGAGCGCCTCGTCATAGCTCGTGGCCAAGAGCACCTTCGGGCGGGCGCGCTTACGCAGAATTTGCTGCTGCTCGTTGAAGGCATCGCGTAGAAACTCGGTATTTTGCAGCAGGAGCAGTTTGTAGAGCTCGGGCAGGTAGGTCGAATAGAAGCGGATCGAGTCCTCGACCAATAGAATTGCCTGCACGCCTCCCTCCAAGATATCCTCCTCAGCATTCATCTTATCCTCGACGAGCTTGATGATGGCGATGATCAGGTCGGCATTGCCGTGCCAGCAGAAGATATAGTCCAAGCCCGAACGATCCTGCTCCTCGATGCGGCGGTAGATATCCTTCGAGAAGGAGGTGAGCAGCGCCACAGGAATGGCGTAGCGTTCGCGCACAATCTTACCAAACGAGAAGACATCCAGATCACCTACATTGTACATCGTCAGGATGAAGTCGAACGAGGGGTCCTCTTCGAGCAATTCGAGCGCCTCACGGGTCGAGCTGACGCGCGTCAATGCCGGCGGATTCGAGAGGTTGAGCTCGAGGTATTCACGGTTGATTTGCGACTCGATGTGGCCATCCTCCTCGAGGATGTAACCGTCGTAGGAGGAGCAGACGAGCAGGATGCGATGGATGCGATAACGCATAAAACGGTGCTCGTGGCGCTCGGTCGTATGGTTGATAGTCGTAGGGTTCATGGGCAAAAGCAGAATTCCTTTTAACAAAGATACGCAAAAATCGGATCTACGATCCCGACCGTGCAAAATTATTTGCATAATCTCGGCACTGCGACACCCGAAATCCCGTTTTCTTTTATAATTTTGTATAGTTGAAAATGTGTTACGACGATGAGTAAACCAATCTATACTTTGGAGCAGGTGATCACACCCCGGCAGGAGCAGTGGTGGATCGACTACCCCAAGGAGCATTATAAGGCCTATCCCCACTGGATTTGTCCGTTGGACAACGATCTGCGGGAGGTCTTCGATCCGACACGCAACGAGCTCTTTGCCGATGGCGAGGCGGTGCGTTGGATCGCACGCGACGGAGCGGGGCGCATCGTCGGACGCATCGCCGCCTTCTACAGCCGTTCGAAGGCCTCCATCGAGGAGCAACCGACGGGCGGTTGCGGCTTCTTCGAGTCGATCGATGAGCAGGAGGTGGCCAATCTGCTCTTCGATGCTGCCCGCGACTGGCTCGCGGCGCGCGGTATGGAGGCGATGGATGGCCCGATCAACTTCGGTCAGCGCAGCGATTGGTGGGGCGTGTTGGTCGATGGCTTCGACTATGAGCCGCTCTACAAGAACCCCTACAACCCGCCCTATTACCAGCGACTCTTTGAGCAGTACGGTTTTCAGAACTATTTCAACCAAAACTCCTACATCTGGACGCTGGGCGAGTCCGAAGCCTCCGAGCGTCTGAAGAGCCGTGCCGAGCGTCTCTATGCCTTGGGCGAGGGGTATCGTGTCGAGCAGATCGACCTGAAACACCTGGAGGAGGCTGCCGAGCAGTTCCGCACGGTCTACAACAAGGCGTGGGCGATGTTTACGGGCGTGAAACCGATCGAGCGTGAGGAGGCACAAGCTTTGTTGAGGCAGATGAAACCGATCATCGACCCGCGCATCATCATCTTCGCCTACAAGCACGACGAGCCGATCGGATTCTTCGTCTCGATCCCCGACCTAAACCGCATCATCGGTCGCTTTGGGGGTAAGTTTGGTATTTGGCAGAAGGTGCGCCTGCTGTGGGAGTTGAAGGTGCGCAAGTCGTGTGATCGCATCTTTGGCCTGATCTTCGGCATCGCACCCGAGGCGCAGGGCAAGGGGGTAGAGTCAGCCATCATGTACAAGTATCAGCAGTTCATGGAGTCGGCGGCGAACCGCTACAAGAGCCTTGAGATGGCTTGGATTGGAGATTTCAATCCCGTGATGAACCGCATGATCACGACCTATGTGGGGGCTTCGCGCCACAAGATGCATACGACCTACCGCTACCTCTTCGACCGCGAGAAGGAGTTCAAGCGCTGTCCGCGTCTGGGTTTGAAACGCAAAGAAAATTAATCAATAACACGCGATATGAAGACAACTGTTTTTACGAAGTATCACATCGCAAACGGCGCCAAGATGGCTGAGTTTGCCGGATACAACATGCCTATCGAGTTTACCGGCATCAACGATGAGCACGCCACGGTACGCAACGGTGCAGGTGTGTTCGATGTCAGCCACATGGGCGAGATCTGGGTCAAGGGCCCGAAGGCCGTGGAACTCTTGCAGCGCATCACGACGAACGATGTGGAGAAGCTCTACGACGGCAAGGTGCAGTACTCCTGCATGCCGAATGGTCGTGGCGGCATTGTCGACGACATCCTAGTCTACCGCTTCGATGCCGAGACCTACATGCTCTGCGTCAATGCTGCCAACACGGAGAAGGATTGGCAGCACATCTGCGCCGAGGGTGCGAAGTTGGGCATGGAGGCAGGTCACGGCAAGGAGCTCTACAACGCTTCGGATGAGATCTGCCAGCTGGCTGTACAGGGTCCCCTGGCGATGAAGATCGTACAGAAGATGTGCTCGATTCCGGTGGAGGAGATGGAGTACTACACCTTCTGCAAAACGGAGGTCGCCGGCTGCAGCGCCATCCTCTCGATCACGGGTTACACGGGCTCGGGTGGCTGCGAGATCTATGTCGCAAACGAGGACGGCGAGCGCCTTTGGGAGGCTCTGTGGGCTGCCGGCGAGGAGTTCGGTCTGAAGAACATCGGTCTCGGCGCACGCGATACGCTGCGTCTGGAGAAGGGCTTCTGCCTCTATGGCAACGATATCGACGACGAGACTTCGCCGCTGGAGGGTGGTCTGGGTTGGATCACGAAGTTTGCCGAGGGCAAGCAGTTTATCGATCGCGAGAAGCTCGAGGCCGAGAAGGCTGCGGGCGTGGCGCGTAAGCTTGTCGGCGTGAAGCTGATCGGTCGCGGTGTGCCGCGCCACGGCTATTCGCTGGCAACGCCCGAGGGTGAGGTGATCGGTTGCGTCACCTCGGGTACGATGTCGCCGACACTGAAGGTCGGCATCGCAATGGGCTATGTAAAGAGTGAGTATGCCAAGGTCGGCACGCCGGTAGCGGTGGTGATCCGCGACCGCCTGATCGAGGCAGAGGTTGTTAAAATACCGTTTGTTTAATGGAACAGAAGAAATATCGTTTTGAGACCCGCCAGATTCATGCAGGTCTCGACCCCCAGATTGAGAACGGAGCACGCGGCGTAGGCATCTATCCCACGGCAGCCTACCGCTTCAAAAGTTGTGACCACGCCGCCAACCTTTTCAACCTGACCGAGGGTGGCAACATCTACACACGCCTGCACAACCCCACGGTGGCAGCCTACGAGGAGCGCATTGCCGCCCTCTACGGTGCAGTAGGTGCGCTGGCCGTATCGTCGGGTATGTCGGCTGTGCTGCTCACCATCACGGCCTTGGCCAAGCGTGGTGAGAACATCGTGGCATCCCCCTACCTCTATGGTGGTACCTACAACCAGTTCCGCATCTCGCTGCGCGACCTGGGCATTGAGGTACGCATCGCCGAGTCGGAGTCGCCGGAGGCCTTCGCGGCGCTCTGCGACGAGCAGACGCGTGCGATCTATGTCGAGAGCATGGGCAATCCGACCTGTGCGGTGCTCGACATGGAGGCGCTGGCCGAGGTGGCCAAGGCGCACGAAGTCCCCTTCGTGGTGGATAACACCTTCGGCGCGGCCGGTTATCTCTGCAACCCCTTTGAGTGGGGTGCCAATATCGTGGTGGATTCGGCCACGAAGTGGATCAACGGACACGGCACGGCGATGGGTGGCGTGATTGTCGATGGTGGCAACTTCAACTGGGGCAACGGTAAGTTCCCCCGCATCGACGGCCCTTCGGAGGGTTACCACGGCCTGAATTTGTGGGAGACCTTCGGGGCTTCGGCCTTCATCGTAAAGTGCCGCGTGGATGGCTTGCGCGACTTCGGATGCTGTGCCTCGCCCTTCGATGCCTACCTGATGTTGATCGGTCTGGAGACCCTCTCGCTGCGCGTGAAGCAGGAGGTGGAGACCACCCGCAAGCTCGCTGAGTACTGCCGCCAGCACCCCAAGGTGGCGCGTGTGAGTTTTGTCGGCTTTGAGGATAGCCCCTACTACGAGCTGGCGAAGAAGTACTACCGCTTCGGCTCGTCGGCCGTCTTCACGGTGGAGCTGAAGGGTACGCTGGAGAGCACCGTGCGCTTTGTGGAGGCACAGCACCTGGCGGCGCACATGACCATGATCGGCGACTCGATCACGGTGATCACCCACCCCGCCTCGACGACCCACAAACAGCTCAGCGAGGCTGACTTGAAGGCTGCGGGTGTAACCCCCACGCTGCTGCGTATCTCGGCCGGCCTGGAGCACGCCGACGACCTGATTGAGGATTTCGAGGAGGCCTTTGCGCTGGTGTAACCCGATAGATAAGCACAAAAAAAGAACCTGCCCATGCGGACAGGTTCTTTTTTTGTGTGTTGAGGCGGCACTATCGCATCATCACCTCCGACGAGGCGATCATACGGCCCTCCATGTAAATTTCGAGCTGGTAAGTACCCGGAGCAAAGCCCGTCGAGTTGTAGTAGATACCCACAGCCAGGTCGGTGTTCTGGTAATCTACCTCACGCATCGCCGAGTAGCTGAGCTGTCCGCCCTCGAATGCGAAGGTCGGCATCGACTCGGTGGTCAGCACATAGCCGTCAGGCGAGGTGATTCGCAGGTAAACCGCCTTGTTGCCCGGTTTAGCCAATTCGTTGGCCGAGAGGACAAAATCCACACGCAGGCGGTCGGCATTCTTGATGCGCGTCACCTCCTTGTTGCGGTCGCTGAGGGCCACCATGCGCAGGTCGCGGGCGCGGATCACAGCACCCACCTTCACCTTGTTCTCCAGCTCGGCCGAACGCTCCTCGGCCATATCGGCACGCAGGTTGGCCGACGAGATCTCCTTGCGGTAGGAGACATTCTCCGTGATGAGCTTCTTGTTGAGCGTATTGAGCGAGTCGATCTGCTTGATGTAGCCCATCATCACCGTACGCAGCGTGCCGAGCTCCTTCTCATACTGCTTGAGCTTCGTGTAGTTCCAACGGCGCTCGCGCTTGAGCTGCTCGATCATCTCGTTGGCACGCTCGAGGTTGGCTGCGATGCTGTCGTTCTTGTACTTCAGATCGTCGTATTCAACGATCAGCGCCGTCAGGTCGCTCTGGATCGAGTCGCGATCGGCAGCCAGCAGGGCGTTGTCGTGCATCTGCTGACGGTGGATGCTGAAATAGAGCAGCGAGATCGCCACCAGAATCACCGAGAGCAGTCCGATCACGATTTGATAGCCGCGAATAGAGCTGTTGGCCGGTGCTTGGGGCTCATCGTAGAGCTCATCTACCTCCTCCTCCGAGGGGTCATATCCATAATTTTTCTCTTCCATAGTTGCTTGATTTAGGGGGTTTTCACGAGCAAAGGTAGTAAAAAATCAATAATTATGCGAATCGTCGCGATGGAGGAGTCGTTAAATTACAATTTTTTTGTAGAGCGATGCCCCTCGAGTGTTGTTTGTTTTGGAAATATTTTTTAATTTTGTAATGTCAAGCTATGCGCTTGGCATTACATACGGAAGTGTTTTCGCGCGTCCTAATCTGAAAATGTGGAAGTTTTCTCAAGCAAAAGGACAACGAACAGCACTCATTTCTTGTATATGTATGGTTGCGACACGCTCTGTGTCCCTGCCCTGCATTACAGGTGTGGGGCATTGCGTCGTTTATTTTTGCTTAGGTCTTTCCACAACCTTCAGATTGATAAACGGAAGTAACTCCACACTTTCTGTTTTTTTAACACCTTATATAAATACCGTTCGAGGAGTTGGTGCGGTAGATACTTTGTATGGAACATCGCCTCTTTCCGAATTTCCGCACGCTGTTGGTTCTGGCAACCGCCTGCCTCGTTGTATCGTGTGGTTACAACGAGCGCATCGCCCAGCTGCCGAATATCATATCGGATTAAAAGAGGGTTCCGAAGGCACTTTCGGCGTCTCGCTCGGTTGGAGAATGGATTGGTAATATAAACATTATAAACAACTCAAAACTATGAAAAAACTATTTTATCTTGCACTTTGTGCGATTTTCTGCCTCGGCCTGACGGCTTGTGGCAATGATGACAACAACGGCGGCGGCAGCTACGAAGAGCTGATTGTCGGAAAATGGTCCGTTGTAAAAATATACGATGCAGAGGATGGGGAATGGGAGACTTTCAACCCTGCTGTGGCATCCGAGACCTTGTACTTTAGCCCCAGTGGTTCGGGCTACACTAAAGGCTATGAGAAGGACGGCGACTATGTAGATAGCTGGGAAGACCTTTTCGAGTATGAGATAACAAACAATTATCTTATCCTCCATTACGAGCAAGATGACTTCTACGAGGAGATGGATATTGAAACTTTCAAGATCAAGAAACTCAACCAGAAGGAGTTGGTACTTAGCGTGATAGAGGAAGAGGACGACAATGAGTATGTCATCTATTTGAAGCGCATCTCGTAGTTAAAATCACAACAAAGAGGGAGCCGCCAGAACTTATTGGTTCTGGCGGCTCCTTTTCGTAGAAGTTGTATAACAAGCGGGTTTTTAAGGCCTTCGAAGCGCGAAAAAGCGGAGTTTACTAAGCGTAAA
>JAFZHB010000006.1 GCA_017555105.1 Alistipes sp.
AAACTGAACAACTAATAAAACCCAGCCGGCACAATAGGTTTGTTCCATACGACAGTGCTGATATATAGTAGCTGCAAAGATGAGCAATTGAGCGACCATACACATCCAATAAAAGATATTATATATATCGGGAATGAAGTTACATACTGTTTTATCATTTCCCTTATACGAGTTCTTAAAAATCTCCCTATAACCATCTTGATCGTAGTACTTTTCACGAATTCGTTGGATAATAATATGATTGTGCCTTTGGCTAAAACCCAACGAGAGAGCAATCTCCGCTAAAAACGCCAGCATAATTACCGTTACCAATGCAACACCGATATATGCCTCAAATGCATACCCGTGATAGGTCAACAAGGTATCCCCATTTGATATCCGATAATTGGTGTTTATAAAAATATACCCAAAGGATCCAAACAAGGCCAATATTGCTGTTAAAAATGCAATGAAACTTTTAACACCTTCGTTGTTATTGATCGCATACTGTTCGTGCAACTGCAACTCAAACTGCGCTTTTATACTTTTATTTGATTCATCCATAAGGTTCCTATTTTAGTATTTCATTCACTTTTAAAATTCGCTCTCTTCGATGCGCTCAAAAGAATCTTTCCAAGTTGATACATTCTCATACAAACTTTTACAACCTACTGGTACTATAAGATATGGCAACTTACTATTCGCCTCAGTATAACTATTAAAGAATGTAGATCCATTAAAAATCAGATATTGCATGTGCGTATAAATCGGATCAAAAGCTTCTCCATAATTAGTCTTGCTATAGTAGTAACCTCCCGAAGAATTACTATTAACAAATATTGTAGGTGGCTGCTTTGCTTTGCAATACACTTTTGAAAAATTGAGTTTTTGAACATAGTGGCAATATTCCGACCCATTCTTTAAAATGATTCCATTTTGCATAAATGCAAGATGATCTATCCTTGTGAGATTGGTTCCTAGAATAAGATTTCCTGTGAATCCTTTGCAGCCGTAAAAAGCAGCCTCACCAATAGTCTCAACTTTATCTGGAATAGTAAGTGTTCCTGTTAATTTTCCGCAATACGCGAATGCAGAGCGCTCTATAGAGGTGACATTTTGTGGAATACTGATTGACCCTGTAAGATTTACGCACAGAGCAAATGCATCCCACGGTATAAGCTTAACACCATCCCCGATTACCAATTTTCCATCAAAACCACAATTTTTAAACACTCTTTTACCGATATTGGACACGCTATTGGGAATAATCAAATCCCCTTTAAAGTTCTTGCAGTCGTTAAATGCATCTTGGCCAATTGTATTCAAAGAGTTGCCCAAACTTAGCGAGCCATTAAATGTACAACCTTGAAAACAATAATCGCCAATAGAAGTTGTAGAGTTTGGAATAACAAGATTCCCAGAAATTGATAGACACTGATAGAACGCATATTCTCCGATAGTTCTTACTTTCTCAGGGATATATATAGATGTAATAGCAGCCTCATAGAAGGCTCTATCAGGAATAGCCGTAAGCCCTAGAGGCAGCAAGACTGTCGCAATAGAGCTATTTGCGAAACAACTGGTTGGAATGGTTGTATTGGAAGTTTCTGATAGATCCACTAATTTCAATTTAGACATCGTTTTTAGAAAATCGAAATCAAATGTATTCAAAGCCCCTGTAACTGTTAGCTCTTCAATAGTATCCTTATCTTTCCCAACTAATTCTTCGAGTGATCCAGCCGAAACAACATGTATAGTTCGCGATGTACCTGCCTTTTGAGTAATTAGAATCGTTTCCGTAACAACATCCAATTCATCCACTAATCTTATGGTTGTATAGCGAGGGGATAAAGAACTGTTTGCCCTGATTGTAATGGTCAACTTCTCATCTCGCATTACAGCACGGCTTTCAGAAACCGAAATCCACGATTTGTCGGCTTCAGGAATTTCGACCGTATAGTCAATATTTGTCGAGAGTGGTACTTGTACCGTTCCACCCGCATAATCAACAGTATAAGACTTTGATGATACGATTATCACACCTTCAACAAAATTTATTGAACGCATAATGGTGCGTTCCTTGCCGTCAGTTACGAAAACAAGTATTTCTGTTGGCAGAATGGTTGAGGGCGTGGTAATCTCAATAACACCCGTTGCGTTGTCTGTCTTCTTGACCACTGCGCGGAATCCATCTTGGGCAAGAGCCTTGATAACGGTCTTGTCGTCGGCGCCCGTAATGGTATAACCAATTGTATATGTTTTATCTGCCAAGACACGAATATCCTCGGTTTCGGTAAAAGTTACCGACAGAGGATGATGTTTCGGAACATCAATTTGTTCACCCGTTGAAAGAGTTAAGTAAACATAGTCTTCGTCTTGTGTAACACTTTGGAAGAAAGCATCTCCATCTTCGCCTGTTGCCTCGCCAGCTTGTTGCCAAGTCGCACCATTATCGTATGAAATACACCAATAGTCATCCTCGATTTTGAGTTGAGGAGTGATTGCATCTTTTCCGTTCTCGCCATCTTTTCCGTGGACTGGAACTCTCTCTCCATTCTCATCTAACAACCATTCCCCATTAATAGTCCAATATAGGATATTGTCGGTGTGGTATTTGGCACCTATGGCAGGTGTTGCACCATCTATTCCGTTGATACCATCTTCGCCATCTTTTCCATGATAGATAACAATAGAACCCGACTTTGCAAAAGTGATTGTATAGCCAATTTGCACGCCATCCTCCATCAGTGGCGTGCAAGAGGAGATATAATCGTTGTTCTGCAACGCATTTACAATCGACTGCAATGATGTAATATTGGTGTTCATTTGGTTGCACAAAGTGCGCAACTGCTCAAATGCATACCAAGTAGGCAATTTAATTTGAGTTCCATCAACCAAAGTAAATATAACATACTCTGCATTTTCGGTGTTTACATTTTGGAAGAAGGAGTCGCCATCGGTTCCGTTAGTACCATTGGAGCCATCATTACCATCTGCGCCCGTAGCCTTCCCGAGTCTTGTCCACGATACACCATTGTCGTATGAAACATACCAGTAGTCGTTCTCTATTTTTAATTGAGGCGTAACTCCATCTTGGCCATCAGTTCCATCTTCACCGTCCACGCCTGGCTTTCCGTCTAGACCGTCCTCGCCTTCTGCGCCCGGCTGCCCATCTTGGCCATCAGTTCCAATAGCTTTGATTTTGTTACCATCCGCATCGGTCAGCCATTCACCATCCAGCGTCCAATAGTACATTCCATCCGAATCTTTTTTTACACCAATCTGCGGAGTGTAACCATCTTTACCATTTTGACCATCCTTACCGTTCTCTCCATGATAGATAGTAATCGGTTGCGACCTGGTAAATGTAATGGTGTAACCGACTACTGTCCCATTTTTGTTAATCGGCGTTACCGAAGTAATGTAATCATTCTGTTGTAAGGCATTGACAATCGTCTGCAATGATGAAATATTAGTATTCATCTGCTGACACAGTTGTTCGAGTTTGGCTACGCGATTCGCCAAATCGGTCAGCTCATTACGCAAAGCGGCGTCGTCATACCCATCACCACCACAACTTGCAACAAACAACATCGAAATTGTTGCAAATAATGTTAAAAGTTTTTTCATGGTTATCCCCAATATGCCATTCCAACTCCCTAAACAGCAATCTTGGATAAAAAAGAAAGTGTGGAGTTGATTTCGTTTATCTGTTGAAGGTTGTGGAAAGACCTGACCAAAATAAACGCTACAATGCCCCACACTTGGATAGTATGGGGTGTATGCACCGAAAAGTGCATAGCCACACATAGCTATACAAGAAATGAGTGCTGTTCGTTCATCCTTTGGTCTAGAAAACTTCCACATTTTCAACAAGGACTGCGAAAACACTTTCAATATGTCCGCTATTTATCCAATAGCATGGTAAAATTAGGAAATATTTCCGAAACGAGCAACACTCTTGTGGGACATTGTTTCGGCAGGATACAAAAAAATCGCCTTCCGCTAGCAAGCGAAAGGCGAAATCAGAGCATTATGTTGCTTATGTTATTATACGATATGATTTAGATTAGCGACTCCAAGATCTGCACGGCATTGAGTGCCGCGCCCTTGCGGATCTGGTCGCTCACGCACCAGAAGCTCAGGCCGCGCTCCGAGGTGAGGTCCTTGCGAATACGACCCACATAGACCGGATCGCATCCTGCGAGGAAGAGCGGCATAGGATACTGCTTCTCGGCCGGGTTGTCCATCACCACGACACCCTTTGCAGCGGCAAAGGCCTCACGCGCCTCCTCCACCGAGATCGGGCGCTCGGTCTCCACCCAGACACTCTCCGAGTGGGCACGCATCACGGGCACACGCACGCAGGTAGCCGACACACGGATATCCGAATGCATGATCTTACGCGTCTCGTGGAACATCTTCATCTCCTCCTTCGTGTAGTCGTTCTCGGTGAACACATCGATGTGGGGAATCACATTGTAGGCGAGCTGGAAGGCGAACTTCTCCACTGTAGGCTCCTTGCCCTCCACCAGCTCGGCATACTGCTGCTCGAGCTCGGCCATCGCCGTAGCGCCGGCTCCCGAGGCCGACTGGTAGGTCGAGACATGCACGCGCTCGATGTGCGAGAGCTGCTCGATGGCCTGTAGCGCCACCACCATCTGGATCGTCGTGCAGTTCGGGTTGGCGATGATGCGACGCGGAGCGTTCTTTGCATCGGCCGCATTCACCTCGGGCACAACGAGAGGTACATCCTCGTCCATGCGGAAGGCCGACGAGTTGTCGATCATGATCGTACCGTGCTTGGTGATCGTCTCGGCAAACTCACGCGAGGTCGAAGCTCCGGCCGAGGTCAGGGCGAAGTCGATTCCCTTAAAATCGTCGTTATGCTGCAGGAGCTTCACCGTGAGCTCCCGGCCACGGAAGGTATAGGTCGTACCGGCGCTGCGAGGCGAGCCAAACAGCACCAGCTCATCGATCGGCAGATTACGCGTCTCCAAGATACGCAGGAACTCCTGTCCCACGGCACCCGACACGCCGACAATGGCTACTTTCATATCTTTCTTGTTTGATTTTATAGGTTGCTAAAAAAGGGGGCTTTACTCAAAAAACTCATCGCTCTTCTGCTGCTCCTCGCCATAGTAGACATTCGGATTGACCGACATCTCACAGTCGTAGTCGGGCATCATCGGCGGACGCACAAAGCGATCCGTACGGTTCACACCGAGCGTACCGTCGGCATAGACCCGCTTGAGGAAGTCACCCACGATCGGAAGCGCCACCACCGAGCCCTCACCACGAGCCGTGAGGTGCACCTGCTGGTCCTCACCACCGACCCAGGCACCGGCCACGATACGCGGAGCGACACCCATAAACCAGGCGTCACGGTTCTCGTTCGAAGTACCCGTCTTACCGCCCAGCTCCACATCGTGCAGGTCGAACATCCACTTCAGACGGCCGGCCGTACCCGCCTCAACCACGCGCTTGAGCATCGTCAGCATCGTATAGGCCGTGCGCTCGCTGATCGCATCCTGCGACTGCGGGATGAACGAGGCGATCAGGTTACCCTGACGGTCCTCAATGCGCGTCACAAAGATCGGATCGTTGTGCACACCGCCGTTGGCGAAGGTCGAGAAGGCGCTCACCAACTCGTAGGTGTTCGACTCCGACGAACCGACGCAGAGCGCCGAAACGGGGTCGATGAAGCTGCGGATACCCATATTGTGGATAAAGTCCGACACCGCCTGCGGCTCCTTGGCCTGCTTCATGATCCAGGCCGAGTAGTTGTTGCGGCTCATGGCCAGACCCCACATCAGCGGGTGGAGCACGCCGTCGTACTCGACCTGACCAGCCTCCTTCGGCGACCAGGCCGTACCGTTGGCCGTCTCGATCGTCACGGGGAGGTTCGGCACCATCGTACAGGGCGAGAGGCCGAGGTGGTCGATGGCAAAGGTGTAGACGAAGGGCTTGATCGTCGAGCCGATCTGGCGCTTGCCCTGCTTGGCCATGTCGTATTTGAAGTAGCGGAAATTCGTTCCACCCACATAGGCTTTCACAAAGCCCGTATGCGGATCGATCGCCACGAACGAAGCACGCATGATGCGCTTGTGGTGGAGGATCGAATCGCGCGGCGTGAGGAGCGTATCTCGCTCGCCCTTGTAGGTAAAGATCTTCATCGGACAGCGTTGATCGAACGAAGCCTCGATCTGCTCATTCGAGAAACCGGCTTGTTTCATCTCACGATAGCGATCCGAATTTACAATCGCACGGCGCATGATGCGCTCGCGCTCCTCGGGCTCCGTGTCGACAAAGAGCTCACGCGTAGCACGGTACTGCGCCTCCATCTTGGGCTGGATCTCCTTCTCCATCTGGCGCTGCACGGCCTCCTCGGCGTAGCGCTGCATCTTGGAGTTGATCGTCGTATAGATCTTCAGACCATCGCGGTAGATGTTGTAGTTCGTACCGTCAGCCTTCGTATTCTTGTGGCACCAACCCATGATCGGATTCTCCTCATACTCGCGCACCGCCTCGTTGTAGTCCCACTCGGTGTAGAACTGGTTGCGCTTGGGTTTGCGTGCCGTCATCGTCAGGCGCAGCATCTCACGGAAGTAGGTAGCCGTACCCTCATTGTGCGAGATCGGCTTGTAGTTGAGCACAATCGGCAGCGCCGAGATCGAATCACACGCAGCACGATCGAGCGCACCTGCTACGGCCATGCGCGACAAGACCAGGTTGCGGCGCGCCAGGGCGCTCTTAGGATTACGCACGGGCGAGTAGCGCGTCGGGGCATTCACCACACCAACCAGCATGGCCGCCTCCTGCACGGCCAACTCGTGCGGCTCCTTGCCAAAGAAGGTCTGTGCTGCCGACTTGATGCCGTAGGCGTTCGAGCCATACTCCACCGTATTGAGGTACATCGTGGCGATCTCCTCCTTCGTGTAGTTGTATTCGAGCTTCAGGGCGGTGATCCACTCCTTGAACTTCGAGACCACGAGCTTCGAGGTCTTAACTATCTTGCCTCGGTTGCGCACCGTATCACGCGGGAAGAGGTTCTTGGCCAGCTGCTGCGTGATGGTCGAGCCACCACCCTGCGACGATCGCTGCAGCATGACGGTCTTCACAGCCACACGCACCAACGAGGGAATATCGATGCCCGCGTGGTCGCGGTAGCGCACATCTTCGGTAGAGATGAGGGCTGCCACTACGGGCGGCACATCGTGGCCGTCCAGGCGGATGTGCTGTGTCGAGTCCTGCGGGAAGAGGTCGGCATACTGCACATAGGAGCGGTTCTGAATGAAGAAGGTTGCGAGCACCTTGCCATCCTCCGAATAGATCTCGGTAGCGAGGTTCGACTTTGGATTCTCCAACTCCTCAAATGAGGGCATACGGCCAAAGACCCCCAACGCCGTCAGGGTCAACATCAGCGCCAAGAGGAGTACGGGGGCAAAGCAGAGCGCCCAAATCCAGCGGATTGTCTTGGGACGAAGATCCCACCAAGCCTTTTTTGTCATATCGTATAGTTCGTTTCTGCGTGCTTAACGGCACAAAGATACCATTTTATTTTAGAACGGAAGCCCCAACGAGGCAGAAATCCATGTCTTGTTGTGTGAGGTGCGGAAGCAGGCTATCGTCAGCGACGAGGTGGCCGACGAGGGCATGCGCAGGGCATTGAAGTCAAACGAGAGCTCACCGCCCACCGAGCGGAGCTGCACCCGCTGGCCATAGTAGTTGAAGCGTGCCACATCACACCCCAAACCCAATCGCACGCGCTTAATGTAGAGCAACGAAGGGATACCCCACTCCGGATAGCAGAGCGGCAAGCGATAATTAAGCGAAAGGGCGGCATACTTATCCGAGAGGAACTCCCCCGTCGTGAAGCCACGCGGCACGAGTGCCGTGGAGCGGTAGGTCAGCGGACGATAGCCATAGGGGAACTCGTAGCCCCCAACCGAGTTTTGGAACGAGGCAGCCACCTGGATCGAGTTGTGGGGCAGGAAGCCCGGCATGTAGAAGTGGCCGTAGAGCGTATAGAGGTTGGCGAAGTCGCTGTTCGTCGGGTTGAGTCCATAGGAGGCCGAGAGCTGATACCCCCAGCGCGGCAGGAAGTCTCGATGTGCCAGGCGTGCCTGCGCGGCATAACCGACGCCAAAGCTCACCTTCTGCAAACCCTCGTTGTAGCCCACGCGGTCGATATTGGCGATCTTCTGTCCGGCCCACTTAATGTCACTCATCCGTGCCACCACTCCATTCGAGTAGCTCCACGCCGCCGAGATTGAGAGCTGATGCATGCCAGCAGGGCGATCGAAGATGAGCGGCAGCGTAGCCGAGAGGGTGGTTTGGCGGAAGCGGTCGAGCATCGGACGGGGCTGGTAGAGGTACTGCTCGTTCTCCGCGTCGTAAGTTGCCAACGCATAGCACTGCTGCGCACCGCCATAGTCGAAGTCGAGTCCCAGGTGCACACCCAGACCCGTATAGCGCACACCCAGACCCACCATCGAGCCCTCCACCTCGCTCCACCCATAGGCGGCATAGGCCTCCGTATTCGAGAGAAGGTTCTGCGAGAGGAGCGTAGCTCCGAGGTTGAGTGCCACGACATGCTCATCGACCGCACGGAAGGGGTCGTAGGCTACGGGTGCCCAGCTATGCACATGCACGCCACGCAGCGCCTTGCGAAAAGGCTTTGCAGGAGTTGTCTCAGCCAGTTGCTCGGCTGCAATCGAGCTAAACTTCACCGTGTCGAGGTTGATCGTCTGCCAGCCGCGACGCGCGGGATTGATCGAGGGATCGGGGGTTGGCTGCCACTCGACCGGCTCCATCAGCGGCTGATCAATCTTCGCCGGAAGGTAGCCGTAGCGGTTGTAGCTGGTCACCCAAAGCCCCGAGGTGGCGGGAGCCGGATCAAACGAGCCATAAACGGACTGCGAGAGGCGATATTCACGCCGTGCCAGCAGGTCGTAGCAGTGCACCTCATCGCGTCCCGAGGCGATCGATCCGAAGTAGAGATAACCATCTCGGGCGCGTAAGTCGCTCAGGGTAACATAGGCCGCACGACGCAACGGATGCAACCCCTCGCTGTCGATGCGAGCGAGCTGCATACCCTCGTCCGAGGTGACGATCGTATAGAAGGCCTTCGTGCGGTTATCCCACGCCAAGCCGTGAAGTTCGACTCCCTGCGGGGTCTCTATGCGGGTCTTACCCGCCACCATCAGGGCGTAGTGTCCATCGGGGCGATACTCCACCCAAGCGAGCCCCTCGGCCGAAGCGGTCGGATAGAGGGCATTCTCCACGCCGCGCACACGCTTCGTCCCCTTGCCGTAGATCGAAGCGCAGTAGAGCGCCGAGCCAACCCGCTCCTCGAAGAGCATCGAACGACGATACTGCGTCCAATAGAGCGTATCACCCAGCAGCGTCGGAGGGGTGGTCACCCGACCGGCATAGGCCACCAGGCGCTCATTACCCTGGGCATCGATCTTCACGAAGCGAGGCAGTTCCGAGTAGCTCTCCTTCAAGACGAGCAGTTCGGTCTCATTGAGCTCGATCGGCCAGCGATAGGTCGTATAGTTGGTCGTATCGGGCTCAACCACAAGACGGCTGTTCGGCTCCACCTCGGGGAGCGATGCCCAATGGCGATTCAGCTCCTCGAAGCTCTCCTGAAAGAGGGTGCGCGTCGAGGTGTTGTAGTACTTTTTCAGGGCGATGTGAGTCGGTGCCAGCGTATAGGGGTTGCGCACCCCATAGCGCACCACCTTATCCCAGATATTCTCGCCATAGCGGTCGTAGGCGTAACTGGTCAGCTGGTAGCCCAACTCGTAGTGGTCGGGGATGTAGTCGCGGTACGAGCCACAGAACCAGCGGTCGATGTTGCGCTGCTCCTTGCCATGGTGGGAGCGTCCCACCGCCTCGCCCAGGGCTCGATACCCCATCGAGAAGGAGGGTTGCAGCGCACGGCCATAGGTCGACATCTGCGTCTCGTTCATCACGGCGTCACCCTCGATCGCCCAGAGGGGCATAAAGAGCAGCCCCGTCACCGAGCCCTGCTGGCCGAGCAGACCGCTCAAGATGCGCGGCACACCACGATTCAAGTTGTTGTACTGCACCGCATGGCGGTATTCGTGTGCCACGAGCTGCTTGATCCACGGCATCGAATAGCTTTCGATGGCGGGCGAGGTAAGGAAATCAACGCGCTTTGGCATATACATCACCAGCGCATTCGACTGCTGATTTTCGGGATGCAGCACAAAGGGGATGCGCATTGCTCCGTGCGTGAATCCCTCGCCGACATAGGGCTGCACTGCGTGAATGTAGTGAAGCGTGCGTTGGCCCAGGTGGCAGGCCGTATCGGGCACAATAACCCGCACATCGCGGCCATCGAGCTGCTGCCAGCGCATTGGAGCATCAGCGCCCCAACTGTAGTATTGAGCCGCTGCGCGCTCGGTCACACCCACCGCCAGCAACAAAAGGAACAATCGAAAAAGGGATTTCATGGAAGTATTGGGAGTTCTGGGAATTTTGGGAGAATTAGGAATAATTTTGAATTTTGAATTCTAAATTTTGAATTTATCAGCTGCCTGCCTTCTTGCAGCGGTAGCCGCTCTTGGTGAGGATCTCCACCACACGGTCGCGGTGATCACCCTGAATGAGGATCTCGCCATCCTTCGCAGCACCACCCACACCGCATTTGGTCTTCAGCAGGCGCGCCAGCTCGGCGAGGTCATCCTCGCGACCAACAAAGCCCTTGACGAGCGTCACCACCTTACCGCCGCGCTGCTTGCGGTCGAGCCACACGCGCAGGTTCTGCTCGGCGGGAGCGAGCGTCTCCTCCTCCACTACCTCATCGGTCGTATATTGAAAATCCGGATTGGTCGAGTAGACCATGCCCAGTCGGGCTTTCCAATCGTTATCTGCCATTGGTTGTAAGTTGTTTTGATCGTGAAAATTGGTCGGAACGAGCCCATACCTTTGCAAATGTACAAAAAAAATAGTATCTTTGTAGATACTATGGGCTACAAACTTCCAAAAAATCTGCGCTGGCTCAACCCTTTTAGCCAGACGGAGCACAACCCCGGCATCCCGAAGCCGCTGCCCGACACCTCCGAGAAACGGCTCGTGCGGGTCTTTGTCGAGGGGTATGAAGATGTCGCCTTCTGGCGCTCGATTTTCGACCACTTCCGCAACCCCTACATCCGCTTCGAGATCTCGGTGCCCGATCGTGGCGACCTACCGAAGGGCAAGAAGGTGATCCTGAGCATGATCCCCCAATCATCAGAGGATCTGTTGCTCTGCGTCGATTCCGACTTCGACTACCTCTTCGAGGGGGCTACCGAGCAGGCTCGCGCCGTAAACGATACGCCCTACCTCTTTCACACCTACGCCTACGCCACCGAGAACTACCTCTGCTACGCACCCTCGCTCCACAATGTATGTGTCAAGGCAACGAAGAACGATACGCGTATCTTCGACTTCGAGCGATTCATGGCAGGCTACTCGCGTACGATCTATCCGCTCTTTGTCTGGTATGCCTTCTCGGCCATGCAGTCCGAGGAGCACATCTTCCCGCTGGCCGATTTCCGGGCTGCCGTACGCCTGGGCTACCTCGATCTGACCGAAAATGGTGACAACACGCTGCTCTGGCTGGGGCGCAATGTCATGCGACGCGAATTGACCCTGCGCGAACAGCACCCCGAGATGATCGAGCCCATGGAGCGTTTCGAACAGCTCCTGGCCGAGCGCGGTGTAACCCCCGAGACGACCTATCTCTACATGCAGGGGCATACGCTCATGGACAATGTGGTGATGGTCTGCCTGCAGACCGTCTGCGAGAAGTTGAAGGAGATGTCGATCGACCGCATCAACCACTCCGAGAAGCGCGGCATCGCCCTGAAAAACGAGTTACAAAACTACAACAACGCCACCCGCTCGATTCGCGATGTGCTGCTCGACAACGAGAACTACACCGAGTGCCCGCTCTATGAACGGCTGAAAGCCGACATAGAGGCCTACCTCCACCACGCCATCGAGCGCATCAAGGCCGAGAGCGAAAGCGCATAACAAAACAAAGCCTGCGTAACTTTTCAGTCACGCAGGCTTTTGCTTTCCATCGGAATTCGCTTTAGAGCGAGATCATCGACCCCTTACCCTCGCGGATCTGATTGAGGGTCTTGAGGTTATTGTAGAGGAAGCGACGGATCTTCATCGAGGGAGTCTTGATGAAATCCTCCTTCAACTCGATCACCTCCGAGAGGTGCGAGAACTTGTTCACCTTCTGGTTCACATACTCCTGAATCTCCACGCAGAGCTGCTTGCTCTTCGCCTCGATCGCCTCCTGCTTGGTCTTCCACTCGGCTCGCCAATCAGCCAGCTGACGCTCGATCTGCTCGGTGTTGAAGTGTACGAAGGCTACCAGGCGACCCTGCTGCTCGGTGACGAGTGCCTCCTCAATGCAGGCATGCTCGCTCAGCACGCTCTCAATATCCTCGGGGTAGATATTCTCACCGCCCGGGCCCAGAATCATATTCTTCAGACGACCCTTGATGTGGAGGCGGTTCTCCTTATCGAACTTACCCAGGTCACCCGTATGGAACCAACCATCGGCGTCGATCACCTCGGCCGTAGCCTCCGGGTTCTTGTAGTAACCCACCATGCAGCACGGCGTCTTGGCAACCACCTCGCCCTGACCCGTCTGGGGGTTGATGTTATCCAGACGCAGCTCCACAAAGGGTACTGCGGGACCCGTCGAACCCACCTCCTGCTTCATCGGCACAGCACCTGCCAAGAGCGGAGCCGTCTCCGTAAGACCGTAGCCGATACCGTGCGGGATGCGACCCTCGATCAGGAAGCGCTCGGTCTGTGCATCGACCTTGGCACCACCTACACCGAGGAAGCGCAGACGACCACCGAAGACCTCATAGAGCTTCTTACCGGCCACCTTATGCAGCAACTTGCGCACCGGGGAGAACTTATAGGCCAACGCCAGCACCTTGTTCGAGGTAAACTTGGAGAGCACCTGCGAGCGGAAGATCTTCTCGACAATCAGCGGCACGATGAGCATCACCGTCGGCTTCACACGCTTCATAGCCGGCACCAACACCGATGCCACGGGAGGACGATCGAGGTAGTAGACCGGCACACCCTGCGAGAAGGGGAAGATCAAACCCAGCGAGCACTCATAGACATGCGACATGGGGAGCACCGAGAGGAACGAGTCACCCTCAGCGATCGGGAAGAGGATCTGGCAGATCTCGGCATGGAGCGAGAGTGCCTCCTGCGTATGCATCACACCCTTGGGCGACGAAGTCGTACCCGAGGTATAGATGATCGAAGCCAGGTCACCCGGCTGCGGAATCTTCATCGAGCCCTCGCCCTCCACCTTCTGCGTCAGCACCTTGAGGTTCTTCGTACGCACGACGATGTTCAGCTTGCCGATGGCCTCCTTCGGAATCTGCGTGTAGAGCTTATCCGAGACGAGCAGCGCCTTCGACTCCGAGTGGTCGAGGATCTTGGCTACCTCCTCACCCGAGAATCCGGGCAGGATCGGAACTACGACCATACCAGCCGTCACTACGGCGAAATAGCTCACACCCCAGTTGGGCATCGAGCTGCTATAGAGCGCCACCTTGTCGCCCGCCTGCAAGCCGGCCGAGAGGAGCGTCTTTTGCACTTTCTCAATACGGTTGCCAACCTCTTTAAAGGTCAGCTCCTCGCCATCGAGCATCGAAAAAGCCACGCGATCAGCAAACTTCTCGATGCTGGTATGAACAAGGTCATAAAAGGTTTTGAATGCCATTCTTTGAAAGATTAATTGTCCGAATAACGCATTTATCGGTACAAATGTACAAAATAAAAGGTAAAAATTCCCAATTCTACCCCATAAAATTAAAACTAAAACCGCGCAATGTTGTTCGCAAACAAGCCATTGCGCGGTCTGAGTATAATCGGGATCAGCACCCCGACGCCTTTATGCGTAGAGGCAACGCTTGATCGAGTGCTTGGGCGTGTGTACAAAACCACCCTCCACGATCTCGATCTTGGCGATCTGGCTGTACATCGGCAACTCGGCATTGGCCATCTTGCGCGTCTGCTCCAGCAGCTCCTCCACCGGCTCGGTGGCACCCTTCAACTGCTCCTCGTGGGGAGCTACGAGGGCTACGAGGCGCTTGTCTCGCTCGACGATGAGCGACTCGGCCACATAGGGCATCGTGTTGAGCTTTGCCTCGATCTCCTCGGGGTAGATGTTCTGACCATTCGACGAGAGGATCATACACTTCGAGCGACCGCGGATAAAGATGTTGCCGGCAGCGTCGATCACGCCGAGGTCACCCGTGCGCAACCAACCATCCTCCGTGAAGACAGCCGTCGTAGCCTCCTCATTCTTGTAGTAGCCGATCATCACATTCGCACCACGCACCTGCAACTCACCCACCTTACGCTGCGGATCGCTCGAATCGACGCGGATCTCGTTGTGGGTCACGATGCGGCCGCACGAACCGGGCTTGAAGGTCGAGCTGTGCTCGTAAGCCACCAGCGGAGCGCACTCGGTCATGCCGTAGCCCACCGTATAGGGGATACCTGCGGCGCGCAGCACCTTCTCTACCGTGGGGTTCAGGGCGGCACCACCCATGATCACCATGCAAACATTACCACCGAAGGCCGACATGATCTGCTCGCGGATCTTCTTGAAGATCACACCCTTCAATACGGGGATCTTCGTCAGCACGCGCATCAGCGGCTTCGAGAGCACGGGCATTACCTTACCCTTGATGATCTTCTCCATCACGAGCGGCACCGTAATCAGGATATAGGGCTTGATCTCGGCAAACGCAGCCATCAGCACCGTCGGCGAAGGGGTTCGACCCAGGAAGGTCACCTGCGCACCACCACAGAAGGGGTAGAGGAACTCGAAGGCCAGGCCATACATATGAGCCATCGGGAGCATCGACATCATGCGAGCGTTCTGCGGCACGGGGATCTTCGTCACACCGAACTCGATGTTCGACGAGATGTTGCGGTTCGTCAACATGATACCCTTCGGAGCACCGGTCGTACCCGAGGTGTAGTTGATCACGGCCAGGTCGTCGAGGCGATCGCTCGAGAAGCCGAGGTTACCCTTCTGCACACCCTTCGGGAAGGCCTTCTGGAAGAGCTCATCGCGCTGGGCGAAGCTCTCTGCAATCTGCTCGTTGGCAGCGTAGATCAGCGAGAAGTCCTCCACGCTCACTACAGCCAATACATTGGGCAGCTTCGCGGGATCCATATCGCTCCACTTCTTCTGCTCGGTAAAGAGCACACGGCTCTCCGAGTGAGCGGTCAGGGTCTGGATATTCTCGTTGGTAAAGTCGGAAAGGATCGGCACAACAACTGCACGGTAGGTGGCCGTAGCCAAGAAGGCCATTGCCCAATGCGAAGCATTCAAGCCGCTGATGGCAATTTTATCGCCCGGCTTTACACCCCACGCTTTAAATAAGAGGTGGAGGCGGGTCATCTGCTCTGCTACTTCGGCGCTCGTGAACGAAGCACCGCGATAGTTGCTCAAAGCCGGCTCGTTCCAGTGGCGAACGAGGCGCGTTTCGAGCCGAGTTAAATAGTGTTCCATAAATTTTCTGAATGTGTTTTGTACTCTCAACTGCTCGTCAAAAGAGCAATTGCGGAGCAAAGGTCAGCGAAAAAGCTCAAACGACCAAAAAAAAGGGATAACGAGGGTGTTGAGGGGAGAAAATGCGCCATTTGGGGTGAAAATCACTATCGAGGGGTGAAATTTTTCACTTTTCAGCGATTTTTATCGTATCTTTGGGGAGAAACAACGCCTATGATCCTACACAAAGAGGTACTCGATTTGGCCAAAGAAATTGGTTTCGACCGTTGTGGCCTGACCCCTGCGCAACACCTTGCACAGGGCGAGCGGCTGTTCCGTGCCTGGCTCGATGAGGGTCACCACTCCTCGCTCGACTACCTCACGCGCAACATTGAAAAACGCTTCGATCCCGCGAAGCTGGTCGAGGGAGCACGCACGGTGATTGTCTGTGCCGTGAGCTACAAGAGTCCGATCAGCGAGGGATATCCCGAGGGTGCGCACGCAAAGGTCGCCTCCTACGCCTGCAACCGCGACTACCACACCACGCTCAAAGAGATGCTCTTCGAGCTGCTCAAAGCCCTAAAGGAGCGCTACCCTGCGCTCGAGGGGCGTGCCTTTGTCGACTCAGCTCCGCTGGCCGAAAAGCAGTTCGCCGTAGCGGCCGGCTTGGGATGGATCGGGCGCAACTCGCTCCTTATCACTCCCGACTACGGATCGTTTATACACTTGGGGGAGCTTGTCATCACCGAGGAGGCCGACCACTACGATGCACCGTTGCAGGGGGTTGGCTGCGGGGCTTGCAACCGCTGCGTGGAGGCTTGTCCGACGGGTGCAATCCTTGCTGAGCGTCGGATGATCGACACGGCACGCTGCATCGCTTGCCACACCATCGAGCGCGAGCCAACAAATACGATCGACCTCGACGGCTGGATCTTCGGCTGCGACCGTTGCCAGGAGCACTGCCCCTACAACCACCGTGCACCGCTGCACCACCACCCCGCCTTCGATCCGCTCTTCGATCCGCGCTCGCTTACACCCGAGGAGTGGCGCACAATGAGCGAGGAGGAGTTCCACGACCGCTTCGGCACAACCCCTATGACCCGCAGCGGCCTTCACCGCATCCAAAAGAATCTATAAGTAAGCAAACAAAAAACGATCGCACCGAAGCGCGATCGTTTTTTTTTAATTACTATAAAAAGTATCGACTACTTGTTCAGCTCGGCGAGAGCAGCCTTAGCGTTCTCGGCAGCGGGGCCCGTCGTAACCTTCTGGAAGGCTGCGATAGCCTGCTCGCGGTGCGAGAGGGCGTTGTGAGCCGAAGCCAGCTGGTAGTAAACCATGCTCTTGTCAGCCTCGTCGGTCTGAGCCTCGGCAGCAGCCGGAGCCAGCTCGATTACCTTGGCGTAGTCCTTCTTACCGAGGTAAGCCTGTACGCGTACCGACTGGAAGAGGGCGCTTGCGGGGTTCTTCTCGAGCTGTGCGTCAGCCAGCGCGATGATACCGTCGAAGTCGCCGGCACCCTGCAGAGCAGCCACCTTGTTGTTCGTGTAGAGCGCCATCATCTCCTTAGCCTTGGCAGCATCCTCAGCGTACTTCGGGTGGGTCTTCGAAGCAACAGCCTCGTATACCTCGATACCCTTCTCGAACTCACCCAGCTCGCAGTAGCTCATAGCCAGGTTCAGTGCCATACCCGTATTGTCGGGGTCAGCCTCGTAACCCTTGGCGAAGATACCGGCAGCCGTAGCGTAGTCCTTGTTGTTGTAAGCCTCACCACCCTGCGTCTGGTACACCTTGGCAACCCACTGCTTAGCCTTCTGCAGGCGGGTCATATCGCCATAGAGCTCAGCCGTCTCAGCCGATGCCTGGAACTGAGCCAAAGCATCCTCGTAGTTCTTCGCCATGAACGAGCGACCACCCAGCTGGAAGTAGCAACCCGGAATCGTCTTCTTTGCCGTTGCCACGAGCGAAGCGTCTGCGGGATCCTCCGAGTCGATACCGAGCTCGATCACCTGCTGGAACTTCTCGATTGCGAGCTTGTGGTTCTTGGCGCCATAAGCGGCTGCGGCCTCATTGTAGACCGTCTTTACATCCTGCGCTGCGAGCGTGCAAACAGCCATCAGCGCAACAACCATTACAAAAAGTTTTTTCATTGTGCTATACATTTTAAAGTTCTTGTCCTTTTGAAAAACAAACAATGGGGCAAAATTAATGATTATATTCTAAATAATCAAATTCAGTGTCGTAATGAGGCAAAAAACTCCTCCATGAGACGAGTGCACTCCTCGGCCAACACACCGCGATCGACCACCGTTTTCGGATGGAAAACACGCTCGGAGTAGGTTCTATAGCCCTTTTTCGGGTCGTCAGCGCCCCACACCACACGCCCCACCTGCGCCCAAGCGATAGCGCCGGCACACATAATGCAGGGCTCGACCGTCACATAGAGCGTAGCCTTCGGCAGATACTTTCCGCCGAGCAGTTCGGTGGCTGCCGTCAGCGCCTGCATCTCGGCATGAGCCGTAGGATCGTGCAGCCGCTCCACAAGGTTGTGTCCACGGCCGATTACGCGCCCCTCGGCCACCACCACAGCACCGATCGGCACCTCCTCTTCAGCCAACGCCTGACGCGCCTCATCGAGTGCCAAACGCATCATTTTTTCATCAAAGAGTCGTTGTTGCTCCATTTTTTTTGGTTTAGAGTGCAAAAATACTATTTTTATTGCGTAACTTTGCGAGTTATCTGTTGATTTTAACGAATAATTAACCATAAATAGTATGTACAGAACTCATACCTGCGGTTCGCTCCGCATTGAGCATGTAAACGAAACTGTTACCCTGGCCGGCTGGGTGCAGAAGGTGCGCAACCTGGGCGCCATGACCTTTATCGACCTGCGCGACCGCTACGGCATCACGCAGATTGTAGTGGAAGAGACCACCGCTGCCGAGGTGCGCGAAACCGCACTCCGCGTAGGCCGCGAGTGGGTTTTGCAGGTGACCGGCCGTGTCATTGAGCGCTCGTCGAAGAACGCCAAGATGGATACCGGCGAGATCGAGGTGGCTGCTACGGAGATCACCGTGCTGAACGAGGCACAGACCCCTCCCTTCACCATCGAGGAGAATTCGGACGGTGGCGACGACCTGCGCATGAAGTATCGTTACCTCGACCTGCGCCGTCCGCCCCTGCAGCGTAACATGATCCTCCGCCACAAGATGGCACAGGAGATCCGTCGTTTCCTCGACAGCGAGGGCTTCCTCGAGATTGAGACCCCCTATCTGGTAGGCTCGACCCCCGAGGGTGCACGCGACTTCGTTGTTCCGAGCCGCATGAACCCCAACCAGTTCTACGCCCTGCCGCAGTCGCCGCAGACGCTCAAGCAGCTGCTGATGGTAGCCGGCTACGACCGCTACTTCCAGATCGTGCGCTGCTTCCGCGATGAGGACCTCCGCGCCGATCGTCAGCCCGAGTTTACGCAGATCGACTGCGAGATGGCCTTCGTAGAGCAGGAGGATGTGATCTCGACCTTCGAGAATTGGGCCAAGCACATGTTCCGCGAGGTGATGGGTATCGACTTCACGGAGCCGTTCCGCCGCATGCCTTGGATCGAGGCGATGGAGAAGTACGGTTCGGATAAGCCCGACCTGCGCTTCGGCATGGAGTTTGCCGACCTGACCGATCTGGCCAAGGGCCACGGATTCTCGGTCTTCGATGATGCCGAATACATCACGGGCTTCGCTGCTACGGGTTGCGCAACCTACACGCGCAAGCAGATCGACGCCCTCACCGAGTTCGTAAAGCGTCCGCAGGTGGGCGCAAAGGGTCTGATCTGGATCCGTGTCGAGGAGGGTGGCGTAAAGTCCTCGATCGACAAGTTCTACAGCCCTGAGGAGGTGCAGGCCATGGCCGAGAAGTGCGGTGCAAAGGCCGGCGACATGGTCTTCATCCTCTGCGGCAAGAAGTTCAAGGCGCTCTCGCAGCTCTGTGCGCTGCGTCTGGAGGTTGCCCAGCAGCTCGGCCTGCGCGATCCGAAGAAGTTCGCTCCGCTGTGGGTGGTTGACTTCCCGATGTTCGAGTGGGACGATGAGACGGAGCGTTTCTACGCCATGCACCACCCCTTCACCTCGCCCAAGCCCGAGGATGTGGAGTACCTGGAGAGCGATCCGGGTCGCGTGCGTGCCAACGCCTACGACTTTGTCTGCAACGGCACGGAGATCGGCGGTGGCTCGATCCGTATCCACGACGCCAAGCTGCAGGCTACGATCTTCAAGTGCCTCGGCTTCACGCCCGAGCGTGCGCAGGAGCAGTTCGGCTTCCTGATGAACGCCTTCAAGTTCGGTGCACCCCCGCACGGCGGTTTGGCCTTTGGTTTCGACCGCCTCTGCTCGCTCTTCGGCGGTTCGGAGTCGATCCGCGACTACATCGCCTTCCCGAAGAACAATGCCGGCCGCGATGTGATGCTCGACGCCCCCTCGACGATCGACCAGGCACAGCTCGACGAACTCTATCTGAGCCTCGTAAAACCCGAATAAGCATGGTTAAGGGGAGGTCGAGCCTCCCCTTAACTGCCTTTTATAACCCCTTAAACACCCGCTTGCCATGACCCCGCTTGCCGAACGATTGCGACCCCAGAAGCTCGATGACTACATCGGGCAGGAGCACCTTGTGGGCAAGAATGGCGTCTTCCGCAAGTTCTTCGAGACGGGCAATGTCCCCTCGTTCATCCTGTGGGGCCCGCCGGGTGTGGGCAAGACCACGCTGGCCAAGATCGTCGCCACGACGCTCGACCGCCCCTTCTACACCCTCTCGGCAGTCACATCGGGCGTCAAGGAGGTGCGTGAGGTGATCGAGTCGGCCAAGCGCCAACGCTTCTTCGATCAGCGCGCTCCGTTCCTCTTCATCGATGAGATCCACCGCTTCAACAAGTCGCAGCAGGACTCGCTTCTGGGCGCTGTCGAGCAGGGCATCTTCACGCTGATCGGCGCTACGACCGAGAATCCCTCCTTCGAGGTGATCTCGCCCCTCTTGAGCCGCTGCCAGGTCTACATCCTGAAGGCGCTGGAGGATGCCGATCTGGATCGGCTGTTGCAACGCGCCCTTGCCGTTGACGAGGAGCTCCAGCGCCGCGAGATCGAGGTAGTGGAGAAGGGTGCGCTCTTCCGCTTCTCGGGAGGCGATGCCCGCAAGCTGCTCAATGTGCTCGACATCGTGGTCGGAGCCACCGAGGGCAAGGTGACCATCACCGATCAGTATGTCACCGACTGCCTGCAGCAGAACATCGCCCTCTACGACAAGAAGGGCGAGCAGCACTACGATGTGATCTCGGCCTTCATCAAGTCGGTGCGTGGCAGCGATCCGAACGCTGCGATCTACTACCTGGCTCGTATGCTGGCCGGAGGCGAGGAGCCACGCTTCATCGCCCGCCGTCTGGTGATTCTGGCCTCGGAGGATATCGGTTTAGCGAATCCCAACGCGCTGCTGTTGGCCAATGCCTGCTTCGACACGGTGCACAAGATTGGCATGCCCGAGGCGCGCATCACGCTGGCCGAGACAACCATCTACCTGGCCACCTCACCCAAGAGCAACTCGGCCTACATGGCCATCAACAAGGCGTTGGCGCTTGTCGAGAAGGACACGACCAACCGCCCCGTGCCGCTCCATATCCGCAACGCCCCCACGAAACTGATGGCCGAGGCGGGCTATGGCGACGGCTATAAGTATGCCCACGACTATGCCGGTCACTTTGCCGAGTTGGAGTTCCTCCCCGAGTCGCTCTCCGGTACCCGTTTCTACGAGCCTGACCTGCAGAATGCTGCCGAGCAGAAGATTGCCGAGCGCATCAAAACCCTCTGGAAGGGCAAGTATTAATCCTCCGCCACAATGAAACGCATCGGCATCATCTCCGACACACACGGTTGCTTCGACGAGCCGCTCCGCAACTTCCTGAGCGAGGTCGACGAGATCTGGCACGCGGGCGATATCGGTTCGCTCGAGTTGGCCGATGAGATCGCCGCCTTCAAGCCGCTGCGAGCCGTCTCGGGCAACATCGACGGGGGACTCACGCGCCGTGTCTATCCCGAGTTGGCGGTCTTTCGCTGCGAGGAGGTCTCGGTCGTGATGACCCACATCGGCGGCTATCCGCGTCGCTACGCACCGAAGGCACTGGCGAAGATCCAGGCCCTCCGCCCGAAGCTCTTCATTGCAGGTCACTCCCACATTCTGAAGGTGCAATACGACCCCGTCTACGAGGTGCTGGCTGTCAACCCCGGAGCAGCGGGCTCGTTCGGTTTCCACAAGCTGCGCACCGCCCTGCGTCTGACGATCGACGGCAGCGAGATGCGTGACCTGGAGATCTGGGAGCTGAAACGCTGATCCGCCCCGAACAAACAGAGAAAGAACGAAAACCTAAACACATTTTACCATGAAGAAATCACTCCTTTTGGCCGCGTTGCTCTTTTGCTGCGGTTCGATCCTCGCACAGAATGTGCAGCTGCACTACGATTTGGGCAAGCAGCTCTACGACGACCTGTCGGAGCGCCCCGAGTTGACCTCGACGGTCGAGATGTTCCGTCCCGACGGCTTCGGTAGCACCTTCTTCTTCATCGACATGGACTACAGCCCGCGCGTGACAAGTGCCTATTGGGAGATTGCCCGCGAGTTGAACTTCTGGCAGGATAGCAAGTGGAGCTGGCTCTCGGTGCATGTAGAGTACAACGGCGGTGGCAACACCACGGTCGGCGGCTACAACAACAGCTGGTTGGGTGGTTTGACCTACTCGGGTCACTCGCAGGACTTCAGCAAGACCTGGTCGCTCTCGGCCATGTATAAGTGCATCCCCGGCACGAAGGACGCCGCGAACAAGCGTGACATCCACAACTTCCAGATCACGGGCGTATGGGGCATTCAGTTCGCCAACGGCTGGTGCTCGCACTCGGGCTTCGTGGATTTCTGGCGTGAGCAGCGTCCCTGGCAGGGCACCTCGCACATCCTGCTGGCAGAGACTCGTCTGTGGGTGAACCTAAACAAGATCCCTGCGCTCAAGCAGTTCAACCTGAGCATCGGCACCGAGCTCGAGCTCTCAAACAACTTTGTTGGCAAGGGCTTCTACGCCATCCCGACGCTGGCTGCCAAGTGGGAGTTCTAATCCACGGCGGGCTATTCGAGCCTACGACACACCTCAAAAAGGATTTTGCGCGGCAAAATCCTTTTTTTATGCGTTATTGCGATCCTCTGGAAAAAATCGCATTTAGAGGCATTTTTTTCATCTATAAAGTTGGAAAGAATAGTCCAAATTCATATATTTGTAGTAGATTTAGGGGGGGGTCTTTGATCTTGCTCCCATCATCGAACAGAAGAGACTCTGCTACATGCGTACAAGAACCACGATCACCCGTTTTGTGCTCCTGCTGATGACCCTCTGCGGCATTGGTCAGGCGATTGCGCAGAACCCTGACACAAAGGTAAATACGCAGGTTGCAAGCGAGCTCCACTTCCGCTGGAACAGCGCACAGCTCGACAGTGCCTACCTCACCAACCACACCGCCCTCCAGCAGCTCGCCTCGCAGATCGAGGCGTTGGGCACAGCGGCCATCGACTCGGTGGTCATCGCCTCACAAGCCTCGCCCGAGGGTCTTCGCCGCCACAACGAGCGCCTTGCACAGCGTCGTGCTGCCACGATGAGGAGCTACATGCAGCAGCACTACCCCGCCCTGGCCGACCGTCTGCGCATCACGGCCGATGGTGAGTCGTGGTCGCAATTGCGCCACCGCATCGCCAACGATGCCCGCCTCAGCACTCGCTCGGTGCAGCGCCTGCTGGCGATCATCGACGACCCGGAGAGCTCGATCGAGACCAAGAAGTGGCGTCTGGAGCACGATCCGCTCTGGTACTACCTCTACACCACGCACTACCCGCAGATCCGCAACTCGATGGTCTGCCTCGTCTATTTCCACGAGATCCAGCGCTGCGAGCCGTTGGCACTCGCCACCTCGCAGCCCACGGCGCCGTTGCGCCCGACGGAGCTCCCCGAGCTGAGCCCCGTGCTCCAGGCACGCGACACGCTCACCGTAGCACTGAAGAGCAACCTGCTCTATGATGCAGCCACGGCGCTCAACATCGAGCTCGAAGTGCCGATCGGAGAGCACTTCTCGGTAGCAGCCGAGTACCTCTTCCCCTGGTGGGAGCAGAGCAACAAATACTGTTTCCAGGTGCTGGAGTTGGGCTTTGAGGGGCGCTATTGGTTCCGCCGACAGTCGCACGCCACGGCGTTGCGCGGTTGGTTCATTGGCCCGTATGTAATGTCGGGCATGTACGACCTGCAGTATAAGGACGAGCTGAACTACCAGGGCGAGTTCTGGTCGACTGGTCTTTCGGCCGGCTATGCGCTGCCGCTTGGCAAGCGCCTGAACCTCGAGCTGTCGCTCTCGGTGGGTTATCTCTCGACCGCCTACCGCCACTACTTCCCTGCCGACGATTACAGCGAGCTCTTCCGCGACGAGAAGCGCGGTCGCACGAGCTACTTCGGCCCGACGAAGGCGAAGGTGGCATTGGTGTGGCCGTTACACTTTAGCTACAAGAAAGGAGGTCAGCGATGAGAGGCTTGTGGCGCATCGTCTGGTCTTTGTGGCTGGCAGGAGCCTTGATGGCCTGCCACCGTCGTCCGTTGGAGGACCCGAACGGTCCGACGGAGGTGCGCGTGCGCCTCAACACGGAGGGCATTCAGAATGTCACCGAGCACATCTACAACCCCGAGCTCAATCGTCCGAACATCAGTTCCGACATGATGCGTCTGATGCTCTACACCCCTTCGGGCAACGAGTTGCATGCGCAGCTCTTCCTCTCGGAGAAGAGGATCGAGGCGAATCAGGAGGTGCTGAGCCGCAGCTTCATCCTGGGCGAGGGCAGCTATCGCCTGCTGAGCTACAACTTCGACGCGGCGAATACGCTCATCAAGAACGAGCAGAACTACCACAACATCTACGCCTATACGGAAGAGATCGGCCAGCAGCTCTACCAGCGTGTCGGCAGCCGTGCCGCCGAGCTCGATAAGATCTACTACGAGCCCGACCACCTCTTCGTAGCGCGTCTGCCGGAGCTCGTGGTCGAGCCACACTCGGCCACGCAGGTGGTGGAGATGGAGGCCGAGAGCGTGGTGGAGACCTACTACATTCAGATCCGCATCAAGGGCAGCGAGTACCTTGCCACGAAGGCAGCCGGCGTAGCGGTGCTCTCGGGTCTCTCGCAGGGAAACCGCATCGGTGCGAATGAGGCGTCGCAGAGAGATCAGGCAGCCATCTACTTCGAGATGACACGCAGCACCGACCAAAACATCGAGGAGGAGGAGAAAGAGGTGCTCTGCGCCCTGTTCAATACTTTCGGCCGCATTCCCAGCGCAGAGAGCGAGCTGCACATCACCCTCTCGGTGCTTGGCCGCGACGGAACGAAGCACGAGAAGGAGATCGACATGGCGCCGATTTTCGCCTCGGAGGATGCGCGTGAGCGTCATTGGCTCTTGATCGACGAGGTGTGGGAGATCCCGCCTCCGGTGACCAACGACGATGAGAGTGGTGGTTTCCGCCCCGAGGTTGACGATTGGGACGACATCGAAGAGGTAATTCCGATTTAATATAGGTATAAATTCAAACAATTATCAATAAACACAATTCAAACAACTAACAAACCTTTTTTCACCATGAAAAAACTTATCGTATTGGCAGCCCTGGTGGGTGTAGCATTCACCAGCTGCGTAAAGAACGAGGAGGAGGGCAAGATCGATGCTAAGCAGCAGATCACCTTTGAGCCCGCAAAGTACAAGGCTGTGGATCGCGCCGGTGAGGTAGTCTTCCCGCAGCAGGAGAGCTTCGGTGCGTTCGCCTTCTACCGTACGACGGCCGTGGCAAGCGAGGACCACTCGATCTTTATGGACAATGTAAAGATCAGCTATGTAGCCGCAGCTACGCCCTACTGGGGTTCGGAGACGCTCTACTACTGGCCCACCTCGCAGGGTTCGCACCTCGACTTCATCAGCTACTACCCCTACAACCAGGACAAGACGGCTGCCGGCGTTCCGCAGATCTCCTCGTCGGATCAGCAGCAGACGATTCAGTATGTAAACTACACCGTAGCTGACAATACCGACCTGATGTACAGCGACAAGGCGCTGAACCAGACGCGCAACACGCTGAACTACAACTTCACGGGTGTGCCGACCCTCTTCCGCCACGCACTGGCCAAGTTGAGCTTCAAGGTGAAGGCTACGATGATGAACAACGCGGCAACCTCGCCCGAGAGCGTAACGAACTGGGTGGTTACGATCAAGAGTATCACGCTGAACAACATCTACAACACCGGTTCGGTAACGCTGAAGACGGTCAATGTACACGATCAGGGTGCTACCACCTCGCAGTGGACAAACCAGACCACGAGCGCACACAATGTATGGAACAACACCTCGGCTACGACCACGAAGGCTTGGACCTACGACCAGGTGCTGACGACGACGGCTACGACCTACGGTCCGGAGGAGAATGCAGCAGAGAACTACTTCGTACTGCCGCAGGCATTTGTTGAGGCTGGTCAGAGCATTACGGTAGACTACTCGATCCAGACCACCGCTCCGGGCGGTCAGTCGGCTTCGACCGATTACAGCAAGACGGTGCACTTCATCAACTACCCCGCCGTAGCAGCTTGGGAGATGGGTAAGAGCATCACCTACACGCTCCAGATCGATCCCGAGGGTGATGTGATCCACTTTGCACCCGCCATTGTTGACTGGGAGACGGGTAACGGTACGATCGACTTGTAATCGATTGCCAACCATTTTGGGCAGGAGAGGGGTGATAGCCTCCCTGCTCGCACAGAGAATTCAAGATTTAGAATTCAAAAATTTACCATTCACAACCACATGTTGAAGAAGAGCTACATAGCCATGCTGTTGCTGGCAGGCTTGGTGAGCTGCTCCCAACCCAAGGAGCAAGGTCCCGCCCTGCCCGATGAGCCGCAGAGCACGGAGATCACCTTCGGGGAGTTGTCCACCTCCGACGGGCGTGCTGCGTTGGTCGAGTCGGCCGGCGGTGCGCTCTTCCGCAGCCAGCCCTTCTCGGTCTATGGTGAGTGGATCGACACCTCGAAGGGCGGGGCTCGCACCGAGGTATTCCACGACCAGCATGTCACCTATACCCAATATGGGGCTTCCCCCTCGGGCTGGAACTACGCCCCGACCCAGTCGTGGCGCAGCGGCGGCGAGTATGACTTCCGCGCCTACTGGCCCGCCACGGTGACGACTATGGGTACTACCACGGCACGCAACCTGGCACTCGAGTACAGCATCCTCTCGAACGACGAGGATCTGATGGTGGCCTATACCCACTGTCCCTCGGGCAACAACGGCCAACCCGTAGCACTGCGCTTCCGCCACACGCTGGCGGCCGTAGCCGTGAAATTCCGCACCGAAAGTGCCGAGCAGAGCTACCGCATCAAGAACTTCTTCTTCACGGGTCTGCACTACATCGGTGCATTGGGTTACTACGACACCGACGCCTCGATCGACCTGACCGATCGCTGGCTCTTTGCCGACGGATCGCGCGGCACGGTCAACACACAGAACATGCTCCTCTCTCAGCGTCAGCGCGAGTGGTCGGACGCCACAGGTCGAGCGCTGAGCACCTCGGCCGACGACTATCCGGAGGAGTTCGCCCTCTTCCCGCCGCAGTCACTCACCGTGACGGGCACAACCCCCAAGCCCTCGCTCACCTTCACGGTGGAGATCGACGGCGAGACAACCGACACGGTGACAACCACCGTAACGCTCCCCACAACCGACTTGTCGGGCAAGGAGATGGTGTGGCGTGCGGGAAAGAAGTACATCTACATCGTGACGGTGGTGGCCAACCACTTCGAGATCGAGGTCAAGACCTGCGATTGGGATGAGGTAAACGGCGTGACGGGCGATATACACATTTAGAAACCATGAAGAGAGCTTTGCTGAAATACCTGTTGTTGTTGCCGATCTGGCTCCTGCTTTTCGCCTGCGAGAAGCCCGAGGCGGCGTATCCCGAGGGTGCGGGTTCGCTGCGCGTGGCGGTGCAGTTGGAGGGCTTTTCCCGCGCCGAGAGCCCGGGTGACGGCTCGATCTACGACGGTGGCGGCATGGAGGACCTGACCCTCGTGGTGGTCAACCAGAACAGCAAGGTGGAGGCGATCCAACACCTGTCGGCGCTCTCGGGTGGCGACCAGCTTGTCAAGGAGGTACGCTTCGAGCACCTCAACTTCGGCAACCACACCATCTACGCCTACGCTAACACCGAGCGCAGCTACCTGAGCGAAGCGAAGACACTGCTCGCCTCGTTGGAGGTGGGCGACAGCTTTGGTGCGACACAGCGCGATGCGCTCTTCACGACCCGCACCGGCACGGCTGCCCCCACCACCTCGACCACACAGCCCTTGTTGCTGACTGCCTCACAGGAGGTGACGATCGATATCGGCACGACCACCTCGAGCCTTGTCCTGGTGCGTCCGATCGTGCGCTTCGAGGTGATCATGCACAACCACGCCGCCGTGCCCGTCACCGTAACGGGTGTCACGCCGAGCGCCTTCAACCCCTCGACGGGTTACCTGCTACCACACGGAGGCGCGATCCCCTCGTCGGTCAGCTACCGCAACCTGCCCACCTACGCCAGCTATACGGGAGGCACGAATCGTGTCATCGAAGCCAACTCGGAGGGCACGATCTACCGCACGGAGCTCTTTGAGAACCGCGCTTCGAGTTATACGCTCGACCTCGATCTGGCCATCACGACCACGGTAAAAAACCTGGTGACGCAGAATGTAACGACCATGTCCGCAAACACGGCCTACCTGCTGCGTAACCGTTTGACCAATCGCTATCTGGTTGACAACAACGGCTCGATGGCTGTTGTCTCGTCGATCAGCGATGCAATCTCGCTCGAGCATGCGCAGTGGAAGTTTAGCAGCACCTCGAGCGGCCACCTGATCAATGTTGCCACCGGTAACCGCTACTACCGCGATACGAGCGCGGCGAACTCGGGCAGCAACCTCTCCTTCTCAAAGCAGAACAACAGCACCTACTACCGCATCTCCTACTCGAGTGGCGGCACCCGCTACCTGCGCGACAACAATGGCTCGGTCACCTTCGCCAACACGAACGATAACGCGCGCGATTGGCAGTTGCAGACCGCGTCACAAAGCACCTCGACCGAGACCATTACCCACTCGGCCGACGGGGTGCAGCTCTATGTAGTAGACCCCGTGACGGCAGCCGTGACACCGATGCGCGAGCAGTTGCGCAACCAGCATGTGAAGGTGGTGATCAATACCTACTATAACGAACAGCTCGGTTCGTTCCGCTTCGAGGCGACGCCTTGGACCGAGAAGAACGAAGAGGTGAACTTTAACTAATGAAGATGATGCTACGACGCCTATATATACTGCTTCTGGGGGCACTGCTCTGGGTGGGTTGTACGCCTGATGCCGCCCTCGATCCGGATCAGGTACCCGAAGGTACGCCGATCGAGATGGTGATGCGCTTTGGTGCGCCGGCCGGGAGCAATGTGGTGATTTCGCGCCAGACGATGCCCGAGCTCTCGGACGAGTCGAAGGTGTGGAACCTCTACATCTTCCTCTTCGACAGCGAAGGCAATAAGATCTATGGCCGCTACTTCGACGGTGCAGAGGCGTTGGCTTCGGAGGCAGCCGTAACGAGTGCCACCTCCGACGCCTGGTATGTCACCGTGCCCGAAGGCGACGAGCAGAGTTGTGGCGGCGTGATCAAGATCAAGACCATCGCCAAGTCCGACTGTAAGATCTTCGCCATCGCGAACATCGATAACCAGATGTACAGCTTCTCGCCCGAGACCTTCCAGCTCATTCAGCACCAAGACGACCTGCTGAATCTGGTCGTGAAGCTCAACCAGCAGTTCATCGAGCGCAGCGGCTTCTTCCCGATGACCGGCGAGCTCTCACCCGTGAATACGGCCTCGCTCTCAGGCACGCTGCAACTCAAGCGCCTCGATGCAAAGGTGCGCTTCTGGGTACGCAGTGGCAGCAACGACATCAAGTCGCTCTCGATCGAGAAGTGGCAGGTCATCAACGCCTCGGCCGACACCTACCTCATGAGCCGCGATGTGCGCCAGAAGTATGGCGTCACGACGGCCGATTCGGGCATCGACTACTTCGACTCGCCGACGAAAAACATCGAGGTGGAGGAGGTCTATGCGGGCGGTTCGACCACTACGACCGACGACGACAAGACGCGCTACGGATTCTCGTTCTACCTGCTGGACAACGCCCTCACGCCCAAGAAAACACCAGGCTCGTATGCCGATCGCGAGCGCCAGGTGAAGCTCGACGACGGTAAAAATGGCGAGTGGGAGTATGCAAACGATCACTCGACCTATGTGGTGCTGACAGCCCACATCGAGATGGATACGAACTACTCCTCCGACGACATCTACGCCGAGGGTGCTACGCTGAACGCCACGGTGAAGTACATCATCCACCTGGGAGACTTCACCAACAGCGACCCTGCCAACTTCTCCACTGAGCGCAACACCTCCTACACCTACACGGTGAATATCAACGGTGTGAACGACATCCGCGTCGAGGTAGAGAGCTCGAACGACGAGGAGGAGGGTGTGACGGAGAACTCACCCGGCGCAAGTGGTGAGGTAACGATCGCCCTACAGGAGATCTACCACTGCGACTCCCACTACACCTCGCATGTGATGAGCTTCAACCAGAAGTACATCAAGCCCGAGAAGATCACCTGGTATGTGCGCACCCCCTTCAGCGAGGGTAAGCCGGTGCAGGTGAACGGTACGGACATGACCACGGGTCTCGATTTCCGCTGGGTGGAGTTCCGCCTCAACGAGCGTTGGAACAACATCTATTCCAACAACCGTGAGCTCTACAAGCCCCACAGCCTGCGCCGCGATGCCAATGGCAACGCCTACGCCTCAGCCGATGGCAAGACGATGTATGTAGACGAGCTGGTACGCTACCTGCGCGAGCAGAAGTATGCCTACGACGCCGGTGAGCGCAACGACTTCGACGACAACGGCGAGATCAAGCTGACGGCCTTCGTCAACGAGTTCTACTACGACGAGCACCCGATCACGGGCGCAAAGGATCGCTCGCTGTGGAAGCAGGTGGTCAACCAAGACCAGATGCGTCTGCTGCACATCCTCTCCGACGCCCACTCAAGCGCCGACGGCGAGAGCACGGTGGTCGGCTCCTCCTACACGATCCAGCAGCAGTCGATCCAGTCGGTCTACAACGCCCAGGCCGAGGGTCTGAACACCGCCTGGGGCATGGAGCATGTCGACGAGTACCCCTCGCTGACCTACAACTCGGTCGGCACGGGCACGAGCGAGCAGCGCGGTAATACGGAGGTCTACAACGGCCGTATCAACACACTCCGCGAGTGGGGTTTGATCGGCGCATCGAACACCGTCTTCAAGAACACGGTGCGCTGGGACGAGTACCTAAACCTGACCTCACAGAACGATGCAACAATGCTGCACACCGGCACGACCCACCCCAACGGACGCAACTACAACTACCTACGTTACTCGTGCATGGCACGCAACCGCGACAACAACGGCAACGGCGTGATCGACCCGAGTGAGGTGCGCTGGTACCTCGCCTCAATTCGTCAGCTGGTGGGCATCTGGATGGGTGCTGACGGCGTGGATAACACGGCGCGTCTCTACCAGCGTAATGCGCAGGAGAAGGCAAGCAGCGACGAGGTCAAGTGGCGTCAGCATGTGGTCTCGAGCACGACAGGATCGAACAGCAACAACCCCACGATCGTATGGGCCGAGGAGGGCTCCTCGACGGGTGATTTGTCGGGATCTACGCAGTGGGGACGCCAAACGGCCTGGTCGGTGCGCTGCGTGCGCAACCTGGGCATGGACGACACGGATGGAGCTACGCTGACCGATATGCCGCAGGACTATGTGCAGGTGAACAAAGCAGGTGACGGTGGCACAGATGCCAAACCGGTCTTCAACCTCGAATTTTTGAACGAGAAATCGATCCGTTACCTCTCGGGCATAGACTTGGTCTACTCGGATGAGTTATCGCCGCAAAACCGCCTCTATTGGAAGTTTGAGGCCACCTCAATCGATTCGCCCTCCTATAACGCGATCCTCTTCGCCGATATGCAGGCCGAGCTCGATCGCTCGCTGGGTACAAACCGCTTCTGCCCCGAGGGCTACCGCCTGCCCAACCAGCGCGAGCTGGCATTGATGCACCTCTATTGCGCCTCGTCGTTCTGGTCGGGTGTGTCGCAGGCCTATTCGCGCACCTACTATTCGTATGGTGCGGCCGGCAGCAACCCCAAATCGACCGAGAGTGCCAAGCATGGCTGGGCGCGCGACTCCTACAATATCTATATGGAGAATAGTTCGACCAACTCGGATCAGGCCTCCAGAGCAACTCGCTGCGTGCGCGATGTGGCCGTTAGCGGCAAGTAGTGAGCTGCCCCGTGACAACAAAAGCAAAGAGAGAACATCCGAAAGGGGAGAGTTTTTTCTAAAACTCTCCCTAAATTGTATCTTGTATTAAATTTAGGGGCTTTTGTGAAATATCAATCTACACTTGTAGCTTCAAAAAACGCCCCAACTTATTGGTAACCAATTGGTAGATTGAAATTTTGTTACACATCCGATATTTTAACTTAATCTATTATAATTTTTCGCAAAACCACATTCCCAAAGAGCCAACTCTTGTCAGAGTGATACGACAAATAAAAAGACCGCTCGATATTTACACACCTTCAACTTCCCCAAAACAGCCCGAATGGGTATGTGACACAAAAAACGCCGTATTTCGACGAAATACAGCGCAAAACGAAAAAATAGAGGTTTAAACCTCTCTTCTTCGTGGTGCCACCAGGAAATGAGTTTCTTTTCTAAATGGCTCTATATCTTCGCATTAAAGAAATGCTTCAAACATAATCTCCCGCTATTGCTCCACCTAATTTCTGCACCATTTTGCAGTGTCTCGCAGAGTCGAGTTCCTACTTTGATACAAAGGTAGTGCTTTATTTTGAAATAAAAGCAAATACACTGATATTTTGCTCCACCTTAGTTCGAAATCCCTATTTTGAAAAAATACACCTATTTTTTATAGGGTTCTTCTGCTATCAAAAACGCCTTCAAATAAGCCCATTTCTCGCTTGGTAATGCCTAATCTATTAGCCAATGTCCGCCAATCCTTTACGACCGTTACAACCTCGTTGATTATGCCCTTAGCAACCTCTGGGGTTAGCATATACTCCTCGCACGAGTTAAGCAAAATAGACAAGTCAGCCTTGTTGGTCTTGCTATTGATAAGTAAACTCTGGTGGTCGTTCAGCGTTGGGTTCATATCGTATGCTGGCGAGAGCGTCCAACCCTTTGCTGTTAGCAAGAATCCGTGGTTGCGGAAATGGTCATCACTGTTGCCAACGCATATATTGAACGCAACTCGACGGAACAACTCTCGTAAATTGGCATCGACATCGGTGCAGCCACTCAAAATGAAATCCACAATATCCAAATAGCCATTGCCCGTTGTAGCATTGTCGCCGTCATTCAAT
>JAFZHB010000007.1 GCA_017555105.1 Alistipes sp.
CCACCTCCCGAGCGGGGAAATGGAGCATCTGCGTACCCCTGACAACCAGTTGCCAAATGCCGACCAGGGGAGCATGATCTTCTGGCACGAGGATTCCAACGGCAACATCTTTCTCACGCCTCATGGCGGAACATTCTGTCGCTATAATCCCGAAAGCAGGAAGCTGGAGCTCCTGCAGAGTGAAAGCGACGAGCCCTACTGTCGCTCAACTCGCCGATATTGTGTCGATAAGCAGGAGAATATCTGGATTGCCGAGACGATCGGAGCTACCTGCCTTACACCCTATAGACAGACACCCAAGCCGATTGCCATCACGGAAAGCGACACGAAGGCGTTGCTCATCGACCGACATGATCGAATTTGGATGACCTCACGCGATCATACGATTTGCCTCTTCGATCAGCAGGAGCGCCTCTTGGGTTATCTGGGTCGCGATGGCCGCCTGCACCGTGAGCGAACCCTGTTCGATGCGGCGATCTACTGCTTGCACGAGGATGAGGATGGCACGATTTGGATGGGATCGCTCAACAACGGTCTGTTTCGCCTGACCGAGACGAGCCCACAGCATTACCACATCGACCAATTCACGCACGACCCGCACGACACCTACTCGTTGAGCCACAACCGCATCTACGACATCTGCCGAGACCATCGTGGTCGCTTGTGGATTGGTTCGTACAACGGAGGTCTCAATCTAGTTGAAGGGGAGAAGGGCGATCGCCCGCGCTTCTTTCACGATCTGAACCGACTCCGTTATCCGCAACCTGTTTTCGACCAGATCCGCACCTTCGAGGAGATTGGCGATTGGCTCTTCATCGGCACGACACGGGGCTTGGTGATCTACTCCACCGACTTCGACGAGCCGGAGCAGGCCACCTATTACACCTATCAGACCTCGGCGCTGGAGGGCAATAGTTTCCCCTCGAATGACATTCACGACATCCACTACACCTCCTCGGGCGAGATCTATCTGCTGGCCTTCTCGGGCGGCTTGAGTCGTGTCATTCCCGAGAAATCGACTCCCGAGCATCTCTTCTGTGAGACGCTGACCTCCAAGGATGGACTCCCTTCGGAGCAGGTGTTGGCGATGATCGAAGAGCCGAATACAGGAGCTCAATGGTTGGAGACCGAAACCGGTCTCTTCCGCTTCGACTCCTCCAAGCGTCGCGTTGAGAGTTTTGCTACGCAGTATCGCAGCCAAGACTACATCTTTAGCGAGGCAAAACCCCTGCTGCGTAACAATCAAATGTATGTGGGCACCACGAATGGACTCTACTCGATTCCCATCGACGCGCAGGATTCACATTTTATCCCGCCCCTCCGCCTCACCGAGATCCGCATCAAAGGGGAGGTGCGCACCTGTGGGGTTGATCAACTTCGACACATCGACCTGCAGTCTGATGAGCGCAACCTCTATCTGGCATTTGCGGCACTGGATTACACCAATCCATCGGCCATTCACTATGCCTATCGCATTCGTAATGTCAAAGAGTCGTGGAACGAGGTGAGCGACTGGCAGATGCTGAAAAGCCAAAACTATGTCCATTTCATGCACCTCGAGCCGGGCGACTACGCCATCGAGATTCGTTCGACCAACAGCGAGGGGCAGTGGATCGACGACACGCTCAGCCTCAGCCTCTCGGTGGCGCCCACCTTCTGGGAGACCGGTTGGGCTTGGTTGTTCTATGCCGTGATATTGCTCTTAGTCATCCTGATTCCGGTGACGATCCTCTACTTGCGAGGCAAGATTGCCATGGAGCAACGCCTCTCGGCAACAAAACTTCGCTTCTATACCAACATCTCCCACGAGCTACGCACGCCGCTCACGCTGATCACTGCTCCGATCGACCTCCTGCTGCGCCGCGAGCAGTTGACCGAGGAGGGTCGTCGCGAGTTAGCCATCGTGCGTCGCAATACCCAGCGTCTGATCCACACGATCAACCAGATCCTCGACTTCCGCAAGATCGAGAACCTCAAGATGCGCCTACTGCTCGAGCAAGGCGACCTGCTGCCGCTCGTGCGCCATGCGATGAGCCACTTCGACCTGCAGGCCGAAGAGCACCGGATCGACTATCGCTTACGCTGTGATGAGGAGCAGTTACAAGGTTGGTTCGACCGCGATAAGTTGGAAAAGATCCTTTTCAACCTCCTATCCAACGCCTTCAAATACACGCCCGACGGGCGTTCGATCCAGGTCTGCCTTGCCACCCGTCAGGGAGTGTTACAGCTACAGGTCATCGATCAGGGAGAAGGCATGGATGAGGTTACCAAGAAACGCATCTTTGCCCGTTTCGAGACGCTGATGCGCGCCAACCTCTTCAAACCCTCCTCGGGTATCGGGCTCTCGCTCGTACATGAGTTGACGCTCCTGCACGGAGGTTCGATCGAAGTGGATAGTGAAGTAGGGCGTGGAAGTTGTTTCACCGTAACCCTCCCGATCAATCAGGAGGCCTTTGCTGCAATGAATCATGTCGACTTCCTCATGGACGACCAGACCGCATCCGCTGTAAGCAACGACCTCCCCGCAGCAACCACCCTTTCGGAGCTCGAAACAGCCACGCCGCAGCAGGACAATACGCCCCATACCGAAGAGGCCTCGGAGCGTTGGAGCATCTTGCTGGTGGAGGATAACGATGAGCTGCGCACGATGATGCGCAACATCCTCTCGGCCGAGTACACGGTCTTCGAGGCGGCCGATGGCGAGGAGGGTCTCGCCATAGCCCGTGAACAACTGCCCCATATGGTCATCAGCGACATCATGATGCCGCGCATGGACGGTTTGGAGATGGTGCGCAAAATCAAGGAGGACAACAACACCTCGCACGCTCTCATCCTGCTCCTTTCGGCCAAATCGTCGCTCGATGATCGTATCCAAGGCTTGGAGCAGGGTGTGGATGACTATATCCCGAAACCCTTCCACGCCTCCTATCTCTTGGCGCGCATCCATTCGCTGATTGCTCGGCGTCAGGAGTTGCAGCAGCAACTGCTGGCGCAGATGGTTGCTGTCGATATCACGCAAACCAACACCGAGGAGTATGTCACGCCCGAGCTCCTCTTTATGCGCAAGGCTACGGCCGTCATTGAGGCACACCTCGACAACTGCGAATGGAGCATCGACGACTTCGCCTCGGAGATGTGTCTCTCATCGCCGGCGCTCTATCGCAAGCTACGCGCCGTGGTCGATCTCTCGCCCGTGGAATTTGTACGCGAGGTGCGTCTGAAGAAGGCCTGCCAACTGATTCGCGAGCGACACCACAGCATCGCCGCCATCAGCGATATGGTCGGTTTCTCCGATCCGAAGTACTTCACGCGAGTCTTCAAGAAGCGCTTCGGCATCCCGCCGTCGCAGTATCACGAGACGCTGACGCTGCCCGAAGGAGTCAGCGAACCGCAATAAAAAAATGGCCCCCGATCCTAAGATCGGGGGCTCAACACCTAAAGATTGTCTAACCCACTTTCACCAACGATGAAGTTTGAGTTGTATGCAAATATCTTATTAAATAGGCACAAAGGCGTGTAGTTTTTCATCCAATCGGTGGACAACGCACTCAAAGCTGTACTTTGTCGCACAAAAACTACCGATGTGCCATCTTCGTGTGTACCAGAATGGCGCCGTTGGCGCCCTGCGAACCGTAGACCGTGGCCTCCTTCATCACCTCCACATAATCCACATCGTTCAGGTTGATACCCTGGAACGACGGCACAATCACGCCATCGACCACAAATGCGGGCGTCGAGTCCGCCTTGAAGCTGCGCGTGCCGCGCATCGTCATCTCCATATTGCCGTGCGATCCGACAATATCGAGACCCGGAACACGCCCCTGCAGGGCCGAGATGATATCCGTATAGCCACTCTTACGCAACTCATCGCCCGAGATATAGTTCGTGGCGTTCGTGCGCTCGCGACGACTCACCCAACCATAACCCAGCGAGACAAACTCCGGAGCCTCCTCGGTCTGAATAGCTGTCTGCTCCTCGGCCAAACGGATGCGAATCGACTGTTTGCCCGCTACGGGTACGCGGTAGAGTGCCTTCTTCACAACGATCTTCAGCGTATCATTCGGACCCACATTCGAGAGGCCGAAGCGACCCTCTCGATCCGACAAGGCATAATCTTTTGCATCGATCGTGTAGATACGCGCCGTGCGAATCGGCTTACCTGCGAGGTCGAGCAGCTCGCCATTGAAGGGAATTTTTTCGGTTTGCGCCGAAGCAGTGAAGCCCCAAAGCAGGAGGAATAGGATGGTCAAGTGTTTCATGACACAAAAATAATGTTTTTTTATAAAAAAGGGACGGAGTGCCCGCCTATGATAGGTACTCCGTCCCAAAGATCATGGATGGTTACTCAACATCGATACCCTCCAGACCTGACTTTGCAGTTGCACCGTAACCGTTGTCACCGTACTCCTCTGCATTCAGGATCGTCTGCAAGAAGTCGATCGAGATAGCGCGGTTGTAGTGGTAAGGCTGGAACGATGCAGCAGCACGCTTGTTGTACTTAGCCAGACGCTCCTCGAACGCATTGTGGCGCTTCAAGAGAGCCCAACGCTGGAACTCACCTGCAAACTCACGAGCGTACTCGTCGAGTACCGCATCCTCATCAGCCGTTGTCAGCTTCCAAACCGACTCGGGAACACCGGCGCGAGCAGCACGCTGACGCACAGCGTTGAGGTACGGAACAGCCTTGTCGGCCTGGTCCAACATCACATAAGCCTCGGCAGCCAACAGGTAAACCTCTGCCATACGGATGATAAACATGTCACCATTCTTGAGCTGGAGGTTGCTACCTACGAATACGCCCTCATACGACCAGTTGTACTTCGTCAACGAAGGATAAGCTTGGTGGCCGTTGTTGGCGCCATCACCGATATTCGGAGCCTTGGCAGCCTCCGAACCCTGAGCTATACCGCCATAAGGCAGGTCGTTCGAGTCGTAGAGGTCGCTGAGCTTGAACACCATGAACTGGCTCTTGGCATCCTTATACTTCTGCAGCTCAGCATCGGTGTGAACGGCTACGATGTTGAAGCGGTTGTCGTCAACATCTACCGGCCAGGGCACCGAGTAAGCCTTGCGCGTACCCCAAGCCGGATCGTCTACATGGATCAGGTTCTCGGGCTTTGCGGTCTCAGCCGTCGTACCCTTCGGCCACAACTTGGCAGGATACTGGTTACCGGCCAGCGTATTGGGAATACCGTCGCAGTCGGCCATCGGAATGATCACCTTACCCACATTCGAGGGATCGATACCATACTTCGTGCACATAGCCTCCGTAATCGTGATGCAGCCCTTGTTGAATGCAACCCAGCCGCACTGAACCATCGACCACTCACCGTAAGCATACTGCCAGGTAGCCTCCCAACGCTTGTCCCAAGTAGGATCGAAGCAGTACATAAGGTACTTGGTCGGCTGCCAGGTCGAGGCATTGTGACGACCGTAGAAGTAACCCTTGTCACCCGGCTTGTGGTTGCTGTTCCAGAACTCGCTCACCGAACCTGCGCTGGCAGCCGAGTAAGCCGACAGCTTGTTGTTCTTCGAGGCGTAGGTGTACGAGTTGTCACCCGACATCGGGTCAGCACCGGCAGCAATCAGCAGCGCCTCCTTGTTGTTGCGGTTGTTGGCATCAGCCCAGGTGTCGTAGATGTCGTCGTAGAGGTGTGCATCATACGCAGCCGCGTTCTCGATCAGTTCAACGGCCGTCTGGCGGCAGAGATCCCAATAATTAGCACCATCACCATACTTCGAGTCACCCAGACCGGCACGCTGTGCATAAACGCGAGCCAAGAGCGCCTTGGCAGCCTTCTTCGTGAAGCGAGCCTTGTTACCCTGGTAGGGCTGAACCGGCAGATCAGCGATCGCCTCCTTGAGGTCCTTAATCACCTGATCGTAGATCACCTTCTCGCTCGTACGCACCGGACGACGCTCAACAACACCCGAAACCGAAGCGTTCGACTCGAGGTTCAGCGTCACGGGGCCAAAGTTCGAAACTAGCAGGTAGTAGTAGAATGCGCGCAGCGCCTTGGTCTCGGCGATGAGGATCGGCATAGCCTCCTCATCGCGGTCGATCGTTACATTCTTCGCCTCGTTGATAACCGTGTTACAGGTCGTCACCATCGAGTAGCACTGCTTGTGCAGTTTCTTCGTGGCATTCGTCGAGGGGGTCATGTTCTCATAGTAGAAGAGGTCCTTCGAACCCGTACCGTTACCCTTCGATACCCACAGGTCGGTACCACCTTCCGATGCAAACATCCAGTCCGAAGCCGAGTAGAGCTGATCGGACAAGCACGAGTAGCAATAAGCCTGCAAACCGGCCCACGAAGCGTAACCGTTCAACGACGCATCACCTGCGCTGGGGTTCACCTCGTCCAGATCGCAGGAGGTAAAGCTAAGACCTGCGATCGCAACCAATGCAAAAAATATCTTTTTCATACTGTTTTATACCTATTTAAAATTAGAACGAGAGATTAACACCGAATACAACCTGCTTCGTGAGCGGGAAGTCGAGCGAACCGTTCATCTCGGGGTCATACTCCTTCACCAGGTGGCTCTTAGCTACTACGAGCGGGTTTGTCACCGTTGCGTAAACGCGGAAACGCGACAGACCAACCTTGCGGCAAGCCTTCTGGGGCAGCGTGTAACCCAGCGTGATGTTCTTAATCTTGAAGAACGAACCATCGACAAAGGCGCGAGCCGTGTAGTACGAATCATCCTTCCAGTTGCGCGACGAGTTCAACGACGGGAAGTCGTTCGAGGGGTTCTCGGGCGTCCAGTAGTTGAAGTAATCGGGGAAGTTACCACCACCCGACGAGTACCACAGCAGCGGATCGTAGTACATCATCTGGCCGAAGCGAGCGTACATATAAACCGACAGGTCGAAGTTCTTATAAGTAAAGGTATTCTGGAAACCGAGCGACCAATCGGGCGAGTTCTGACCGATGATCTGCTTGTCGGCAGCCGATACGCTGTAAGGATTCTCAGCCGTGTAGAGGTTATACTCCATCGAGCCATCCTCCTGCTCATAACCCTTGCGCCATACACCATCCTCAACCTTTACCATACCCGGAACATCGATCTTCAGATCGCCCGGGATCTTACCAAAGGCGGCTGCATCAGCCTCCTCACCCTTCTGCCATACACCGGCCACCTTGTAGTGCCAGTACGACTTCACGGGCGAACCAACATGCAGCGTATACGACTTCTCGTCGCGCGTATCCTGCTGTACATACTCAGCAGCGCCCTCACCCAGCGAGGTCACCTTCTCCTTATTCTTGGCAAAGGTAAAGGTCGAGGTCCACTGGAAGTCTTTCTTCACGATGTTACGCGTGGTCAAGGTAACCTCGATACCCTTGTTCTGGGTCGAAGCCATGTTGGCAACCGTCGTAAAGAAGGTCTCTGCGTTAGCACCACCATTGGTGATGGGCAGCGTCAGGTTCCAGATAACATCCTCCGTATTGGTGATGTAGTACTCAGCAGCCAGGTCGATGCGATTGTTCAGGAACGAAGCATCGATACCAAAGTTCCAGCTCTTCGAACGCTCCCAACCGAGACCGGCGTTCGTAATCTTGGTCGGGAAGTAGTTGTTGGTCGTCTGCACACCACCCAGCGACATGATGCCCTGGTTCAGAATCGACCACGACGAGTAAGCCGAGATACCGGCAGCACCCGTCTCACCATAACCGGCACGGAACTTCAGGTTATCCAACCAGCCCTTCGTACCGTCCATGAACGACTCCTCCGAGATACGCCAACCGGCCGAAACAGCGGGGAAGGTATCCCAACGGCAATCCTTCGCCAACTTCGAGTTAGCATCGTGACGAACCGAAGCCGAGAAGAGGTACTTACCGAGGTACGAGTAGTTCAAACGAGCCACCAGACCCATCGACTTACCCATCGAGTAGCTCGAGCTTACGCTCTTCGTACCCGTAGCCTTCTCCAGGTTGGTCCACTTGTAGGCGTTGGTCGTAAAGCCCGTAGCCGATGCGCTCGACGACTCGCTCTGGCTGTGCGAATAGGTCGTTACACCCGTCAGCGTGAACTCGTGGTCGTCAGCCACCTTAAAGTTATAGGTAAGGATGTTCTCCCAGGTATAGCCATAACCGCGGCTGTTCTTCACCGAAGCCGAGGTAAAGTCTGCGGTCTCCGACTTGGGAGCATCAACAGCACCCGTACCGGCTGCGTTGTAGAACTGGTACGAACCGAAACCGATCCACTGCTTCGAGTTGCTGTACGAAACAGCTGCACTTACGCGCGACTCCAAGGTGAAGCCCTTGAACGGCGTGAGGCGTACATAAGGCTGGAAGTAGAGGTTGAAACCGTTCGACGGGCTGCGATAAGCATCACGGTTCTCGTTCAGCAGGAGGTTCACCTGACGGTTGTCACCAATAACCGGGTACTCGTTCAACGAGCCATCCTCCTTGTAGAGCTGACCAAACGGGTTAGCACGCATAGCCTGCTCGAGATCCGAGTACGAGCTCTCCTTGTCCGAGTACGACAACTGCGTGTGGATACCGGCCGAGAACCACTTGTTGATGTTGTGGTTTACGCGGATCATCGACGAGTAGAGCTTGTAGTTGTTGCGCTTGTACTGGCCCTGCTCCTCCGAGTAGTTAGCCGAGAAGTAAGCCTGCGTCTTGGCCGTACCGCCCGATACCGAGAGCGAGTAGTTCTGCGTTACACCCGTGTGCAGAATAGCGTCAGCCCAGTCGATCACATTACCCTTGTCGTAAGCCTCACGCATCGCCTCGTTCAGCACATCGGCCGAGGGATCGTAGGTACCGGCCCAGGTCTGAGCCTCGATAACCGTGTTTACATAGTGCTGCGGAGTCTTCTCCGGGAGCGTAGCCCAACCGCTGACACCTACATAAGCGTCGAAGTTTACATTCAGCTGACCCTCCTTACCCTTCTTCGTGGTAATGATGATCACACCGTTCGAACCGCTCGAACCGTAAACTGCCGTCGACGAAGCATCCTTCAACACCTCAATCGACTCGATGTCGTTGGGGTTGAGCGACGAGTAGCTACCCGGCATACCATCGATCAGGATCATCGGGTCACCACCCTCCGAGATCGAACGATTACCACGCAACTGCATCGAAACGCCTGCACCGGCCTGACCGCTCGACTTCGTGATATCGAGACCGGCTACACGACCCTGCAGCGACTCCATCGGATTGGCCGACGGGGTAAGCTTCACCAGATCCGACTTCACCGACGAAACGGCACCGGTCAGGTCACGCTTCTTCACCGTACCGTAACCGATAACAACTACATCGTCGAGCATAGCAGCATCCTCAGCCAGCTGCACATCAACCGTCGTTTTACCGGCGGGAGCAACCGACTGCGACTTCATGCCGACATACGAGAACTCGAGCTTACCCTTGGCAGGAACCTCGATCGAGTAACGACCATCGATACCCGTCGTGGTACCAACCGTCGTACCCTCAACAATCACACTGGCACCAATTACGGGTTGCCCTGCGGCATCCGTTACAGTACCCGTTACGCGCTGCTGCGCGTAGGCAAACGCGCCAATGCTCAGCATGCATATCACCAACGATAGCTTACGAGCGAAGGCCGCAACATGATTTGTCAAGTTTTTCATGTTTTTGGTTTTTAGTTAGAAAATTAGATTAAAAAAGAAATTTGTTGTGGTGTATTTCCTGTTTGCCGGGCACAGATTCTCCTGTGCACACTTTTCATAGAACAAAGATAGCACGGGCACCATTGGGTGAGGTGGACTATTTGGTCAAAAAAGTGCACATCTGCCGATTTGGCACGCGTGGAAGATTTGGCTCCCATCCCCTCTGTAGCGTCATTAGAAAGGACTTACGCCCATTTTTTTGGTGGACAAACTCCACCAACACCTCCATCCTCCTTACTTCCCCATCCACACAAAAGAAACACCCAAGCGCGAGGCTTGAGTGCTGGATGTATTATGGAGTCGAAGAGGATCTCTTTATAATAATGCTCAATTTAACAGTAATTTTCGTCTAACCAATCGATAAACTCTGCGAATTTTAGCACATCGTCTACCGCGGTTCGATAATCTGTAACGATGTCGCACAGCAAAAATAGAGAGC
>JAFZHB010000008.1 GCA_017555105.1 Alistipes sp.
AAATAGGTGTAAAAGAACGAGGTTTTCGAAGTGCAAATTTCAACAAAACATTCCCAAAAATCAATATTGAAACAAAACAATGTTATATACAAATTCCGGCAGTATCTACCGTTTTATCTGCTCCTTGCGTGTTAGATTCACTATTGTTAAGGCTAAAACTCGTGCCACTTAATGCAGCTGACAGCTTATCCATCTCTCGGCTCACTGTTTGGTCGACGATACGGGCGTAGATTTGCGTGGTTGCCAACTTTGTATGGCCCAACATCTTGCTAATCGACTCAATGGACACGCCATTAGCATAGGTTACGGTCGTAGCAAATGTGTGGCGGGCAAGGTGCGAGGTTACGCGTTTTTGGATGCCGAGGATGGCTGCAATCTCCTTCAGATAGTCGTTATACTTCGCATTGCTGATAATAGGCAGCAGGTAGCCACCCGTGCGTTCCTTCTCGTACTTGCGCAGAATAGAGAGTGGAATATCGAGCAGTTTTACTTTTGATGCGACACCCGTTTTCACGCGGTGCGTCTCAATCCAGGTGCTGCCATCGTCCGCCTGCACGATATTTTTTGGCGTTAGCGACGACGAGGTTGAGAAATCAAATCCCGTAAAGCAGCAGAATACGAACCTATCCTTTACGCGCTCTAAACGCTTATTTTCGGCTTTATAGTTGATAAACAGTTCGAGCTCGGCACGAGTGAGGTAGCCTCTATCCTTCTTCTCCTTTTTCAGGCGCACATCGCAGAACGGATCGCGCTTCATCATTCCATTGCGGAAACACATCGTCGTGATGCGCTTAAAGATTCGCATCAGTTTCTCCGACGAGTTGAGCGACAGACCGTGTTCCACCTTCAAGAAAGCCTCGAAATCGAGTACGAATGTGCGGTCCACCTGTCGGATAGGAATATCCTCGCGGTTACGCTTCTTGCACAGAAACTCCTCCAAACGGCGATAGGTGAGGTCAAATTTATTGAAAGTCGATTGGGTAATGTCGATGCCTATCAACTGCTCCTGCCGCTCATTAAATTCATTAAAGATCGTCAGTAACGAGGTGTTCTTTACTCCAACACCGAGAAACTCGTCACGCAGTATCTGTGGCGTAACAATCTCGCCCGCCTCGGTGAGATTCTGATAAATGGAGATTAGACGAGCGTTAATGCTCTCCAAGTAACGGTTTATGCGAGTTGCTTCGGGTGAGCGACCTTTGGCTCGGCTCGATTTGCCGTCCCAGATAGCTACCGGAACACGCATTTTGATACTGAACGCCACGTGTTCTCCATTTATAGATACACGCGCCGTGAGGGGCATTGTGCCGTCTTGACTTACGGCATTTGCTCGCCCGTAGAAAAGGATTCGAAAAGTGCTTTTCATCTGATAGTGGTTTTTTTAATGAGTTTGACTTGCTTTTTGACGCTTTTAGCGTACAGGAAAAGTATAGGTAAACCACAGACAGAAAGTTTGTTAACCACCCCAACCGTTACATAGATTCATTGCAACCGTTACATAAAATCAAAAACGGGTTAATTTGTAACGGTATGTAACACTATGTACCGCAGAAATAGCCGATTTTGGGGTTTGGGAGTAACGGACCGAAAACAAGAAAACCTCTCTGAAACAGCGTTTCAAAGAGGTTTTGCATTACTTTGTCCTTTTTGTTTTGGACTCTTGGAGCGGAAAACGAGCCACGAGCCCGCATTCGCGGGCATTTCTCGCGAACTATATTTTCATCCCGTCCATCTCCCTCTGCAAAGCGTCGAGGAATTTGGCAGCGTGGGCGCCATCCATCTGGGTATGGTGGAATTGAAACGACACGCTCAGTGTGGTCTTAAACAGCCCTCGTTTGTACTTGCCCCAAATCATAAACGGGTTGTTGAAAACGCCGCTATACATACCCACCGCCCCGTCTATTTCGTAGTGTGCCAAAGCCGAGGTGCCGATGACCATACTCTCGGTCGAGAGGTCGTGGTCCTTACAGCTCTCCGCTACTTGCTTCGTCAGGCGCAGGTAGTCGCTGTTGAACTGCTCCAAATCCTCGCTGTAAGGCAGGTCGCACGAACTTACCTCGCCCGCCGTGTTGGCAACGATGGTGTTTACGGCAATGGTGTCGTACTGCATCAACTTGTCGCCGACGGGCAACATATAAAACTCCTTGACCTGCACGGCGGCACGACCGATGCAATGGCACATCAACATATTGAATTTTAGCCCACGACGGCGGCTTATTCGCACAAGGCGTGAAACATCGAGGGTTTTGAAAAATGTAACCATCGGATTGGGTGCCTGCATCCACATCTGGAAGGCGTATGCACGAGTTGTCTCTTTGGGGTTTATCTCTCTCATTGTGGTTTTGTTTTAGACAGGGGAACACAAAGGTAGTAATTTCTTTGCAAAGTCCACAAAAGACGGGGTGCGTTTGTACCATTTTGACCTATAAACCAACTCTTCCGCGAAACGCACAAAAAAAGGATAGCTGTCTGCTATCCTTCGTGCGTTGAGCGGAAAACGAGACTCGAACTCGCGACCCCAACCTTGGCAAGGTTGTGCTCTACCAACTGAGCTATTTCCGCATTATGTGTCACACCCGCCGTTTTACTTGCAGACCCCCTTGCCAAGGTTGGGTGTGTTGATTCCTTTGGGGCAAGGTTGTGCTCTACTTTCCTGAGCTATTTCCGCATTAAAAGAACTGCGCACCGCAGTTACTATCGGTTTGCGGGTGCAAATGTAGGTAAAAAATCATACAAACCAAAATTTTTAGAAAAAAATCTCGGATTTGGCTCACTCAACCGCTTTGCAAGGCAGGAGCCCACTACCCTATTCCTCGCCTTTTCATTGATTCAAGCATAAGCGAAAGAAAGTCCACAAAAAAGGCCACCCGAGCAATCGGGCAGCCTCTTTGTTTAGCTTGGTAGCGGTTGGCTACTGCAGCGTTACCTTCGTGGGAGGAGTCCAATCCGAGCCGTATTTTGACGGGTTGGTGTTCTTCGAGAAGATATTGGCCATCGTATAGGTTGCAGCCTCCAGGTCGGTGAGCTGGCGACCACCCATCTCGCGCTTCGCCAGACGATCGGCCGTAGCACCCTCGCCCGTACACTGATACTCGGCAAAGAGCGCAGCATCCACGCCCTCCGACATGCGACGCCATGCGGCCGGATCCAGTGTCGCAGGCTCATCGCAGCGGATAAATACGACGCGGGCATTCTGCTTCCAAGGACGACCCAAGTGGAACTTCTTAAAGGTATTTCCATTGAAATCCTGGCCCTCGATATGCGTCAGTTTGCAATCGATGAAGGTGAAGCCAAACGCGCTGTTGGTATGCTCGGCAGCTGCAGTGAGGACACTACCGTCGCGGTTGCAGTGCAGCTGGCAATTCTCACACAGCAGTACGGCATCACCAAAGATGAAGTCGACATTGCCCTCGATGTAGCAATCCTTGCAATAGACGCGGGCGTTGTTCTTCACATAGAAGGTGTCCTGATAGCCGATCAGGCGGCAGTTGTAGAAGGTTGCCTGGTCATTGTAGACACCCACCGCCACAGCCTGGTGGTTTCCCGAGACGCCCGACTGGTTCTTGTGCGGGTTCTCGAAGGTGATGTTCTGCGCCATGAAGCCCGTACCGTTGACCGTAAATGCAGCACTACCCTGCGTGCCAAGTGTACCACCGTCACCATTCGGCGTGTCGGCGTAGTCGTCGTAGGTCAGCACCGTCGTCTGGAGATCCTCGCCAATGAGCGTGAGGTTCTTCTTGTCCTTCGGAATGGTGAACTTCTCATAGTAAGTACCCGGCTTGATGTAGATGATCTGACGCTCGTTCTTGTTGCTGGCTGCGGCGTTGATTGCCTTCTGCACCTCGCTGTAGTCGCCTGAACCATCCTTCGCCACGACGAAGGTTACACCTGCCGGACGCGGCGGAGCCTGCGAGATCACCTTCGTGGCGGCTACCTTCAGCAGACCATCGGCCGAGGTGGCGTAGAGAACCAACTCGCCCTTGCTTGCAGCCACGGGAGCGGTTACCTCGACCGTCGTCTCGCCTACCTTCACGCCCCAACCTGCGGGACGCTCGATGGCGATCTCGGCTACACCCTTCTGCGTGAGCTCGAAGGTGCGCACCTGTGCCGATTCGAAGCTCTCCTCTGCTGCGAAGTTCACGGTAAAGGTAAAGAGACCGGCAATGGGAATCGAGAGCTCCTCATCAACGCCTACAACCTTCACGACGAGGTAGCCATCCTTCACCTCCGCCTTCGTGAAGAGCCCTGCAGGCACCTTCGACGGATCAGCCACCACGGGGTTGCCATTCGCATTCTTGATCAACTGCGGACCATTGCCCAGGTCGATCGTCCAGTAGCCATATTGATCTACACCCAGCACCGGCGCAGCAGCGGCAGCACCCTGCTCGCCATCCGGACCTTGAGCGCCAACACCCGAGATCGGGTTGCCGTTGCCGTCGAGGATCTTCTCCCAGGTCGAGCCGTCGAGCGAGATGTACCAAAAGCCATCCGATTCGATCTTCATCTTCGGCATGGTCATCGTACCGTGGCCACCCTGGTCACCCTGATCACCCTTGTCGCCCTGCGGGCCTTTCGCACCCGAGGTAAGCGTTACGACCGAGTTGTCGTTGTAGGTGATCTTCACGACGCCGTTCTCCTCACTCACGCTCTTGATGTAGCGTGCACCCTGCAGTGCCTGTACGAGGCTCTGGTAGGTCGAGAGGTCTTGGTTAATAGCATTTACAGCCTGCTGTACCGCCTCAATGCGGGCAGCTAGCTCCTCCATCTCGGCCTTGATCTTGCTGTCGTCATACTCATCGGAGCAGCTCCACAGCAGCGCACCCGAGAGGCAAGCTACTAAAAAAAGGAATTTTTTCATAGTTATTAGTTTTAAGGTTTGTTTACAGGTTAGTTCAGTCGCCCTACCGCGCGGTCATACTCCATCGACGCCCAGATGAACGGTCCGGTAGCCTTCGGATCATTGTCACGCACGGGCTCTGACAGGTAGTAGGCATACGAGCCATCGCGGCGCGTACCATCCGTATCGAGACCCGCCACAGCGCAGCAGTTCGTAATCGAGATCGTACCATCCTCCTCGACCTTCACAAAGCGATCGACAAACTGACGGTAGAGCTTCATACCCTGCTCCTTGTACTCGGCCGGGAGGTAACCCAGACGAGCACCCTTCAGCATGGCGTAGATCACCATGATCGAGCCGGTTGACTCCTCGTAGTTGCCCTCACGCGTCGGACACTCCATCACCTGATACCACATGCCGCTTTCGGGGTTGGCGTAGGCGGGCAGGGTCTGCATAATGTGGTGGAGAATTTCCACCATCGGCTGGGTCGTCTCGTTCAGCTCGAGGTACTGCAGCGTCTCTACGATAGCCATCGTGTACCATCCCATCGCACGCCCCCACACATGTGGCGAACGGCCGGTGGTCTTGTCGCACCAGAACTGCGCACACACCGCATCAAAGGCGTGGCAGAAGAGTCCCGAGGCGGGATCGTAGGTTCCCTTGGCAACCGTAGTGAACTGCTTGACGATATCGCTCACGAAGCAGGCGCCCATCACCGGATCCTCGGGCATCACCTTGCGCATGACATACTCCGCGTAGAAGGGCTCGCCCATATAGATACCGTCGAGCCACATCTGCTGCGGATAGCGTTTCTTGTGCCAGAAACCGCCCTCGGCGATGCGAGGCTGATGTTGCAGCTGCAGGAAGAGCGTGTCGAGCACCTGGGCATAGCGCTGCTCGCCCGTACGCTCGTAGAGCTCGAAGAGCGGACGACCCGGACAGATGTGATCGATGTTGTACTTCTCGCGGGCATAGCTCCACACCGAGCCGTCGGGCTGCACGATCGAGTCGTAGTAGCGCTCGGCATAGCGGTCGAAGTCGGGACGATTGTACTCCTTCGCGGCCTCCATCATAGCCAGCAGCTCGAGCCCCGTCGTGTAGTTCCACTTGATCACGCCCGGCTTCATGAAGTCGATGAGCGCGGGGGTCGGATTGCGTTTTATCTCGCTCTCGACCATACGCACAGCCAGTGGCTTCTCGCCGTCGATGAGCGGGTGCTTCGGCGTGCAGGCCGTCAGTGTAACCAATGCGGCCGCAACAAGCCAAATGATACGAAATTTCATGGTTTTTCTATTTCGTGATGACGTACTTCTCGACCATCTCCTTGGCCTCCTTCTTGGTGAGCTGCTTCGACCAGGCTACGCGACCATTCTTGTTGGCACCCGGGCCCTTCGAACCGTACTCGGCGTAGTAGGTGGTCTCGGGGTTCTCCTTGTTCGACCAGAGCTCCCAACCGGCAGCGGTGATGTGTTCACCCAGCTCACAGTTGATAAAGACGGTCTTGGCATAGGGACGCCACGGACGACCCAGATAGCACTTATCCACCCCCTCGGCGGCCGTCAGACGGCACTCGTAGAAGATGTAGCCTACCTCCTGACCCTCGACCGTCGAGGCAGCCGTTGCGTAGGAGTTGCTCAGCGAGCGGATCTCGCAGTTGCGGAAGATGGCCGCCGAAGCACCGAAGATGAAGTCCGTCGTGCCCTCGATGTAGCAGTTGTCGAAGTAGACCCAACGCACACCGCCGATGTGCTCATTCGAGTTGCCTGCGCCACGCAGGTAGAGCGTGTCCTGATTGCCCAGGAAACGGCAGTTACGGAAGTGGATGTTCGAGCCGAGCGTCTGTGCGGCAACCGCTTGACCGACACGACCTGCCGTATTCTCAAAGGTGACATGATCGATCGTCCAGTTGTCAGCACCGAAGTAGATCGTAGCCGAGCCCGAAGTTCCGAGGTTGCGACCCAGCGCACTCTTCTTCTGGGCGTAGTCATCCCACGAGACAACCGCCTCGCCAACACCGTAGAGGTGTACATTGCGCTTCGTCCAGGGGATCGAGATTTTCTCGCGATAAGTACCCTCCGAGAGGCGAATTACGCACTCGCCACTATGGTAGTCGGGCACAGCGGCAACGGCCTCCGTCAGCGTAAAGAAGTCGCCCGTACCATCCTTGGCTACCACAAAGTCGGCAATCTGGAGATGAGCAGCCAATGCGGGAACCTTCGCCTTGAGTTCCTCGGCCACGAGGCGGGCAATGTGGTGTGCACCCTTGACATTGAGGTGCGTGTTGTCCTCGCGACCATCGGGATAGAGCGGCGAAGTACCCTTCTCCACCCACATGAAGTAGGCGCGCGAAGGCTGATCACCTAACCCCTTGAGCCAAGCCTCGGTAAGTGCTTCCAGCTCAAGCAGCGGTGTCTGCTCCTCGGCAGCCACCTGACGCACACGGTCGGGATATTCGCCGTGAGTCTTCAGCAGCTCGCCCTCCTCGTTGAAATGGCGGCGGGCAATCGGTGTGAGGAGAATCGGAATACCACCTTTCTCACGCGTTTCGCGTACATAACGACGCAGGTTCTCGGCAAAAACCTCGGGCACCGAGCCCACAGCCTCGCGGTGTACCTTCTCGTCGTTGTGGCCAAATTGGATGAATACATAGTCGCCGGGCTGCATCTGGGTGTAGATCGGCTCCCAGCGTCCCTCGTTGCGGAACGATTTGGTCGAGCGACCGTTCATGGCGTGGTTCTCCACGAAGACCGTCTCGTCGAAGAGCGCACGGAAGAGCTGCCCCCAGCCACGCTCGGGGTTCTCCTTCTCGAGCGATTTGTTGGCGCAGGTTGAGTCACCAATCAGGTAGACATGCGTCGGTCGCTCTGCTGCTGTAGCAGCCACGCAACCGAGCAGTGCAAGTGCCAAAAAGAGTTTTTTCATGGTTCAGGTTATTCTAATTTAGTGTAGGTGCCACCGGCAGTTTGTGCGGTGGTAATCTCATGTACTAGGTAGTGGAGATAGGCCTCGAAGTTCGTATAGAGCCCCTGCGGATCGAGCGTCTTGGCCGTAGCATCGGCCTTGTTTGTCTTCTCGAGTCCGAGCAGCTCCTCGTAGTAGTCGGGAATCTCATCCTGGTCTGTGTCGGTCGTAGCGCGAGCAATCTCCTCTGCCGTAGCGGTGAGGGCGGGATAACCATCCACATCGGACGGTAGGTCGATAATGCCGTTCTTCGAGCCGTGCGAGCCATTCTTATAGAAAGTAGACGCGCGCGTGTGCGAGGCGGTTCGGGTGTCGACCGCATCACGCACCTTGACAGCGCCCACATACTCCAACACGCGGTCGTAAGCCGTGGTGGCTGCATGGGTCGTCACATAGCAAGCCGTCGAACCATGACGAATCGGCAGAACTGCCGTGCGCCAAGTGATATCGGGGCTTACGGTGCTGATCGTGTTCTCGGTGAGGATAAAGCCCTGGCGGTTGTTGTTCGTCAGCTGAGTGCCTACCCCACTCGACGGAAGGATCGAGGTGTCGAAGCGATTTGAGTTGCCATCCGTAAAGATGTGCGCAGCACCCTCATCGTAGCTCTTATCCCCCGACGAATAGATGCCATCGACCTGATAATAATAGGAGCGACGCTTGCCGCCGTTCTCCTGGGCCGAGCCATTCTTGTAGCTTGTGCCCTTGCCGTTGATCGATCCCGGGCCCCACTTGTAGTAGTTACCCACGAAGTTCATGCGTGCGCCCTCACCGCCATAAGCTGCATTGCTGCAGAAGTTGTAGACCACATTGTTGCGGTAGTCGATGGCTCGCTCCGACTGCTTGATGTCGTGCTCCGTATTGTGAGGATAGTAGGTGTTCGGCGAGCCGAAACGGGGGTTGCGCGAGTCGTGGTTGGCCAGGAGGTTGTGGTGGAACGAGGCCGCCACACCATCCCAAACGCCTCCGTAGCCGTGCGAGCCTTTCGTGTGGCCGGCATTGTGGAGCGATTCGGTCAGTAGACACCACTGCATCGTGAAGTTCTGGTTGGCATAGAACGATGCACATTCGTCGGTCGACCACGACATGGAGCAGTGGTCGAGGATGATGTTCTTGTGGTAGCGACCCCAAATGGCATCCAGGCCGTCGTCGTCGTTCGAATTGCGCACACCCGGGCGGAAGCGCAGGTAGCGAATGATCACATTGTCGGCATCGACAACCGTCGAGTAGTAGCGCAGGCAGATACCGCCACCCGGAGCCGTCTGTCCGGCGATGGTCAGGTCTCCCTTCTTGATGCGCAGATCCGATTTCAGTTCAATCGTACCCGCCACATCGAAGACGATGATGCGCGCACCCGAGGTCTCGATGGCTGCACGCAGCGATCCTGCACCCGAATCGTTCAGGTTCGTGACATGAATCACCTTACCACCACGACCGCCCGTGGTGTACATACCACCACCCTCAGCGCCCGGAAAGGCACGAATCACGCCGTCCTGCTCCTGTGCCGGCCACTGCAGAGCCGTCGGCTCAGGTGTCGGCGTAGGTTCAGGTTCGGGCTTTGGCTCGGGATCCTTCTCGCACTCCACCGTGCAGTAGGTCGACCACTCCGACTCCATATACCCCTTGTGCTCGCCCGGCAGCGCCTGTACGCGTACGCGGTAGCTCGAGCCTGCGGTCATCTGGAAGGTGTAACTCGTGGTTGATACTTCGGTGGTCGTAGCACTCGCCCCTTCTGTAGTCACCTCGCAACGGTAACTTGCAGCATGGACGATCGCAGCCCATCGCACGATGGCCTGTTTGCCACTCATCGAGATCAAGGGCGTAGGGGTAGCCAACGCTTCGTAGCCGCCCTTATCGCCCGCCCCTCCACATGCTGTCAGCATGAAGGCTGACAGCAGTGTGAAGATGATGGTTCTTAGGTTTTTCATGTCGTTTTCTCTGGTTTATTGCAGACTTACATACGAGCTGCCGGCCAACTGTGCCGTGGTGATCTCCTTCACCAGCAGGTGGAGGTACATCTCGAAGTTCGAGTAGAGGCCCTGCGGGTCGAGCGTCTTCTCCGAAGCATCGGCCTTCGTCTTGTCGAGGCCCATCAACTGCTCGTAGTAGTCGGGAATGTGGTCACCATCCGTGTCGGTCGTAGCGCGAGCAATCTCCTCGCTCGTAGCCGTGAGCGTAGGCCAACCGCCTACTGCCGACTGCGAGTCGATGATACCGTTCTTCGAACCGTTACCACCATTCGAGTAGGTTGCCTTACCGTTGCGAGCATCGTCCACCAGACGCTTGTCCACTGCATCACGGCGCAACGAAGCACCTACATGATCCAGTACGCGGGCATAAGCATTGGCAGCCGAGTGGGTCGAAGTGTGGCAAACCTTCGAGTCGTTCTGCTTAATCGGAAGCGGAGCATTCAACTTTGCACCCGGAGCATCACCCGCAGCGTGCTGCGTAGCATTGCCCTGATCGTGCCAGTATATACCCTGCCAGTTATCGCTGTTGAGCGCTGTAGCGTAGCTACCTGCGTGGTAGTTACCCTCCACATAGAGACGCGGATATTTGTACTGCGTATTACCCGACGAGTAGTAGCCGTTCGCATCGAGGAAATAGTTGCGTTGCTTCGAAGCCGGACCGGGCTTGTAGTAGTTGCCGACCATGTTGATGTGCAGGTCCTCGCCGCCATACGACGAGTTATCACCCCAGTTGTAGACCACATTGTTGCGGTAGTCTACATTACCACGGTGGGTCGTAACATAGCTGCTATACACCTGCGGGTGGCAGAAGCGCGGGTTACGGCTCTTATGGCAGGTCAAGAGGTTGTGGTGGAACGAAGCGTTCTTACCACCCCAGATGCCGCCATAGCCGTGTGAGCCCTTGCCGTGAACCGACTCATTGAGCGACTCGCCCAAGAGACACCACTGCATGGTAAAGTTCTTGTTGGCGTAGAACGAACCACACTCATCCGTACACCACGACATCGAGCAGTGGTCGATGATGATATCCTGCTGGTAGCGACCCCAAGTAGCGTCGTTCTCCTGCTTCGTCTCATCACCCATACGGAAACGGATGAAGCGAATGATTACATTGTTTGCACCGACATATACCGTGTAGTCGCGCAGCGTGATACCCTCGCCCGGAGCGGTCTGTCCGGCGATGGTTACATCACCATTCTTGATCGAGAGTTGCGATTTGAGCTGAATCGTACCGCATACATCGAAAACGATCGTACGCGCGCCCGACTCATTCAGTGCTGCACGCAGCGAGCCGGCACCCGAGTCGTTCAGGTTCGTGACATGGATCACCTTGCCGCCACGGCCACCCGTGGTGTACATACCACCACCCTCGGCGCCCGGGAAGGCACGGATCACACCGTCGAGCTCCGAGGTCGGAATGCCGAGGTCGATCTGCTGACCATTGAGCGAGAAGGTGACAGCCTGCGAATACTCCGAGTCGAGGAGCGTCTCGTCGTTTGCCGGAGCTACGGCCTTTACGCGGAAGCGGTAATCGCCCAGCTTGAGATCCTCGAGCAGCAGATCCGTCTTCGTCGTGTTGCCCGACTTGTAGGCGCTCTGCTCCGAGCCATAATAGAGCTCATACTGATAAGAGGTCGCCTTCTCCACCACATCCCAAACGAAGTTAGCCGTTGTACCTACGGGCACGGCGCGCACATTGCTCGGCGTAGCAAGCGCAATTGCACTCAGCGTACGGAACGAGAGCACAGACGAATACTCCGAGTCGAGCAACGAGCCGTCGGAGATACTCTTTACCTTGAACTTGTAATCCGTACCCGGCTTGAGATCCGTGAAGATCACCTCGGTCACCGTCAGGTCAGCCTCCTGCTTGACGGTCGATCCCTCGAGCAGCTGATAGTGGTAACCCACAGCCTGGTTAATCTTCGTCCAGACGATCTTTACCTCCGTGGTTTTCAGCGAGCCGCTAACGACCTGAGCCGAGGTCATCGGCAGCTTGCCGAGCTGGCTCTGCAAGGTCGGCGACCAGGGCGAATCAAGATACATACCGCTGGCGTCGGCCGTAGCCTTCACGCGGAAACCGTAGTTGGCTCCATCCGTCATGCGGTAGGTGTACGAGGGCACATTCGTCGAGCTCGACGAGGTCAGAGCGCCATTCTTGTAGCACTCGTAGAAGTAGCCGCCGGCAAACTGCACCGCCGGCCAGGTGATCGTCACCATCGCGCCCTGCACATCGATCGAGGGCATGGGCGCCGACAACTCGATAGGCTCGGGCTCGCCTTCACCGCCACCACCACAGGCGACGGCGAAGAGAGCCATCGAAGCTAAAAGTCCAAATTTGAAAAGCAAACTTTTCATAATCGTGTTGTGCTCAAATTAGTTGATCTTTACCATGGCTGCAGCCTTGGGCGAGCAGGTCGTGTTCTCAGCCGTGATCTGAGCCGAAGCAACCTCGATTGCCTGGTTGCGGCTACCGGTTACGGTCAGGGCGTTCTTCATACCCTCGGGGCATACGAAGCCCTCTACCTTCACCTGCTTCGAGTTGTTGATCGACAAGGCCGGGCCCTGCTGCGGAACAACCGTTACATTCTTCAACTCGACATTCGTCGATTCGTTGACCTGCGCACCGGTCGTCGTGTAGAACTGAGCGTTCTCTACGCGTACATTCTCCACATTCATCTCCGGCAGACCGTTGAAGAGCATCGCACGACGAGCGTTGTAGCAGCGTACATCCTTGATGTCGATGTTGCGGAACGCGGGCGTCGTCTCATCCACGGGCTTGAAGGGCATATCCGTAACCTCGCCCTCGTCGCCGTCAGCCAACGCCTCCGATGCCGACTTGCCACCGTAGAAGAGGTCGAAGAGCAGGCCGTCGGTTGCGATGTTGTTCATCGTGATGTTCTCGATGAAGATGTTCTCTACCACGCCACCGCGACCACGCGTCGACTTGAAGCGCAGACCTACATCCGTGCCCGAGAAGGTGAGGTTCTTCACGCTGATGTTCTTCACACCGCCCGACATCTCGCTACCTACCACGAAACCGCCGTGGCCGTGGAAGACGATGCAATCCTGCACGATGACATTCTCGCAGGGGATACCGCGCTTGCGACCATCCTCGTTCTTACCGCTCTTGATGCAGATGGCGTCGTCACCGGCATCCACCGACGAGTTAACCATCAACACATTCTTACACGACTCGATGTCCACACCGTCGCCATTCTGCGCGTAGGCCGGGCAGCGTACCGTGATGCCGTCGATCGTCAGGTTCGTGCAGAGTGCCGGGTGAATCGTCCAGCAGGGCGAGTTCTGTACCGTTACGCCCTCGATCAGGATGTTCTCGCAGTTGTGGATGGCGATCAGTACCGGACGCAGGAAGTCACGAATCGGCTCGAAGTCCTCCTTCGTCTTCATATTCTCGTTTACGTTCTGATCCGTAGCGCCCTTCTGGCCGAGGTAGTAGCTCTCCGTGGGATACCAGTTCGAACCATCTACAATACCGCCGCTGGCTACGAGCTTCTTCCAAGCCGCATCGGTCACCTTGCTCTTCTTGACCATACGCCAAGCATCGCCGTTACCGTCGATCACACCGCCACCCGTGATGGCTACATTCTTCACGCCGCGTGCCGAGATGGGCGACTGCAGACGCCAGGTGTTCAGACCCTCGAAGATGATCTCCGTCAGCGGGTAGAGCGACTGGTCGGGGCTGAAGAGAATCATAGCGTGGTTCGAGAGGTGCAGCTCGATGTTGTCCTTCAACACGATCGGGCCGGTGAACCAGATACCGTCGGGGATGTTGACCGTACCACCACCCTGCTCGGCCAAATGGTCGATAGCGGCAGCAAAGGCCTCCGTGCAGAGGCTCATACCATCACCCACAGCACCAAAGTCGGTCAGCGATACCGAACGATTGGGGATCGAGGGGAGAACCACTTTGGGCATTTCGAACGGCAGGTCTGCATAGTAATCCTTCGCAGCCTTGTCCGTGCAGCAGCAAGCCGTCATAGCAGCCGCAGCAAGCAACAGAAGAGTGTGTTTCAGTTTCATAACTTGTAGTTTTTTAATGTGAATAATTATTGTTTGTCTTATTTAATTCGTTCAACCAGAATGGGCTTTGCAGCCTCCTTTGCCGACTCCAACACACCGGCGAGCAGCTCCTCGTCGCTCAGCTCGGCGAGCCAACCGCTCTTGCGCCAGAACATATCGAAGACATAGTCGATGCGCCCCTCGGCGTTGGGCGTAACTTGGAACAGGTAGCTCAACTTGTCATCCTCGGCCGAGAGGATCTCTACCCCATCAGGCAGCGCGACGGCCAGCGCGACGGTCTCCTTCGGCCACTTCTGGTAGTCGTTCTCGGGATGATCGCAACCGATCTGCGCCACGGCACGCTCCTCGCGCAGCGAACTATTGTCGAGCATCTTCATCACGCCCGTCACGAAGGTCAGCCCCTCAAAGTCGCCCTCGATGCGGTTCTCCACCTGCACATCGCTGTGGCCGGCATAGAGGATGTAGCGCGAGGTCATTGTCAGTTCACGACCGCAGTAGTTCCAACCCTCGACGGCCATCTCCATGATGGCACGAACGGGACCTTTGGCCAATACGCGAGCTTCACGACGCTTGAAGTCGGTGATGTGCGGCATACCCTTCTCGGGATCCCATCCCTTCAGTACACCCACGCCAATCGAACCGAAGACACGCAGGTTGTCGTGACCAAAGCCCTCGGCCAACTGCTCGGGGGTCGAGTACCACATCGAGCGGCGGAGCTCCAACTGCTGCTGCTTCTTGCCGTAGGTGTCGATCGTCTGCTTCTTGTCGAAATAGACGCGGTAGGCAGCCTTCTCCGACTCGATGGCCGGCCCATGGTGGTGCAGCTTGCGGTACATGTCGTCCTTGAACGAGAAGAGCGTGTCACACTCGGTCAGCGAGCCATCCTGCTCCTTCCACCACATCTGGGCGTTGACGCGCGACTCATACTGCGTCGGATTGGGCTTCTCGGTGAAGGTGACGCAGAACTCGCGCACACCATCAATGTCAGCCACAAAGGCTGCTTCGCCAAGCGCTTTATCCAACTGCGAGGGGATCTCTACGCCATCAGTTGTGACGCAGACACCGTTTGCCCAGGCGGGTACATCATGAATCGCTACGGGACAATCCGTGCGCGAACCCTCCACCGTGACGCGGTAGTGGGTTTCGAGGCTCTTCGTGCACGACGAACAGAGAAGCGTGCAGAGTGCCAAGAGGGAGAAAATCTGTTTCATTATTGCGGGTTATTTAAGTTTTGTGATGATAGCCTCCAGCTCCTTGGCTGAAGTGATAGCTCCTGCGGGGAAGCCGTTCGGGAAGCTTTGCAGGGCGGCGTGGGGCTGGATCGTAACCAACGACTCGTCGATCTTCGAGGCGTCGAGACCCAGGTTCTTGGCGAAGAAGCGATAGACAGCTGCGCGCTTATTGATGCCGTAGTCGTGCTTCTCGTTCGGGAAGTGGGCATTCTCCACCGCCTGCTCGGCACCGTAGAATCCCCAAATGCGCTGCAGGTAGGGATACTCCAACGCCGGATAGGTGTGCGTCCAGTCGCCACCATCCGATACGATCAGCGTCGGACGGGGAGCCATCACGGCAGCCAGCAACTCGGGCATAGCACTGCCCCCTGCTGCGAGTGTAACGGGACGACCGCTCTCACACGGGCAACCGCCATCGAAGTGCGATACGAGGTGCACCACGGGAGCCAATACCGAGAAGCGGGGATCAACCAGTGCCAACATCAGCGTATGGGTTGCGCCACCCGATCCGCCGGTGGCGGCCATGCGTTTCGTGTCGATATCGGTGCGCGTGGCGAGAATCCAATCGGTCACCACCTTCGACCAGAGCACCTGCACCTGCATGGCATAGGTGGCCTGATGTGCTGCGATGCCCAGCTGCTTCTCCGACTCACCCCAGGCTACGATATCCACATCGACGGCTACGGCACCCATGCGGGCGAAGGTGGCCATGCGGTACTGCTGGTCGGCACGGTAGCGTGCCTCGGGCCAGTGGCCGGCGGGCGACATAATCAGCGGCTTGAGTCCCTTACTCTTCAGCGGGGCGTAGATCGTACCACACGCATAGAGGCCGGGCAGCGTCTCCAGCGCAAAGTTCTGCGTCGTGTATCCGTTGTGCTTGATCGGCTTGCCCACCACGATGTTTGGCTCGGACACCAAGCCGCGCAGGTAGGGATCCAGATCGAGGATATCGAGCGCACCGCGCTTCACCTCCTCGGCTCGCTGCTCCCATGAGAAGCGATCGCCATAGTGCGATGAGAGCCACGCCAGGAGTTTCTTGCCATCGGCCGGCGTGCGGCGGTGGTACTCGTAGGGGCGCACGGTGATCTTCTGCTCGCCGTCCCACTTCAGGTCGAGCGGCTTGAGCAGGTTATCCATCGTCTCGGCAATCGAATAGGGACGAATACGCGAATCGGCATAGCGCAGCATCACGGTATCAGCGGCAAAATTCTTGCAGGTGATGCGCACCTCGAAGCGCTGCTCCACCTCCTTCAGCACCTCGGAGAGCGGACGCGTAAAGGGAGCATCGCCATAGTGTTGTGCTACGGCGGGTAAGGTCAATAGCGTGCATATCAGGCATATACACGCGCGCGTAATCTTCATGGTTAGTTTTAGCTTTAAGTTATTCATACAAAGTTAATAAAATTATCTGAATGAACAACTTTTTGTACGAAAATTCGTAGGATGGTAAGCGGGGGCTTGGTTGGGGATTTTTTTTGGTTGATTGAGCTTTAATAGCCCTTAATGGCTCTCTTAGGATTGTTTGGTCGAGATTGGCTACTGCGCAAGCCGTTGGCTTGCTTCGTGACGCCTTTCTCTTTCCTGCCGGAAGCGCCCTTGCGAACGGAAGTCCCCCTTTTCAAAGGGGGATTTAGAGGGATTGTCTGCGCTTCTCTCCGCAAAAGGGTTTGCTTTTTGCAAGGATTTGAGATGGACGAGATTGGCTACTGCGCAGACCTTTGGTCTGCTCCGTGACGCCTTTCTCTCTCCTGCCGGAGGCATCCTTGCAAAAAGCCAAATGACTATGTTTTGCAAGGTTGCTTTGCAACTTGAATTTTATTACAAAGGCTGGGTCTATGCAAGCATCCCCAGCCTTTGTAATAAAAAAAACCTCTGCATCAGCAGAGGTCTTGCAAAACATAATCATTTGCCCTTTTGCGGAGAGGACGAGATTCGAACTCGTGGTACCCTAATCAGGTACGTCGGTTTAGCAAACCGGTGGTTTCAGCCACTCACCCACCTCTCCGTTGCCCGTTTTCGGTCGGTTTGTTCCGAAAGGGTGTGCAAATATAGACCCTTTTTTGGAATTAACAAAATTTAGATGCAAAAAAATGTTATTTCAGCGGAATCGAACACTGAATCAAGGCCGCCGTGATGGTTGCACCGGGGATGCAGATGAATATCGGCATCAATTCGTTGCGTATACCTGCTAAAGTCAGCACCGCCAATACCAACGCTGTCGACATCAACCCCCAAAAGGCTACACGCCCCGTCTTTTCGGGGTCCATGCGTTTGCGCTCTTTCTCCGACAAGACATTGATATATTGCGGCTTGAAGCGCACAAAAACAGCCGTTGCGGCCAAAATTGCCGCAATCGACAAGTTGATGATCAAAACCTCCATGCGTGGCTATTTTTGAACCAAACGACGATAGATGCAACTCTTGTTTTGGCAGACCGCACACCCATATTCACGACGACGCACCGCCTTGCCGATACCGATCATGCCGCTCACCGATTTAATCGGATGCATCAGGCACGAAGGGCTCAGCTCAATCTGCGTCGGGTTCTCCCCGATCATGGCAAAGAGCGGTTTTTGATCGCTCAACGGCCAGTTGCAGTAGCCGGGGCTGTAGCGGTTCGTGATCTTCAATCCGCGAGTCGCTTGCTCTTCGGCCAGAAGTTCCTGCACAGCATCCATCGCTTTCTCGACGGCCAGCGAACCGATGGCATCGATCATATAGGCCTCCATAAAGTCACCCTGCGCATTGAGCGCATGTGCTTCATCCGAGAACAATGCTCCCGCTGTGCAGAGAAAGAGCGCCACCTCCTCGGCCTCTTTTAGGTAGCCACAGACTTGTCGTCCGACGGCAAATTCAACCCCGTCAATGGTGAGCGTTCCGCCCTGCAAATCGAGCTGCTGAAGCGGGGCTACGAGGTAGCCACCGACAGCCTCTAAATTACTTTCGCTCAACCTCGCAAGTTGTTCTTGCATATAGAGATAAGCAGGATGCTCGGTATCCTCTAAATGAAGATACCGAGCAAGCTCATCAAGCGAGGGCAACACCTCGCGTAAAGGGTAGCGGCAGGTATGAAAAAGGCCTTTCACCCTACTGCTGATTATAGGCCTCTACCGCATCGAAGAAGGCCTTGATATTCGCCTCGGGAACGGCGGGCGGAAGGTCGCAACCGGTCGAGATAACGAAGTTCTTGGCCTCGCGCGTCTTCTCCAGCAGATCGGTCGTAGCGGCAGCCACCTCCTCGGGGGTAGCCTGCTTAAGCACACCTACCGGATCGAGGTTGCCCATCACGAGAATATTCTCCGGGACCTCCGTCAACGCCTGCGGAATATCTACCAAGTTACCAAAGTGCATCGCTGCTGCACCCGACTCCACCATGGCGCCCGTGCACTGGCCCGTGTTGCCACAGTTGTGCAGAATGACCGTGAAGTCATCGTCCTGTACGGCCTCTACGATCTGCTTGATGTAGGGCGTGGCGTACATCTGATGATCCTCGTTCGAGAGCAGACCGGCAGCCGGCTCAGCCATCACTACACCTGCTACGCCCGTAGCCTTGAGCGCCTTGCAGTAGTCGATCAGGAAAGCGGTACACTTATCGAGCAGGTTCATGATCACATCGGGCTCGATGTAGATCGCCACCATGATCTCGCTCATGTCGTAGAGACGACCTGCCAGCGAGAAGGGACCGATGCAACCGGCCAATACGGGGCGATCCTTGATCTGCTCGGCAGCCAGGCGGTTAGCCTTCAGGTACTCGGGAACGCGAGCAGCGTCGAGCGACGGCACCTGCAGCGCATCCACCGAGGCAGCGTCCGAAACCAGACGACCCGTTACGGTCGGGATCTCCTCCTCCGGAATCAGGATCGGCGCGCCAAAGGCCTCAGCCTCGACCGTCAGGTCCATGATTACGGTGCAAGCAGCCGAGGGATAACGCTCGGCGAGCGCCTTGATGGCAGCGAAGTGAACCTCGCCGTCGGTCACAGCCTCGCGTACGGTTTTACCGATGTACTCAATACCCGGATGGGTCATAATCGGAAGGGCGATGCGCTTCGGGGAGTTCATCACCTCCGCAATCCACTGTTTCATGCCACTGCGGGTTTTATGCGTTCAAAAAGCCCTCCAGGAGTTTGATGTCGTCCTGCGGATCGGCTGCATAACCATCAGCACCGATCTCGGCTGCGAACTCGGCCGATACGGGAGCGCCACCCACGATAAACTTCGTCTCGGGATACTTCTCGTGTACCTTGTCGATGATCGTCTTCATGTTGGTCATCGTCGTCGTCAGCAGAGCCGAAAGACCTACATAGGCATTCGGGTGCTCATCGAGGGCTGCGATGAACTTCTCGGGCGAAGCATCCACACCCAGGTCGATAACCTCCCAGCCGGCGCCCTCTACCATCATGCAAACGAGGTTCTTGCCGATATCGTGCAGGTCGCCAAAGACCGTACCCATGATGAAGGTACCCTTGCGCTGCACCTCACCCGACGAGAAGTAGGGCTTGATGTAGGTCAGAGCAGCATTCATCGCCTTGGCCGAAAGCAGCATCTGGGGCACAAAGATCTTGCCTTCGGTGAACTTCTGGCCTACGCAGGTCATAGCCGGAATAAGAGCCGTATCCATGATCTCCGACGGAGCAATGCCGGCCTCCAGAGCCTGCTGCGTCAGTTCCTGAGCGCCATCCTGGCCACGCATCTGCGGCGGATAGGGCGAAGCAGCGTTGATCTTACCAAACTCAACACAGGTAAAGAGTTTTTCTAACAATTCATTCATAGCTTATTGGGTATTATTGGTTTGTTTACATTTTATCGTGCGAATATACGAATAAAAAAGCAATCTATCAAATTAAATTTAAGAAAGTGCCCAAGGGTCGAAATTTCCACAATTCCGTTTTGAAATTCGCGCGCGAATACCTATATTTGTTCGATTTTAGACTAACCTTTCGACTGCAGAAAATGAAACGAGTTTATACCCTGCTGCTTACACTGCTTACCCCCTGTCTGCTGGCTGCCGGAAACATCTACCTCTCCCCCACGGGCAACGACCGCGCTGAGGGCACGAAGACCGATCCGCTCCGCACGCCGCATGCCGCTTTGAAGCTGGCGCGCGAATGGCGTCGCACGGCCGACGAGCGCGCTGTGGGAGGTATTCAGATCCTCTTTGAGGAGGGACGCTACCACCTGGATCGCCCCCTCTACCTTCGTCCGGAGGATAGCGGCACGGCCGATTCCCCCACGCTGCTTACGGCCGCACCCGATGCTGCCGGCAAGGTTTTTATCGTGGGTAGCCACACCCTCTCCGGATGGCGGCGCGAGGGCGATTGCTGGACGGTGGATGCTCCGCGCGAGCATGGTCGTCCGCTCTTGACGCGCCAACTCTGGGGTTGCAAAGGAAAGTTACACCGCGCCAACCAATTTGGTGCGACACAGATGGAGCGCATGATCGCCTTCGATGCGGAGAATCGCACGATCACCATTCCGAAACCTACGATTAAGGGCTTGGAACAGGCTGAGCAGCTGGAGATGATGGTGCACCAGCGTTGGGCAACTGCAATTCTGCGTGTAAAAGAGATGCGCTATGAGGGTGATCAGGCGATCCTCTCGTTCCGCGAGCCGGAGAGCTATTTGGAGTTCGCTCACCCCTGGCCGCAGCCGGTCATCGGCGAGGAGCGCGGCAACTCGTCGTTCATGCTGATGAATGCTCGAGAGCTGCTCGACGAGCCGCTGGAGTGGTGGCAGGATTACGCCACGGGGCGCATCTATCTCTACCACAACGATCCCTCCTTCGATCCGAATCGGGAGGCGATCTGTATCCCCTACCTGGAACAGTTGATGCTGATTGAGGGTGCACCGCAACACTCGGTGGAGCACATCACCTTCCGCGGGTTGACTTTTGCCGACACGGCTTGGAATCGTCCTTCGGAGAGAGGTCATGTGACCCTGCAGGGTGGCTTTGCCTTTATCGATGGCTATAAGCTCTACGAGAAGGAGGGCTTCGCTTGGGATCCCAACCTTGAGAACCAGGCGTGGATCGAGCGCCCCGAGGCAGCCGTTACGGTACGCAATGCCCGCCATCTGAATTTCGAGGCGTGTCAGTTTGTTGCCCTGGGTGCTACGGGTCTGGATCTGGAACGCAATGTACACCATACCGCGGTGCGCGGTTGTACCTTCCGCAACATCGGCGGCACGGCACTGATGGCCGGCTCGTTTGGCGAAGGGGCAACCGAGGTGCATATCCCCTATCACCAGGTCGGTTCGCAGGAGGGCTTCTGTAGCCACCTTATCTTTGCCGAGAACCACATCACGGAGGCTACGCGAGAGGATTGGGGTGCCGTGGGTATCGGTTGCGGTTATGTGAGTGACACGCAGATCCTCGACAATGTGATCGATGGCGTGAACTACTCGGGCATTGCCGTCGGCTGGGGTTGGACCAAGCACGATACGGGTATGCACAACAACCGCATTGCGGGCAACACGCTGCGAAACTATGCTCGCCAACTTTACGACACGGGTGGCATCTACACGCTCTCAAATCAACCCAACTCGGTGATCGAGAACAATACGATCTACAAGCCCTATCCGGCTCCCTACGCCACGAACTACCGCGGCTTCTGCATCTACCTCGATGCAGCGACCGACGGCTACACGATCCGCAACAACTGGTGTGAGGTCCCCGATTCGTTCGGTTTCAATAACCCGGGCCCTGCCGTACGCTTCGAGGGCAAGAATGGCCCCGACGCTCCCAAACAGACAAAATAACGAGATAATAAACATAAATAACAAACACCGTGAAACAAACCAACTACCATCTTTTCGATTTCCTGGATTTCGATCCGGATTTGCAGGTGAATGAATCGCTGTGGAAGGCCTATGCGCCGACAGCCATCGAGGTTGTCGAGGGCGAGGTGCACATCACCGTCCCCTTCCAGAAGCAGCAGCTGGCAGCCGATATGGCAGCAGATACGGCTGTCGAGCCGATTAACCATACGCTCATCGTGCGTGCTTATGGCGACCAGATCGTGCGTCTGTTTATGAGCGCTGACGACCGCGCACCGCGCGAGGAGTCGGAGATGCTCTGTGTAGCACCGAGCCTGAGCCGCGAGCCGCTGACGGCTACGCTCATCGACCGCTGCTGGCAGTTCCACGACTCGAAGGGTAAGCTGCGTGGTGAGCTGAACCTCCGCGAGGCGGTGATTGACTTCTGGAGCGACCTGCTGCCGGGCCCGCAGTCGACGATTGACCTTACGATCTACCCCGATGGCGATCAGAAGAAGCCCGTGCGCCTCTCGGCCTACGACCACTTCTCGCCCCCGCGCTACGATGCGCTGCCGTTAGCCTTCTGCCAGAAGGAGGGGGTGAACGAGCGCGCTACGCTCTCGTTTGAGTGCAAGGCCGACGAGTGCTTCGCCGGTACGGGTGAGCGTTTCACGAAGATGGACCTTGCAGGTCACACCTTCCAGCTCAAGAACCAGGACGGTCAGGGTGTCAACAACCGCCGTGCCTATAAGAATATCCCCTTCTACCTCTCGAACCGCATGTATGGTGTCTTCTACCACACGAGCGACTACTGCAAGCTCTCGCTGGCCGACCACTCGACCCGCTCGGTGCAGTTCCTGGCCGACGGTGCGGAGGTGGATGCCTTCCTGATTGGTGGTTCGACGCCCGAGCGCGTGCTCTACAACTACCGCTCGCTGACCGGCTTCCCGACCCTGCCCCCGATGTGGAGCTTCGGTATCTGGATGAGCCGCATGACCTACTTCTCGGCTGACGAGGTGGAGGAGATCTGCAACCGCCTGCGCAAGGAGCACTACCCCTGCGATGTGATCCACCTCGACACGGGTTGGTTCCGCACGGACTGGCTCTGCGAGTGGAAATTCAACCCCGAGCGCTTCCCCGATCCGAAGGGCTTCCTCACGCGTCTGAAGAACGACGGCTACCGCGTATCGCTCTGGCAGTTGCCCTATGTGGCACAGGGTGCCGAGCAGATCAACGAGGCGAAGGAGAACCGCTACATCGCTCCGCTGACCAACGAGCAGGAGCACAACGATGGCTCGAACTTCTCGACACTCGACTACGCCGGTACGATCGACTTCACCTACCCGAAGGCCACCGAGTGGTACAAGGGCTTGTTGAAGGAACTGCTCGATATGGGCGTTGTCTGCATCAAGACCGACTTCGGTGAGAACATCCACATGGATGCCGACTACTACGGCATGAAGCCCGAGCAGCTCAACAACCTCTATGCGCTGCTCTATCAGAAGGCCGCCTACGAAATCACGAAGGAGGTGACGGGCGACGGCATTGTCTGGGCGCGTGCCGCTTGGGCAGGTTGCCAGCGCTACCCACTCCATTGGGGTGGTGACTCGGCCTCGACCTGGGACGGCATGGCCGGCTCGATCAAGGGCGGTCTGCACTTCGGTCTCTCGGGATTTGGCTTCTGGAGCCACGATGTTCCCGGCTTCCACTCGTTGCCGAACTTTATGAACTCGCCTCTCTCGGAGAATGTTTATGTGCGCTGGTCGCAGTTTGGTGTCTTCACCTCGCATATGCGCTACCACGGATCGTTCAAGCGTGAGCCGTGGCACTACCCCGCCATCGCCCCGATCGTGAAGCGTTGGTGGAAGCTGCGCTACCGCCTGATGCCCTACATCATGCAGGAGGCCAAGACGGCCACTGAGACCGGTTATCCGATGCTGCGTGCTCTGTTGATGCACCACGCCGACGATCGTCAGGTATGGCACATCGACGACGAGTACTACTTCGGCTCGCAGTTCCTCGTAGCTCCGGTGATGAATGACGAGGGCGTGCGCGACATATACCTGCCCGAGGGTCGTTGGGTGAACTTCTTCACGGGCGAGCGCCACGAGGGTGGCCGCTGGTTGAAGGGTGTCGAGGTACCGCTCGAGCTCATGCCGGTCTATGTGCGTGAGGGTGCGGAGATCGCCCTCTACCCCAACGAGGAGGTTGAGTGCACGGATCAGATGGATCTCTCGAAGGCAGAGACGCTCGTGATCGATGAGAAGTTTAACGGTTTGAAGTTCTAACAACAACATGAATACTTGGAAGAAAAATTGGGAGGAGTCGAAACAGCACTACCTCGATTGGTGGCAGCACAAAGGGTGTGTGGTTACCATGTGGGAGCACTTTCAGCAGGGGGTAACGCCCCATGCCGAGGTGGCAGCCCCGGCACCTGCGGCCGACTGGAATCAGCGTTGGTTTGATCCGGCATGGCGTGCTGCCGAGCTCGATCACTATGTAGCACACAGCTCCTTGAAGGCGGATATGATCCCTGTAGCCAACACGCAGCTCGGCCCGGGCTCGTTGGCAGCTATTCTGGGTGGTCGCCTCGAAGGTGGCCCCGATACGATCTGGATCCACCCCGCCGAGCAGTGTGGCGACGAGATCCTTTTCGACCCCGAAAATGAGGCGTGGAAACTCCACAAGGCGCTGCTCAAGGCTTGTAAGGAGAAGGCTCAGGGTAACTACTATGTCGGTATGCCCGACCTGATGGAGGGCCTCGATGTCTTGGCTGCAATTCGCGGCACGGACAATGTCCTGCTCGATACGATGATCAACCCCGAACTGCTCGATGCACAGCTGCAGCAGGTGAACGACATCTACTTCAAGGTCTACGACGAGCTCTACGACATCGTGCGTGAGGACGACGGTATGGCCTTCTGCTACTTCTCGATCTGGGGACCGGGTCGCGTGAGCAAGCTGCAGAGCGACATCTCGATCATGATCTCGGAGGAGGACTACCGCCGTTTTGTGCAGCCCTACATCCGTCAGCAGTGTCAGCGTCTGGATCACACACTCTACCACCTCGATGGCGTAGGTGCGATCCGCCACCTCGACGCGCTGCTCGAGATCGATGAGCTGGATGCCATTCAGTGGACGCCCGGTGTGGGTGAGCCGCAGGGAGGCGATAAGAAGTGGTACGATCTCTACCGTCGCATCAAGGCCGGAGGCAAGTCGATCGAGGCCAATTGGATTACGCTCGATGAGCTGGAGCCGCTGTTGGACAATGTCGGTGCAGAGGGTATGCTCCTCTCGATGGATTTCCACAACGAGGCCGAGGTGGAGCAGGCGCTGAAGATTGTGGAGCGCTACCGTTAAACCTACAGACAAACAAACAACCTAAAACTACTTATGCTACATTTCTTACAAATTAGCTCTGATCAGTTGCACACGCTCGACTGGACCATTTTAACGGGTTACTTTGTCGTGTTGCTCGCAATCGGTGTCTGGGCAAGTATGAAACGAAAGAAGGGAAGCTCGCTCTTCCTGGCCGAGAACTCGCTGCGTTGGCACCACATCGGCTTCTCGATGTGGGGTACGAATGTCGGCCCCTCGATGCTGATCGCCTCGGCCTCGGCCGGTTTTACGACGGGTATTGTGTCGGGTAACTTCGCCTGGTACGCCTTTATCTTTATCGCCATGCTGGCCTTTGTCTTTGCACCCCGTTACTTGGGTTCGAAGGTCTCGACCCTGCCCGAGTTTATGGGAAAACGATTCGGACAATCAACCCGCAATATCTTGGCGTGGTACACGATGATCACGATCTTGATCTCGTGGCTTGCGCTGACCCTCTTTGCAGGTGGTATTCTGATTCGTCAGGTGTTCGATATTCCGATGTGGCAGTCGGCACTTATCCTCTTGGCCATTTCGGCCTTCTTCACGATGCTGGGTGGTCTGAAGGCAGTAGCCTATACCAATGTGTATCAGATGCTGCTTCTGATCTTTGTCTCGGCCACGATCGTGATCGTCGGCCTGCAAAAAGTGGGCGGTGTCGATGGCCTGATCGCTGCTACGCCGGCCGATTATTGGGTGCTCTTCCGCCCCAATTCGGATGTTGATTTCCCGTGGTTGCCAATCATCCTGGGCTACCCCATTTCGGGTGTTTGGTTCTGGTGTACTGATCAGTCGATGGTACAGCCCGTCTTAGCAGCCAAGAATCTGCGCCAGGGTCAGCTCGGTACGAACTTTACGGGTTGGTTGAAGATTCTCGATGTGCCCCTCTACATCCTGCCGGGTATCATCTGCTTTGCCCTCTATCCCACCTTGGCAAACCCCGACGAGGCCTATATGACGATGGTCAAGAACCTCTTCCCGATCGGCATGGTGGGTCTGGTGCTCGCCGTATTGACCGCTGCGCTGGTGAGCACAATTGGTTCGGCGCTCAATGCGTTGAGTACCGTCTTCACGATGGATATCTATGTGAAGAAGTTCAACCCGCAGGCCTCGAATAAGGAGATTATCCGTATGGGGCAGCTCGTAACGGTAGTCGGTGCCATCCTCTCGGTTTTGATCTGCGTGGCGATCGACTCGATCAAGGGACTGAACCTCTTCAATGTCTTCCAATCGGTTTTGGGCTTCATTGCTCCGCCGATGACGGCCGTCTTCCTGATGGGTGTCTTCTGGAAGCGCACGACGAAGCGAGCTGCGAACTTCACGCTCACACTCGGTACGCTGATCTCGATCGGTACGGGTATTATGTATCTCTGGGCTTGGCCCGCAGGTGTGGTGAAGCCGCACTTCATGCTGCTCTCATTCTACATCTGCGTATTGCTGATCCTGTGTATGTTCCTCATCTCGCTCTTCGATCACTCGAAGCCCGAGGAGGGAACCTCGCTCTTCGACAAGGTAGCAGCACAGAAGACCGGTATCTTTGTCGCTGCGCTGTGGGTGGCACTCTTCATCGTCATGATCGGCCTCTATATCTTCTTTAATTAGTTTAACTCGCAAATAATAACCAACAGAATATGAAACAGTTTAAGATTTTTGCGCTCCTCGCGGCGCTCCTCGGCCTCACGGCCTGCAACCAACCCACTGAGCCGACCCTCTCGCAGCAGATGGTCGAGGCCCACGGTCTGGGCGACTTCTATTGCAACCGTCACTACCAGGAGAACCTCGGTACGACGGGCTGGGACTATGTGTCGGGCTTGGTGGCTAACGCCGTGCTGAAGACCTGGAGCGTATATCCCGAGAAGCAGGCTTACTACGATGCTGTGAAGGCCTTTGCCGATACGGCTACGAATGAGGACGGTTCGATGATCCTGAACACGAAGGGTGAGGCTGCCTTGCGTCCTTCGAACATCGACGACCTGCCCGCAGGTAACATCTACTTCACCCTCTATGAGGAGGAGCTGAAGCGTGGCAATACGAAGGATGCCGAGCGCTACAAGGCTGCTGCCACGAAGATTCGCAACAAGCTCAAGTATGACCACAGCCGCATCCCCGCCAACCTCCCCGGCACGGGTGGTTTCTACCACAAGGCGATCTATCCGAACCAGATGTGGCTCGACGGCCTCTTCATGGGCTCGCCCATCTATGCACAGTGGGAGCACTACTTCGGTCAGGAGAATCACGAGGAGTATATGGCCAGCTGGAGCGACATCGCACACCAGTTTAAGACCATCCACCACTTCACCTACAACCCCGAGAAGCAGCTCAACTACCACGCTTGGTCGGCCGATCCGACCGATCCGAACTCCTTCTGGGCAAACCAGGAGGCTCCGTTCAAGGGTTGCAGCAAGGAGTTCTGGGGTCGTGGCATGGGTTGGTACTTTGCCGCGCTGGTAGATGTGCTGGAGGTGATGCCGAAGGAGCATGCCGACTACCCTGCTGTCCTCGAGATCCTGAATCAGGTGGCAGCCGGTCTGGCTCGCTGGCAGGATGCCGAGTCGGGCGTATGGTATCAGCTGCTGCAGCACGACGGTACGGTGACGGCTGATGGCGTGGGCGACAAGGCCGGTGATAAGATGGCCAATGTAGGCGCACAGGCCAACTACCTGGAGGCTTCGGCGTCGTGCATCTTCACCTATGCTTATTGGAAGGGTATCCGCCTCGGTCTGCTCGATCAGGCAACCTACGAGCCGGTAGCCGAGAAGGCCTACCAGGGTCTCTTGAAGACCTTCATCACCGAGCAGGATGGCAAGATGGCGATCGTGCAGACCTGCGCTTCGGCCGGCTTGGGCCCGAAGAAGGACCTCACGCGCACGGGTACGATCAACTACTACCTGGCCGGTAAGGATGTCGGCATCACGCAGAACGAGGGTAAGGCCGTTGGCACCTTCATTCTGGCTTCGTTGGAGTATGAAATGAGAAACAAATAGAGCAACCATGAAATACAATGAGATTGGCAAGACGGGCATGAAGGTTTCTGCCCTGAGCTTTGGTGCTTCGTCGCTTGGAAGCGTATTCCGCTCGACGAAGGAGGAGGAGGCCTTGGAGGCTGTCTATACGGCCATCGAGGGCGGCATGAACTTCATCGATGTATCGCCCTATTACGGCCACTACAAGGCTGAGACCGTGCTGGGCAAGGCGCTGCAGAACATCCCGCGCGAAAAATACTACCTCTCGACAAAGGTGGGCCGCTACGGCAAGGATGGCGTGAACACCTGGGACTACTCGGCCAAGCGTGCGCAGGAGAGCGTCTATGAGAGCTTGGAGCGTCTGCACATCGACCACATCGATCTGATCAATGTTCACGATGTGGAGTTTGCCGACCTGAATCAGGTGGTCAACGAGACCCTGCCGGCACTCGTGGAGTTGCGTGAGAAGGGCATCGTGAGCCATGTCGGCATCACCGACCTGCAGCTCGAGAACCTCAAGTGGGTGATTGAGCATGTACCCGCAGGCACGGTAGAGAGTGTGTTGAACTTCTGCCACTACTGTCTCTGCGACGATAAGATCGTTGATTTCCTCGACTTCTTCGAGGAACACAATGTGGGTGTGATCAGCGCATCGCCCCTCTCGATGGGTCTTCTTTCGCAGCGTGGCGTGCCCGCATGGCACCCCGCACCGCTGCCGTTGGTCGAGGCCTGCAAGAAGGCCGCCGAGCACTGCACGGCCAAGGGCTACCCGATTGAGAAGCTCGCTATGCAGTTCGCTCTCTCGAACGACCGCATCGCCACGACGCTCTTCTCGTCGGCCAACCCCGAGAATGTGAAGAAGAACCTCGCCTTCATCGAGGAGCCGATCGACTGGCAGCTCGTGGAGGAGGTACGCGAGATCATCGGCGATCAGCAGCGCGTAAGCTGGGCTAACTCCTAATGAGTAAGAAGAAGATGGATTACAAGATCATCGACGCCCACGCCCACCTCTGGCTTCGTCAGGATGCCGAGTGGAATGGCAAGCGCATCGTAACGCTCGAAAATGGCCGTTCGCACTTCCTCGGCGAGGAGGTGCAGATGGTACCGCCCTTCATGATCGATGGCCGCAATACGGCCGAGATCTTCCTCTCGAACATGAACTATGCGCAGGTGTCGGCCGCCGTCATCACGCAGGAGTATATCGACGGTCTGCAGAACGACTACCTGGAGGAGGTGATGAAACGCTACCCCAACCGATTCTTCTGCTGCGGTATGTGCGAGTATTTCCGTGAGGATGTCGTCGAGCAGGCGCGTGCGCTCCAGGCTCGCGGCTTCCGCGCCATCAAGATTCCGGCTAACCGTCTGAAAACCGACGCTGTCACAGTGCACCTGACCGATCCAAAGATGGTGGCGCTGTTCGACTTCATGGAGCAGGAGGGCATGATCCTCTCGATCGACCTGGACGACGACCTGAGCCAGATTGCCGAGATGGAGCAGATCATCCTCACGCATCCGCAGTTGAAGGTGGCTATCGGCCACTTCGGCATGGCGACCTACCCCACCTTTATGGATCAGGTGCGCCTGGCTCGCTACGAGCATGTAATGATCGAGTCGGGCGGTATCACCTGGCTCTACAACAGCGAGTTCTACCCCTTCCACGGGGCGATTCGCGCCATTCGTCAGGCCGCTGACGAGGTGGGTATGGAGAAGTTGATGTGGGGCTCGGACTATCCGCGCACGATCACGGCCATCACTTACCGCATGTCGTACGATTTTGTCTCGAAGTCGACTGAACTGACCGAAGAGGAGAAGGCTATGTTCCTCGGTGGTAATGCAGCCCGCTTCTATGGGCTGACAGACCTCGTGGAGCTGCCCTATATTAAGAATATGTCTGAATAATCATTCAAGAGAGAATAACCATGAAAGCAGTACAGATTGTTTCGCCTTCGGAGATGAAGGTCGTAGAGTTGGAGCAGCCGAAGCCCAAGGCGGGCGAGGTGCTCGTGAAGATGTGCTATGTGGGCTATTGTGGCTCGGATCTGAACACCTACCTGGGTCGTAATCCGATGGTGCAGTTGCCCGTCATTCCGGGTCATGAGATTGGTGGCGAGGTGGCCGAGCTTGGCGAGGGTGTACCCTCGACGATCAAGGTGGGTCAGGTCGTTACGATCAACCCCTACACGAACTGCGGCACCTGCGCCTCGTGCCTCTCGGGCCGCGTGAATGCTTGCCAGTATAACCAGACGCTCGGCGTGCAGCGCAATGGCGCTATGTGCGACTACATCGTGGTGCCCTGGCAGAAGGTGATTGCAGCCGATGGCGTATCGCCCCGCGATGCTGCGCTGATCGAGCCGATGAGCGTAGGTTTCCACGCCGTAGATCGCGCCGAGGTGAACGACCTTGACACGGTGATGGTGATTGGCTGCGGTATGATCGGTGTGGGTGCTATCGTGCGTGCCTCGTTGCGTGGCGCTACGGTGATCGCTGCCGACATCGACGACGAGAAGCTCGAGTTGGCCAAGCAGCTCGGTGCGAAGTACACGGTCAATACGATGAAGGAGGATGTACACGCCCGCCTGCAGGAACTCACCGCAGGTCACGGACCGAATGTGGTGGTCGAGGCTGTGGGTTCACCGATCACCTATGTCATGGCGGTGGATGAGGTTGCCTTTGCCGGCCGTGTGGTCTGCATCGGCTACGCCAAGAGCAATGTGGAGTTCCAGACGAAGCTCTTCGTGCAGAAGGAGCTCGACATCCGTGGCTCGCGCAACGCCATGCCGTCGGACTTCCGCGCTGTGATTCACTTCCTCGATGAGCACCCCAACTTCCCGAAGGATCAGCTCATCTCGGCCATCGCTACGCCCGAAACGGCACACGATGTGATGAAGGAGTGGGCCGCCGCACCGGGCAAGGTGTTCCGCATCCTGGTGAAGTTCTAACCCGCGAAACACAACAAACGGAGGAGTTTGGATCAGTTCCAAACTCCTCTTTTTTTAGGGTCTTAATGCGACAACTTCCCTATAAAAAAATGCGACTCCGAAATTCGAAGTCGCATCAAGATTCGATCGTCGATCGCTACACTAATCCTCAGCCAAGAACTTACCCGTAAAGAAAAGCGTAGCAAGCGCAATAACCCACGAAATAGTATACTCTCTCGTAAAGTAAAAGAGGGTGCCGCCCACGATGAAGGCAAGCAGAGATTTTAACAGTTTCATAATCTTATTTCGTTTAAGTTACTTCTTATATTTCGACGAGTAGCTTCCGAAATCGGTGAACATATAGACCCAACCTCCCGAGGTCTCCACAGCTACATTTGAACCCTGCCACCAAGCATTCACAATGCCGTTAGGCACAGTAAGTGCACGGCGATCGTGCGGGGTGCGGTAGACAAACACAGAGCAACTCGTGAATTCGATCTTGCCAAAATTTACATAGTCACTAGGAAATGCCATAACTGATCAATGCTTTTATAAGGAATGTTTCTCTACGCAGTTCTCGTAGATGTTGTATGCCGCACCGTCGCGGCAGGTAACGAAGATCGAGTAGCCCCCCGATAACTTATACCAACGGCAACGCATGATACCCGAATAGTTGGGCACCGACCCTGCTAACTCACGCGAACCATAGCGCACTGCATATACATCTTCGCCATTAGCCGTCGGCTCAACACTTTTGTCCCACGAATCATCAAAGTAGGACTTGCTCGATGAAAACCATCCCATAATTGTATTCTTTTTAAGGTTAATAGATTTATTTTATAAATAGGTTATCACAAACTTATAAAAAAAAACTATACCGCAAAGAAAAAGCGATTTTTTATCCACCGAAACTCGCTTTTGGTGAACTTTTCCGCTTCGACCTGCTTGGGAAGAGAAGAAAATGAATATATTTGTAACCAACTAATAGCATAGAGTTGAAATGAACAAACGAGGTTGGATTATCCCGCTATTGATCGTGGCCATTCATGCTGTGGCCATTCTGTCGCAATGGAGCTCCTTGCCGGAGCTTCTTCCGGCGCATTTTGACCTGCAAGGAAATGCCGGTGGTACCATGTCGCGCAATGTATTGTTCCTGCATCCGCTGATGGGGGCTGTGATTGGCCTAATCGCCTATGGAATTGCTCGGAGAAAGAGCCTCCTTCAGATGGGTTTGATGCTGCTGGCATCGGGCATCTGCTTGATCTTGCTCTCCTCGACTATGGTGACGCTGACAGGAGGCACCATGCCGATTTTTATGCTTGCCGAGCCGGTTATCCTTTTGGCGGCGTTGATCGCATTTGTGGTTTGTGTGGTGAAAGCGCGCAGAAAGAGCCGACAAGAAAGAACTCTTTAAAAGCGAGAGACTGGATTGGCTACTTCGCAGACCCTTCGGCCTGCTCCGTGACGCCTTTCCAGGTATGCCCCTGGACGAGGTTACAAAGAAAACAAAAAAGTGATTTGCGGGGCGCTTTACGACGCGAGAGACTGGATTGGCTACTCCGCAGCCCGTAACACAATTAATCCGGCAACCACCTACTCAAGAATACCAGTCTCACCCGATGCAGACCGCACGCGAAGCGTGGGTGGTTTTTGTTTTCATTGCGGTGGGTGCTGGCACACGACCGCAGAGAAAACAAAAACAGCAGAACTTTTCAGTTCTGCTGTCTGCATTTGTCGGGGAGACTGGATTCGAACCAGCGACCTCCAACTCCCGAAGCTGGCGCGCTAACCGGACTGCGCTACACCCCGAACAAGTACTCTTAATCCTTAAGAGCGGCACAAAGATACATTGAAAAAGTGAATTCGCAAAATTATTTGCCAAAAAATTCACGCTCAAGCTCGATAAAGGCTATTTTTGTGCCTCTACGAAGAGATCATAGGCTCCCTCGGTCATCGGAGCAAGGCTATAATCCTCCATGCGGATCGCAGCCGTAGCCTCGGGTGCCTCCTTCAGCAGACGACGGCGATTGAGACGATTCATCAGATCATAGGGCAACTGCAGCACCCAACGCGGCAGACGATGCTGCAGGTCGAGCAGATCCCAACGAAGAATGCGCTGCACGCGCTCACGGTTGCGCTCATAGTAGGCCGTGACTGCCTCATTGCCCACCACACCCGACATCGACACCTTTTTAAAACGCATCGCCAAGAGATTTTGCAACTCCTCGGGGCGGTACTCGCGCACATGCCACGGATTACGCGTCAGCGACATCGGCGCATTGGGCGTCGTCAGGATCAGACGGCCATTCGGGCGCAGCACGCGGTGCAACTCCTTCACAAAGCGGACATCCTCCTCGATGTGCTCGATGACCTGAAAGGTGATCACGCAGTCGAAACTCTCATCCTCATAGGGCAACGGAGGCACGGTCGTCTGGCAGAACTCCACATTATCAGGCAACTCACCCCCACCCGTGAACATGTATTTATCGATCGTCACAAAGCGGCGCACATGCGGCGCGATCACCTCGATACCATACCCCGAGCCCGTACCGATCTCCAACACATCGCCCGAGATGCGCTTCGCAGCCTCGTGGTAGGCCAAGATCGAACGCTGAAAGACGAAGTTGTCCGACGGATCACGCGAGACGCGCTCGGCAGTCTGCATGGTGCTCATTAGGCGCGGATCTGTTTGATACCCTCCTCGGTCTGCTCCACCTCGCGGTTCTTGAGCAGCATGCCGAGGCAGCGCTTGAAGACCTTCTTGCTCATCTGCGTCAGGCGTGCCACCTCTTGCGGATCGCTGTTGTCGTTGATCGGCAGGAAGCCGTCGTGCTCACGGAGCAGCGCACGCAACACCTCGACCGAGTCCTTGACCTGGGCGAAGCCCTGCTGCTGCAGGCTGATGTCAATACGGCCATCCTCGGTGATGCGACGCACATAACCCTTCGCACGCTCCCCGATCTGCACCGGACGGAAGAGCTGGTTGCGGTAGATCATACCCCAGTGACGGTTGTTCACAATCACGCGGTAGCCAATCGGACTCTCCGAGGCGATCAGCACATCCACCTCGTCGCGTACATTGACCGAGATGAGTTCGTTGTCGATGAATGACTTGAGCTTCGTTGTAGCCACACAGCGCCCCGTGATGTTATCCTCATAGGCGTAGACGATGTAGCTGTGGCCGGCCAGAATGCCACCCTGCTGGTTACGGTTGGGCAGGAAGAGGTCCTTGCCCACCAAGCCCCAATCGAGGAATGCTCCGTGCACGGTCTTATCCACCACCTTCAAGGCGGCAGCCTCCCCTACGCGGATCGTCGGGGTTTCGGTCGTTGCCACCAGACGGTCCTCCGAGTCGTGGTAGACAAAGACCTCCTTCTCATCCCCCACCTGATCCGTGAGCGAGGTATAACGGTTCGGGAGCAACACCTCCTGTTGCTCTTCGTCTTGGAGGTAGAGGCCGTGTTCGGTGATGCGGCTCACCGTGAGGCGATGTGTGCGTCCTGCTTTCAGCATATGGTATTCAATTGATTTTTAATGGTGCAAAGATACTACTTTTTTTTGGGCTGCGAAGCCAAGAGCGGGCGCAAAAATGCACCTGTGTAACTCTCCTTCGAGGCAGCCACCTCCTGAGGAGTGCCCTCGGCTACCACACGGCCACCGGCCGCCCCACCTTCGGGGCCTATATCGATCAGGTGGTCGGCCACCTTGATCACATCGAGGTTGTGCTCAATGACGATCACCGTGTTACCACGATCGACCAGCTTGCCGAGCACCTCCAAGAGCAGACGGATATCCTCAAAGTGCAGACCCGTGGTCGGCTCATCGAGGATGTAGAGCGTATGTCCCGTGTCCATCTTGGCCAGCTCCGCGGCGAGCTTGATACGCTGGCTCTCACCGCCCGAGAGGGTTGTGCAGGGCTGACCCAGGGTCAGATAGCCCAGCCCCACCTCCTGGATGGCGCGCAGCTTCTGGTAGATCGACGGGATCGACTCGAAGAACTCGACGGCCATGTTGACGGTCATATTCAGCACATCGTTGATCGACTTACCCTTATAGCGCACCTCCAAGGTCTCGCGGTTGTAGCGGTTGCCGCCACACGCCTTGCAGCGCACATAGACATCGGGCAGGAAGTTCATCTCGATCGTCTGCACACCTGCGCCACGACACTCCTCGCAGCGACCACCGCGCACATTGAACGAGAAGTGCCCCGCCTTGTAGCCACGAATCTGGGCATCGGGGGTCTTTTCGAAGAGCTTGCGGATATCGGTAAAGACATTCGAGTAGGTGGCCGGATTGCTACGCGGCGTGCGACCGATGGGCGACTGATCCACCACCACCAGCTTGTCGATGTGCTCGATGCCCTCCATACTTTCGTAGGGCAACGGGCGATCGAGCGAGCGATAGAGTTTTTGGCTCAGGATCGGACGCAGCGTCTCGTTGATGAGGGTCGATTTTCCCGATCCGCTGACACCTGTCACGCAGATCAGTTTACCGAGCGGGAAGCTCACATCTACCCCCTTGAGGTTATTTCCGCGTGCGCCACGCAGCGTGATCACCTCGCCCGAGCCGGCGCGTAATTCGCTCGGCAGCTCAATGCTGCGACGCCCCGTCAGGTAGTCGGCCGTGATACTATTAGCCGAGAGGATCTCCTCATAGGTGCCCGCAGCGACAATCTTACCACCCTTTCTGCCCGCCAGAGGGCCTACATCGACAATGTAGTCGGCGGCGCGCATCATCTCCTCGTCGTGCTCCACGACGATGACCGAGTTGCCGGCATCGCGCAGGTCTGTCAGGCTGCGGATCAGACGCTGATTGTCGCGCTGATGCAGACCAATCGAGGGCTCGTCGAGGATGTAGAGCACATTCACGAGCTTCGAGCCGATCTGTGTGGCGAGGCGGATGCGCTGGCTCTCACCGCCCGAGAGGGTGCGCGAGGCACGATCGAGCGAGAGGTAGCCCAACCCCACATCGATCAGGAAGCGCGTACGCTCACGAATCTCCTTGATGATCTCGCGGGCGATGAGCTGCTCCTTCTCATCCATGTGCGATTCGATCGTCTCGAACCAGTGGGCAAAGTCGCTGATCGACATCGCCGAGAGATCCGCGATATGTTTATCGCCGATGCGGAACTGCAACGCCTCCTTCTTCAGGCGTGAGCCCCCGCACACCGAGCAGGGTTGATAGACTAAGAACTGACCTTTCCACTTCTGACCGCGCTTCGAGTCCTCCTCTTCCATACGCTCGATGCAGCCGGCCACGCCGTCCCACACGAGGAACTCCACCCCACCGGCCGGTGAGCTGAAGCGGCTCAGATCGATCGTCAGCGGCTCGGAGTCGCCGTAGAGCACCACATTGAGGGCGGTCTCGGAGAGGGTCGAGATCGGATCGTCGAGCGTAAAGTCGTGACGACGCCCGATCATCTCCAGCATCGCGAAGGTCATATTGTTGCGGTACTTGCCGAGCGGCTCAATTGCCCCCTCGCGGATCGAACGCTCCATGTCGGGAATGATCTTCTCCAGGTCGAAGACCGCCTCCTCACCCAAGCCGTTGCAGTGGGGACAAGCGCCCTTCGGCGAGTTGAAGGAGAAGCTGTGCGGTGCGGGATCCTCGAAGGCCACGCCCGTCGAGGGACACATCAGGTGGCGCGAGTAGAAACGCTGCCCCTCCGTGCCGTAGTCGTAGACCGACATCGTGCCCTTGCCCTGGCGCATCGCCTCCTTGAGCGAGGTCATGATGCGGTCGGCCGAGGCCTCGCTCACGCGTAGGCGATCCACCACGAGGTCGATCGTGTGCGTCTTGTAGCGATCGAGGCGCAGGCCGTCGGAGAATTCGCGGATCTCGCCATCGATGCGTGCGTAGAGATAGCCCTTCTTGGCGAGCGACTCAAAGAGCTCGCGGTAGTGACCCTTGCGACCCTTCACCACGGGCGCCATCAGGGCGATCTTGCGCCCATCGAAGTCGGTGCGAATCAGCTCGGCGATGCGCTCGTCGCTGTAGTGCACCATGCGCTCCCCCGTGATGGGCGAATAGGCGCGCGAGGCACGCGCATAGAGCAGACGCAGGAAGTCGTTGATCTCGGTCACGGTGCCTACGGTCGAACGGGGGTTCTTGTTCGTGGTCTTCTGCTCGATGGCCACCACGGGGCTCAGTCCCGTGATCTTGTCAACATCGGGACGCTCCATCGCACCGACAAAGTGGCGCGCATAGGCCGAGAGGGTCTCCATATAACGACGCTGCCCCTCGGCATAGATCGTGTCGAAGGCCAACGACGATTTGCCCGATCCGCTCAAACCGGTAATGACGACCAATTTATGGCGCGGGATCGAGAGATCGATATTTTTCAGGTTGTGCACGCGTGCACCGAGAATATGAATCTGATCGTGCTTCATAGTGCCTCTTTAACGCCCCTTTTGCGCAAAGTGTTGTTCGTCGAGGGCGGAAAAACAAAGGTAGGCATTTTCCCCCAAACCCGCAAGCAAGCGCATCAAAAACCACGCTGCGCCGTCGCTTTTTCAGCCACAGAAAAAAAGAACCCACCCGAAGGCAGGTTCTTTTCGCATGAATAAGGATTTAACAACTTTTACCAATCCGACTCCTCGCCGTCGCCCGTATCTTCACCACCGCCGGACGGGATCTCCTCCTCTATACGATCGGAAAAATCGCTCCAATATTGAGCCGTACGGTATGCATTGATAATACTATCATCGTCCGATGCCGGGACATAAATCTTAAAGTTTGCAGCCAGCTCCTGCAGGTTAAAAGTTGCACTACTAAGTTTAGGAGGCATTGTCGCCTTACAATAGAGAGCCGACAAAGATGAGCAATAAGGGAATGCCGCTTGCAGTTCCGTAATGCTCTCGGGTAGCGTTACGGTTGTTAATGAAGAACAACCAGAGAAGGTGTCAGATTGGAGGGTTGTTATTCTATTAGGTATCACAATACTAACCAACGAAGTGCAACTCCTAAATGCGCCTCTACCAAGTGAAATAAGCCCCTCTGGCAGCGTAATACTCTCAAGCGAGGTGCAAGCAAGGAATGCTTCTACATCAATCGTCGTAAGCCCCTTTGGCAATGTAATGCTTGCAAGCGAAGTACAGCTAGTAAACGTACCCATACCAATTGAGGTAACCCCCTCCGGCAGTGTAATACTCTCAAGCGATTTACAATGGTTAAATGCTTTGTAACCAATCGAGGTAACCCCCTCCGGCAGTGTAATGCTTGCAAGTGAAGTGCAATAATAAAATGCGTAATTACCAATCGAGCTAACCCCCTCCGGCAGTGTAATACTCTTAAGCGATTTACAACTATGAAATGCGGTATTACCAATCGAGCTAACCCCCTCCGGCAGTGTGATACTCTCAAGCGAGGTGCAACTATGAAATGCGGAATTGCCAATCGAAATGAGCCCCTCCGGCAGTGTAATGCTCGCTAGCGAAGTGCAACGAGTGAACGCCGAATCGCCAATCGAGGTAACCCCTGCAGGAACTTCATAGGAAGTGATCCCTGCCGGAGCAAAAGCAATCAATGCGCCATTAACAATCCAACAACGATAATCCTCAGATGCATACTGTCCATGTATTTCCTTCAAAGAGGAACAACCATTGAACAGGTCAGAACCCATTGTAGAGATACTATTCGGCAGTGTAATGCTCGCAAGCGAGGTGCAATCTCTGAATGCGGAATTGCCAATCGAGCTAACCCCCTCCGGCAGTGTAATGCTCGCTAGCGATTTACAGCCGTCAAATGCTAGATCACCGATCGAAGTAAGCCCCTCGGGCAGTGTAATATTCTTAAGCGAAGGGCAATAATAGAATGTCCTGTAACCAATCGAGCTAACCCCCTCCGGCAGTGTAATACTCTTAAGCGAGGTGCAACCATAGAATGCATCTTCACCAATCGAGACAACACCCTCCGGCAGTGTAATACTCTCAAGCGAGGTGTAATGACGGAACACCGAATCACCAATGGAGGTGACACCTGCGGGAACATCATAAGAGGTAATCCCTGCGGGGGCAAAAAGTACCAACTCGCCATCAATCACCCAGCAGCGGTGATCTTCTGAAGCATATTGGCCATAAATTTCCTTCAAGGAATAACTAGCTGAAAACCAGCTGCTCTCCAGAGTAATACTACTCGGTATCGTTATGCTGGCGAGCGATGTACAATTCCCAAATGCATGGTTACCAATCGAAGTGAGGCTCTCCGGCAGTGTAATGCTCGCTAGCGAAGAGCAATCACTGAATGCGTAACCACCAATCGAGCTAACCCCCTCCGGCAGTGTAATGCTTGCCAGTGAAGTGCAATTAGAAAATGCATAGTTACCAATCGAAGTGAGGCTCTCTGGCAGCGTGATGCTTGCAAGCGCATCACAACTAGAGAATGCGAAATTACCAATCGAGCTAACCCCCTCCGGCAGCGTAATGCTCGTCAGCGCATCGCAAGATGCGAATGCATAATTACCGATCGAGACAAGACCCTCCGGCAATGTAATGTTCGCTAGCGAAGAGCAATCTCTGAATGCATACATACCGATCGAGGTAATACCTTTTGAAAGCGTAACACTTTCAAGCGAGGTGCAATTCCTAAATGCATCATCATCGATCGAAAGAATACTGCCCGGCAATTTGATCTCCGTCAGCATCGTATTACCCTTGAAAATACCCGAAAGTTTCGTTACATCTCCTGCAAAGTTCAAGACGCCATAGCCCTCCGGATAGTAGATATTCGACAGCATTTTCGCACCAAATGCCTCCTTCTGATCAATCGTGCCGCCACTCGTAAAGTCATACGCCATGCAGTTCTTGGTCGAATACCAAATCTGATTGTTCGGGATATTGATCGCCTGCTCCACCTGCGCATCCTCCTTGAAATCGCTCTCGTCGATCTCCTGATCGCAGACCACCGAGAAGGCTGACATCGCGACATAGTTATTGCGCGTGATTACCTGCTTCTTGCCCGTCGATTTGATACAGCCCTTGCCATTATCGCCTCGGATCGTGATCGTAAAGCCGCCCTCGAAGGTCGTCGGGGGCATAACAATCCAGAAAAGCGTCGGGTTCTGCGGATCGTTGCTGAGCTGAACACCCTCGCCACAATCGAGCACAACGCCCTCCGTGGCCGCGTCGGTCATCTGCACCTGCGGATCGGCATTGTAGGTCGCTGTGATTAGCGCCTCGCCCGACAACTTCTCCTGCCGGTTACCCTTGACCGAGATACCCGTCACCGTGACATCCTCGCCGTAGAGCAGCAGCTTGAGGTAACCGCCGACATTGCGGAAGTAGAGAAAGACATCCGAGGTGCCCGAAGTGGTGGCCACCATCGGGTTGGCACCCGGGCCATAGGTGTCGCCCTCGCCGTGCTGCTGCACCTTGGGGAAAATATATCCGATCGCGCCGGTGCGGTCGTCGATCGTCGTGGTGGATGCATAGGGATAGACCGCCTGGATGTAGGAGATCGGGTTACCCGTGCCCAGCTGATACGACACCTGCGAGAAGGTACCACTGTTCGCACCCGTCTTGCCATCAAAACCGTAGCGCTGGTTCAGCGTGTTGCCCAGGAACGAGGAGATCTCATCCTCAGCATGCCAACGCATATACTTCGCCTCCTCCAGATAGGTGCGCGAGTCCGCCTCGTCGGCAATCTCGGCATACAGCGTCGGTGCACTCGGCGCGAAGGCCTCCTCCAATTCCGAGCGCGCGCATCCGATCAATACTGCCAACAGAAGTATCGATAAGGAGATTCTTTTCATAATTTTGGGAGTTTTAAAGGTTTACCAATCCGAGTTCGAGCCGCCACCGACCGATTCACCGCCGCCCGATTCGCCACCCTCCAGCGAGCCTGCAAAACCTTGTTCAACACATACATTCAACACCTCAAGTTCGGGAGTGAGGTACTCCTTCTGCAGATCTGTTTTCATAGCATTTATTGTTTTGAGTTAGTAAAAAATGTTCGCTCAAAACCATACGCTCCTCTATGGTGGGGTTACTATAAAAAGAAAGTGTGGAGCAGAATTCGTCTATCTGATAAGAGGCTCTGGAATGCCCAACTAAAAATAAACGATACAATAACCCCACACCCGTACCGTATGAGTTAAAAACACATACCAATACAGATGATGAGTGTCGTTCGTTATCCTTTTAGTTGTTGAAATTTTCCAGATTTCTTATCAAGGATAAAAGCGAATACACTTTCATCAAAATATGTCCGTCGAGGGATATAGCATCCCGCAACATTACAAAGTTAGCGATTTTTTCGCAAATCGCAAGCCGACCGCACAAAATCCCTCGGCCAGACCTCTATTTTAAGAGCCTCCGAAAATTAATCCCTCCCTCTTTTCGTAAATTCTCATAAATTTCATATTTTTGTAACCTCGGAGGTTTTGTGTTGCAGCGATTGCGTGTCGCACAGCCTCGCGGCGAAAGAGGAAGATACTAATCCAAAGTAAATATGCTTAACAAACTTTTCGGGTTCGATGCACAGCGAACCACCATCAAAAGGGAGATCCTCGCCGGTCTCACCACCTTCCTGACGATGTCCTACATCCTGGCCGTCAACCCCACGATCTTCAGCCAGCTGGACGGCATGCCGCAGGGTGCAGTCTTTACCTCGACTGCGCTGGCCGCCATCATTGGCTGCTTGGCGATGGCCTTCATCGGCAAGCTCCCCTTCGGTCTGGCGCCCGGTATGGGTCTCAACGCCTTCTTTGTCTATAGCGTCTGCCTCGGTATGGGCTACTCGTGGCAGTTTGCGCTGACCGCCGTATTGATCGAGGGTCTGATCTTCATCATCCTAACGCTGACCAATGTGCGTGAGGCAATCGCTATGGCCATCCCCGCCAGTCTGAGAAACGCCATCGGCGCAGGTATCGGTCTCTTCATCGCCTTCATCGGTCTGGAGAGTGCAGGTGTAGTTTCGCAGAGCGACACGACGCTTGTAACCCTCGGCGACATCACCTCGGGTCAGGCGCTCCTCGCCCTGATTGGTCTGGTGATTACGGGTTTTATGTATGCAAAGAAACTCCCCGGTGCTATTCTGCTCGGTATCATCATCACGATGCTGATCGGTATCCCGATGGGTGTCACGGACTTCAAGGGCCTCGTTGCACTGCCCGACTCGCCCGCCCCGATCTTCTGCCAGTTTGAGTTCGATAAGATCTTTACGATCGATATGCTTGTGATCGTCTTTACCTTCATCTTCATCGATATGTTCGATACGCTGGGTACGCTCGTAGGCGTCTGCACAAAGGCGGATATGGTAGATAAGGATGGTAATATCGAGCGTTTGAATCCGGCTTTTATGGCCGATGCCATTGCCACGACGGCCGGCGCACTGCTCGGTACTTCGACCACGACGACCTATGTAGAGAGCGCCACGGGTGTAGCCCAGGGCGGTCGCTCGGGTCTGACGGCGCTCTTCGTGGGTATCTGCTTCGCAGTAGCCATGCTCTTCTCGCCGCTCTTCCTCTCGATCCCGGCAGCAGCTACGGCACCGGCGCTCATCATCGTGGGTCTGCTGATGCTCGAGCCGGTCGTGAAGATCCCGTTCGATGACTTCTCGGAGTCGATCCCGGCCTTCATCTGCCTCATCACGATGCCCTTCACCTACTCGATCTCGAACGGCATTCTGCTCGGCATGATCGCCTATGTGGTGATGAATGTCATCTGCGGCCACTTCAAGAAGCTCACCCCTGCCATGTATATCCTGGCTGTCATCTTCACCTTGAAGTTCATCTTTATCTAAAGAGAAGCCCCTCACAAGGGTCTATAGAAACGACAAACGGCAGGAGTGATCCTGCCGTTTGTTTTTGTAGGTTACCAAAGCCTGCGCCTCGATTAATACTCCTCCTCGTTAAAGAAGAAGTCATCCTTCGAGGGGTAGTCGGGCCAGATATCCTCGATCGACTCGTAGATATCACCCTCGTCCTCGATCTCCTGCAGGTTCTCCAGCACCTCGAGCGGTGCACCAGAACGCGTTGCGTAGTCGATCAATTCCTCTTTCGTTGCCGGCCAGGGTGCGTCTTCCAATTTGGAAGCCAATTCAAGTGTCCAATACATATTAAAAAGTTTTAAGTTACTATGTATCAACGAATAACCCTCGAAATCAACCGCATGCGGCTGTTTTCGGAGTGCAAAAGTATAAAAAAAATGTCTGCGAACAAATAAATGCGACAAAAAAGAGGAATTTCTCGGATTTGGTAATCAACCTATTAGGGTTTCCAGAGAATCTCCTCCACAGCGTAGTGCGTCGTGAGTCGTCGGCCAAGCTGATAGAAGTAGTCCGAGAGGCGGTTGATCCACGCCTTGGCCTGCAGATCTACGCCCCAACGATGGTCGGCGCGCAAGACGGCACGCTCGGCACGGCGGCAAACCGTGCGGCAGATATGACAAGCCGACACCACCTTATTGCCGCCTGGGATCGTAAAGTAGCGAATCGGCTCCACCTCACCTTGCATGCGGTCGATGGCCTGCTCGAGCCACTTCACCTCGTCTGCGGCGAGCGGCTGTACCTTATCCTTACCACCCTCGCCTACAGCCAGCAGCGCCTCGACGGTCATCATCTGCATCAGGATATGGTTCAGTTCCTCGACCCACTGCGAGGCCGTTTCATCCTCGCGCAGCAGATCGGCCAACATAGCCGTGAAGGCCGAGAGCTCATCCACCGTACCATAGGCCTCGACGCGCTCGTCGCTCTTGAAGACACGCTCGCCACCAATGAGCGAGGTCATGCCGGCATCGCCCTGTTTTGTGTAGATTTTCATATCCGATAGTGTTGTTTCGGTAGGTTCGTGTGGGTGAAAAGGAGCAGGTAGGCACGCTGATCGACCGAGGTGCAGGGGTGCTCCTCGATCAGACGCTGCGTCAGGGCAGCACGCTCACGATCGGCATAGGGGCTCATCACCACCACCGTCTTACCCTGCGAAGCGGCGCGCTGTGCCTGCGCGAGGGTCTCCCCGTCAGTGAGCGTCGGAGTCAGGATCACCCACTCCCCTGCCGCATCACAGGCATCGAATGCCGGAGCGCTGTAGCCCAGGAATTCTGCCAGATTATGCAACTGAAGGGCTGCACGGCGAGCCACCCCCCGACGACGCAACTCCTCGTAGAGGGCGCGCTCTTCATTCCAAAAATCGCGACGCATAAATACCTTGCGCACGAGCTGGTAGACAAAGGGCGAATGCACCCCGTGGCCACGGAAATGGCGCACACGCGCCACCCGATCGGGCAGCGACGCAACGGCATAGAGGCGGCGTTTGAGGTTTCGTCCCGTGATCTTCATCGGCATTACTGCTTCAAGAGTCCTGCCAAGCGACCCGTAGAGAAGGCGATCTGGAGGTTGTAACCACCCGTATTGGCATCCAGGTCGAGCACCTCACCGGCAAAGTAGAGGCCGCGCACCTTGAGCGACTCCATCGTGTAGGGGTTCACCTCCTCGCAGCTCACGCCACCGGCCGTCGTTACCGCATACTCAAACGGAGCATAGTCCGTGATCGGGAAGGTCAAGCCCTTGAGGGTCTTGATCAGGCGGGTGATCTCAACATCGGTCGTCTTCGAGATATAGTTCTTCGAGTGGATATCCAACTCGCGCGCCAGCGGCATCACCAGCGGTTTGGGCATCAGACGACGCATCAGCTCACCGAAGAACTCGGTCGGCTCCATCGAAGCAATCTCACGCTTGATGCGCTCCTGCAGGGTCTCCTCGTCGAGTGCCGGCTTCATATCCACAACCAGCTTCACGCTCTTGCCGTCGATCAGTGCATCCACCGCATCGCGGCTTACGCGCAGCGCCACAGCACCCTCGATACCGCGCTCCGAGAAGCCAATCTCACCAAACTCCTCACGAGCAACCTCACCGTCGATGTAGAGCGTGGCGCGGATATTCTTCAGCAGCAGTCCGTGCAGGAACTTCATCTGCGGATGCGAGGTCTTCAGCGGAGTGAGCGAGGGACGCAGGGGCTCGATCGTGTGCCCCAGGTCAGCAGCAAACGAGTAGCCATCACCCGTCGAGCCCGTAGCGGGATACGACACACCACCCGTGCAGAGGATCACCTGCGAGCACTCCTCCTTGCGCTCGAAACCGCGCTTGTTGCGGTAGCGCACACCGAAGACACGACCACCGAGGGTCATGATCTCCGTCACGCGCGTCTCGTAGAGGATCTTCACGCCCGACTCGACGCAGTACTCCAAGAGTGCATTGGCAATATCCCACGCCTTGCCGCTCTGCGGGAAGACACGCTCGCCACGCTCGATCTCGAGTTTGACACCCATACGCTCGAAGAAACGGATGGTTGCGCGGTTGTTGAATTCGGCAAAAGCCTGCTTGAGGAATTCGCGGTTCGTGCGTACATGCTCGAGGAACTCCTCGGCGGGGCGGGCATTCGTCACATTGCATCGACCTTTACCCGTGATACGCACTTTGCGACCCGATTTCTCCATCTTCTCGAGCAGCAACACACGCTTGCCCGAACGAGCGGCCGTACCTGCGGCCATCATGCCGGCGGCACCCGCTCCGATGACAATCACATCGTAGGGTTCGCGCTCGACTACAGTTGTTTGGTTGAGTTCTTCCATAATTGGTGCGAAGATAGTGAAAGTCGAGCGCAATGCCAAAAAAAATGGGCAAAAAGCAACGACGAGAAGAGAAACGACAAAAAGGCGATTTGGAGAGTTTTTGCCTCCTAGCTAATAAGAAAAAGATACCCCCCCCTAAATCCTAAATTTTTAATTTTGAATTTTGAATTCTACATTTTGCATTGTGCATTGTGCATTACCCCTCCTACTCCTCCAACTCGAAGGGGCAGAAATAGAAGTCGGTCAGCGCCTTCTCCTTCGGGAAGCAGTAATAGGTCAGCTCGGCCGAGGTGCAGACCTCGCCCTCGACACTCAGCGTCACCTCCATCACCGCGAAGGCGCGCTTCTGCTCCTTAAGGCGGCAGCGCAGCTCGAGCGTTGCCTCGGGCGATGAGGGCACGAGCTTGCGGAACTTCACATTGAGGTTCGTGGTCATCGCCGCGGTCTGCAGTTTGCGTCCTACCCACCAGCCACCGATCTCGTCGATGAGCGTCGACTGAATACCGCCGTGGAGCGTGCCGAGCCACCCCTCATAGTCGGGCGAGGGGTGCCAATAGCAGACCACCTCGTCACCATCCTCCCAAAACTCCATCTTCAGGCCGTGCGGGTTGGTCGGCGCACAAGCAAAGCAGTTGTAGCCCTTATCCAACAGCGGCAACCACGGATTCTTGATCTTTTTCATCTTCTATTTTCGTTTTTATTTCGTTACCTGCAAGGTTAGCATGGCCGGTTTAAGCCCTTTGGCCGACACTTCGACCGTAATCGTTCCACCCTCCGTGCCACTCTCAACGAGCGCCGTGAGCTGACCACTGAAGAGCTTCATCTGCGGCTCGTGGAAGAGCTCGAGCGAGGTGGGATCTCCGTTGGCCATGGCGCGGAACGCACCTGCGCCCGAGACCTTCACCTGCACAGTGCGGCTCTCGGTCGGCACGGGGTTACCCTCCCTATCCACGACGCTGACATTGATGTAGGCCAGGTCCTCACCCGTAGCCTCCAACACTGTGCGATCAGCCTCCAGATGCAACGCATAGGGTTTTCCTGCCGTCACCACACGCTTCTCCATTGCCACAGCACCCGTTTCATCGTAGGCCACCACGCGCAGCTCACCTGCCTCGTAGTGCACATCGTTCCACATCAGGCGGTAGCGCTCCAACACATTCCTGGCCTCGGACTTGCTTCTGCGACCCAGGCTGCGACCATTGAGAAAGAGCTCCGCCTCGGGGTACGAGGTGTAGACAAAGACCGGCGTAACCTCCCCTTCGCGCCCCTTCCAATTCCAATGAGGCAGGATGTGGAGGGTCGGCGAGTCGGTGCGCCACTGGCTGCGATAGAGCCAGTAGCGATCCTTCGGAATCGATGCCAGGTCGATGATGCCGAACATCGAGGAGTGGTTCGGCCACGCATCCGTATCGTAGGGAGTCGGCTCACCCAGGTAGTCGAAGCCCGTCCAAACGAATTGACCTATATACCACGGCAGATCATCGTTGGCGGCAAAGTCTTTATCGGGAATGTTCGACCACGAGCAGTACTCCGTATCGTAGGAGGAGGAGTGGTGATCGGGATAGAGCGCATCGGCCTTCACCTCGACCGGGAATTGGTAGACGCCGCGCGAGCTAACCGTGGAGCAGGTCTCCGAGCCCAGAACCAAGTTCTGGGGCAGCGTTTCGTAGGCACGCTCGTAGTAGTGTACGCGGTAGTTGAAGCCCGCCACATCGAGCTGAGCTGCAAAACCGTTCTCCAGCACCGTGGGGAGCTGATCCATGCCACAGGTCACCGGGCGCGTAGGGTCTTCGCGGTGGCAGATCGACTGCAGCCACTGCGCCACCTTATATCCACCCTCGGTCCATTGGGTCGGCACTTCGTTACCGATCGACCACATCACCACTGAGGGATTATTGCGGAAGTGGTGCAGCATCGAGATCATGTCACGCTCGGCCCACTCGTTAAAGTAGCGGTGGTAGCCATTTTTGCACTTGGCCACATCCCACTCGTCGAAGTTCTCGACCATGACCATCAGACCCAACTCATCGCAGAGCTCGACCAGTTCCTCGGCGGGCATATTGTGTGCCGTGCGTACCGCATCGCAACCCATCTCTTTGAGCATGACGAGCTGGCGACGAATCGCAGCACGGTTGACAGCCGCCCCCAACGGACCGAGGTCGTGGTGGAGGCACACACCCTTGAATTTACGCTGCTCGCCATTGAGGAAGAAGCCCTTATCGGCACGCACCTCGACGGAGCGAATACCAAATCGCATCGTGTAGCAATCCTGTAGCTGATCGTTGTAAAACACCTTTGTTTCAGCCGTATAGAGTGCAGGGGTTTCGGGCGACCAAAGTTGCGGATGATCCACCGTCAGGTGCTGCTCGACGGGCATGCCGTAGTGGATCTTTCTCAGGTCGTTCTTCTCGGCCACCACCTCGCCAGCAGCGTTGCGGATGGTCGTCAGCAGACGCACACGCTCGTTATCGGCTACCCCCTCGATCTTGCTCTTCAGCGTTACCGAAGCGTACTCTTTGCTTACATAGGGGGTTGTGAGGTAGGTACCCCAGACGGGGATATGCACCTTTGGCAGGGTGAGCTGGCGCACCTTGCGGTAGAGACCCGCACCCGGATACCAGCGCGACGACTGCTCGCGGTTCTCGAGCTGCACAGCCAGACGATTCTCCCCCGCCACGGCCGTCTCGGTCACATCGCACCAGAAGGCATTGTAGCCATAGGGCCAGAAGCAGACCTCGCGGTCGTTGAGAAAGACACGCGCCTCGCTCATCGCGCCATCGAAGAGGAGGATCGTGCGCTGCTCATCTTGTTTATCAATGTGAATGGTGGTGCGATATGCACCCTTACCGGCATAGGGCAGACCACCCGTGCGGCCGGTCTTCTCGGTAGCGATGCGCTCGAAGTTCTGCACCACGGCTACCCTCTGCAGGTCGTGTTCGCGCGAGAAGGGGCCACAGATTGCCCAATCATGGGGTACGCGCACCTGCTGCCAGCCATCGACGGCCTCCATCTGGTGATCGCGTCGGAACTCCCACACGCGCAACTCCTCTACCCTTCTTGTCGGCTCGGCAGCAAGACTCCATACACACGGAAGGGCCGCCAATGCCAAGCAGATCTGTCTCCAATATCGTTTCATAGCGATTCGTTTTTCCTATTTAGTGGTAAATATACAAAAAAAACGATCGCAACGCAAAGAATCTGCGCTAAATTGCTCCTGCATCACCCACTTTGCCGCGAGGTTGTCGCCTACGCAAGCAGCTTCTCGAAGGCCAGAAAGGGTTCGCCCTCGATCCGAATCGAGCCACAGGGTTGATAACCCAAGCGCTCCAGCAGCCGCTGCATAATATGGTTCTCGGCACGGGTATCCACGCGGATACTCCGAAAACCTGATGCCGTGGCCTCCTGCTCCACACGCTCCATCCACCGACGCGCTACGCCGCAACCCACCGCCACCTCGGCCACGCAGAGGCGGTGCAAGACCAGATACTCCTCGTCTGCCGTCAACCACGCCCCCTCGATCACTGCATAGGTAGGCTCACCCGTCGTCACCAGGGCTCCATAGGCCACCACCCGATCGTCCGTGCAGAGCAGACGCCCCCGACCGAGGCGAAGATCCTCGGCCAGGATCTCCGTGTCGGGATACCCCTGTTGCCACTGATCGATGCCCGCCTTGGCCAGACGCCGCACCGCCCCCGCCACGATGGATTGCACAGCGGGAAGATCGCTCGGTTGGGCGACTCGATAGATGAGATGATCGTATTGCATAGTGCAAAGATAGCGCACCGAAGGCGCATTTGAGCTCAAAAGAGCGAAATTCATCAGAAAAGTTTGCCGGATTCCCATTTATTTCGCTACCTTCGTGTGTAGAATTCCAACAAAAGCAATTTTATGAAAAATATGCAGACGCAAGTGTGCGAAACATTCGCAGCACGCTACGGTGAGGGTGGTCAACTCTTCGCATCGCCCGGTCGCATCAACCTGATCGGCGAGCACACCGACTACAACGGCGGATTTGTCTTCCCGGGTGCAGTCGACAAGGGAATCGTGGCTGCCATTCGCCCCAACCATACCAACCAATGCCGAGTCTACGCCATCGATATGCAGGAGGAGGCTCTCTTTGGTCTTACGGAGGAGGAGCGCCCCATCCCGTCGTGGGCCTTCTACATCTTTGGTGTGAGTCGTGAGTTGCAGAAGCGCGGCGGTCAGGTGGGTGGTTTCGATGCAGTCTTTGCTGGCAATGTACCCCTCGGTGCAGGCATGTCGTCGTCGGCCGCTCTGGAGTCGGTCTTCGCCTTTGCTTTGAACGAGCTCTTTGGATGTGGTGTCGACAAGTTCGAGTTGGCTCGCGTAGGTCAGTCGACCGAGCACAACTACTGCGGCGTGAAGTGTGGCATCATGGATCAGTTTGCCTCCGTCTTTGGCAAGGAGGGGTGTCTGATGCGTCTCGATTGCCGCTCGATGGAGTACGCCTACTTCCCCTTCCGCCCTGCGGGCTATCGCCTCTTCCTCTTGGATTCGCGCGTAAAGCATCAGCTGACCGGCTCGCCCTACAACGACCGTCGTCTCTCGTGTGAGCATGTCGCCAAGGTGCTCGGCCAAGAGTTCCTGCGCGGCGCCACGATGGAACAACTGGAGGCCGTGCGCGGTGAGATCTCGGAGGAGGACTACAAGCGTGCTCGCTATGTCATCGGCGAGGAGAGCCGCGTGCTCGATGTCTGCGAGGCTTTGGAGCAGGGCGACTACGAGCGTGTCGGCAAGCGCATGTACGAGACGCACTGGGGCATGTCGCACGACTATGAGGTCTCGTGCGAGGAGCTCGACTTCCTGGTCGAGGTAGCCGAGGCGTGTGGTGTGAGCGGCTCGCGCATCATGGGTGGCGGCTTTGGTGGCTGCACGATCAACCTCGTGAAGGAGGAGCTCTACGATGCGTTCGTCGCGAAGGCAAAAGAGGCCTTTGCCGCGCGCTACGGCCACGAGCCGATGGTCTACAATGTGGTGATCTCCGACGGTGCTCGCCGCTTGTAACAGCAGAGATTCAACAAAAAAAACCGAGGCTCAACACCTCGGTTTTTTGCTGCAATTACAAGATGCGTTGCAGCGTCCATTCATCTTCCCAACCATCGACACGGCGCAGCCAGTCGCGTTTCAGGCCGATAGCCTCGAAACCGCACGCATGAAAGAGGCCGAGGCTCGCGCTATTGCCGGCAGCCACATTGCACCATAACTGATGCAACCCCAGCACCTCGCGCCCATAGCGGCAGAGCGTCTCTATGGCATCGCGGGCGTAACCTCGGCGGCGATCCTCCTCATCGGCGATCAGAATACCTATTCCCGCACGATCGTTCATCGGATCAAACCCGAAAAGATCAACTGCACCCACGGCACACCCCTCCTCATTCTCAATCATGAAGCGCTGCTGCCCCGTCTGCACCACAGAAAACTGCTGCTCCTCCAAGAAACGACGCAAGGTGTGGCGCGAGAAGGGTACGAGCGTACCGCTCACCTCCCACACCTCGGAATCATTCTCCCAGCGGTACATCAATTCGATATCCTCCGGCTCGACCGCGCGCAGGCGTATCTTTGCTCCCTCGATATGCATCTTACAAGCCGATGATCTTGTTGCGGATCAACATTGCTACACCCCAAGCGCCAGCGTTCTCCGCCATCTTCGAGAGACGGAACTTCGTATCCTTATACACCAGGTTGAGCGAATACTTGTTCGTCGACGACTTCAGGGGGAGCATCAGGTAGTCACCCGCCGCGGCAAGGTTACCTCCCACAATTACCGTCTCGGGGTTGAAGATGTTGATCAGGAAGGCAACCGCCTTGCCCACCTTCTCGCCCGCCTCCTCAATCAGCTCGATCGAGAGGTTGTCGTCGTTCTTCGCTGCTGCGATGATGTCGTCGATGTGAATGCTCTTCTGGCGGGCATACTGCTCGCGCAGGATCGTGTTCACGCCCTGCTCGATCTCGCGACACATCTTATCCTCGATGGCGATACCCGAAACCTCGGTCTCCAAACACCCCTTCTTACCACACGAGCAGATAATCTCGTTATCGAAGAAGGGAATATGACCAAACTCGCCCGCAAAACCACTCTTACCGTAGTAGAGCTTACCATCCATCACAATACCGATGGCCACACCTCGACCCAGGTGGAGGTAGATCACATTGCTCTCATCCTTCGCCTTGCCACAGGTGTACTCCGCATAGCAGCGGGCACGCGTATCGTTCTCAATCAAGACATGCAGGCCGATACGCTCCTCCAAACTTTCACGCAACGAGTGCTCCGACGAGGTGAAATACTTGTAGCTGCGTCCCGTATCAGGGTTGACACGACCCACCAAGCAGAGACCCATACCGAGGATCTTATCGCGATCGACGCCACACGAGTTGATAAACTGCTCTGTCGACTGGCAGATGCGCTCGAAGCATTGCGGACGATCCTGCAACTCGAAGGTGGGATCCGACTCCTCCACGATGATGTTATTTTGCAGGTCGGTGATCACAAAACAGATATTATCGCGTCCGACATAGACACCGGCAAAATAGATGGCCGAATTAGCTAAACCAAAGATATTCGGACGGCGGCCGCCCGGGGTCTCCACCTTGCCCAAATCGGTGACGATGTTCTCCTCGACGAGCTCCTGAACGAGCTTCGTGATGGTCGGAACGCTGATGTGCAACTCCTTCGTAAGCTCGGAGAGGGTCGATTCGCCATGGACAGCCATGTGCGCAATGATGTTGCGTTTGATGATGCTATTCTTGTGGGTCACACCCTTTACAGCGTCTTCTTCGTGCTTGACGAAAAATTCAGTCAACGAGGTCATAATTCTAGTGATTTTTTAAGATCACTACAAATATAGAGACAATATTAAAAAATTACAATAATTATTTGCGAAATTATTAAATAATTTCTTCAATAATTTACAAAATAATAGGGAATGAGTTGATTTTCAACCCATTCCCTACACTTACAATTCGTCGTCTATTAGCCGTTTGCGCGCGATTCCACCTCGGCGTCGGGCACAATCTTGCGAACCAGCCCCTGCAACACGCTGCCCGGGCCAAGCTCCACATAGCGCGTGATGCCGTCGGCAGCCATCGCCTGCACACTCTGCGTCCATCGCACGGGGGCGGTGAGCTGCGCGATTAGGTTCTGCTTAATCTGCTCGGGATCGGTATGCGGCTGCGCATCGACATTCTGATAGATCGGACAGCGCGGCGTGCGAAAATCAGCTTGTTCAATGGCACGCGCCAACTCCTCGCGGGCAGGCTGCATCAGCGGTGAGTGAAACGCTCCACCCACAGGCAACGGCAGCGCACGACGCGCGCCGGCCTCCTTGGCCTTAGCACAAGCAGCCACCACGGCAGCCTCCTCACCCGAGATCACCAACTGACCGGGGCAGTTGTAGTTGGCGGCCACAACCACGCCCTCCACCTCGGCACAAACCTGCTCCACCGCCTCGTCACTCAAGGCCAAGACGGCAGCCATCGTACCCGGCACCTGATCACACGCACGCTGCATCGCCTCGGCACGCATCGCCACCAGGCGCAAACCCTCCTCAAACGAGAGTGCACCGGAGACAACCAGCGCCGAGAACTCACCCAACGAGTGACCTGCAACCGCATCCGGTTCACCTCCCAACGCCAGCGCAGCAGCCACCGAATGGAGGAAAACAGCCGGTTGCGTCACCTTCGTCTGTTTCAATGCCTCGGGCGTACCTTCAAACATCAGATCCGTGATGCGGAAGCCGAGCAATTCGTTCGCCTGCTCCATCAGTGCACGCACCTCCGGATGCTGATCGTAGAGCTCTTTGCCCATGCCTACGGCCTGAGCACCCTGTCCGGGGAAGATATAGGCTTGTTTCATCGTTTTCTATGATTCAATGTTCAACACTCGATTATCCAATGCGGTAGCTGCGCAACTCACGCCGCAAGGCCGCCTCTCGACCACCCAACAGCCCATCAAGCAGGGCATGAAAACGAGGCGAGTGGTTGTGGTGTATCGTATGACAGAGCTCGTGCAGGATGATAAAATCGCGCAGGTGTTCGGGCAGGCGCATCAAGTAGAGCGAGAGCGAGATCTGGTTCTTACCCGAGCAACTCCCCCACCGTGTGCGTGCCGCACGGATCGTAAGACCCGCATAGCGCAGCTGCGTCTGCTCAGCCAGTCGTGCCACGCGCAGCGGCAGATCCGCCTTGGCAGCCGCACGCAACGCTTCGACCTCGTCCTTGTCGGCCGCAGGGGGCATCAACGCTGCCCGCTCGGCAGCGCGTGCTTGAGCGCGCACCACCCAGGCCTTTTTCTCCGCCAGAAAGTTAAGCGCCCGCTCCCTACCCACCTGCGTGGGATACGAGAGACGCACCACCCCATCACGGCGCACCGTGAGCGTGATGCGTCGCAAGCGTGGCGACGAGACCAAGAGAATCGACCCAAGCTCGGGGTGCTCGATTTTTGTCATGCGTTCGCTGTTAGCCGATACGCTGGCGCACCACCTCAAAGAGGATTACCGCAGCCGCAGCCGACACATTGAGCGACTCGATGTGGCCGATCATCGGGATAGCCAACTGCTCATCGCACAGTTTCATCACCGCGGGCGAGATACCCACATCCTCGGCGCCCATCACCAAGACGGTCGGCTTGCGGAAGTCTGCATCGTAGAGCAGTTTGCGGCTCTTCTCGGTTGCAGCCACCAGCTGGAAGCCCTCCTGCTGCAACTGCGCCAGGGTCATACGCATCGAGCCCACGCGCGTCACGGGAATCACAGTCAAGGCACCTGCCGACGAACGAATAGCCTCCGCATTCACGGGAGCTGCATTCTTCAGCGGAACGATCAGACCGTGCGCGCCGGCGCACTCGGCCGAGCGAGCGATCGCGCCGAAGTTGCGTACATCCGTCACGCCATCGAAGGCAACAATCAGCGGCGTCTCATCCTCGGGCACACGCTCCAGGATATCCTCGAGCTGCACATAGGAGATCATCGCTGTCTGCGCCACAACACCCTGGTGGTTACCGCGCGTCAAGCGGTTCAACTTCTCGACCGGCACCTCCTGATAGCGCAGGCGGTGGCGAATGATCAGGTCTTTCAACTCCTGCATCAACTGTCCCTCAGCACCCTTACGGATGTAGAGCTTCTCAATCTCACGACCCGCCTCGATCGCCTCTGCAACGGGGCGGATACCAAATATCAAATTATCCATAGTTATTCGCTAATTTCCAATTCATAGGCCGCCTTCTCCCACTCGTGCATCAGGTGATCGTAGTGAGCCTTCAGTTCGTTGTAAGCCTTGTAGTCGGCCTCCACATACTCCGCGGCGGCTGCCAGACGCTCATCCCAGCGAGCAATCTCCTGCTCCACCTCGGCGAGTTTCGACTCGATCTCCTCCACATTCTTACGCAGACGACGCAACAGCTTCTCCTGCTCCTTCTTCTGCTCGTAGTTCAGTTTGCCGGCTGTTTGGCTCTTGGCGGTATTACCTGCTGCGGGGCGATCGGTGCGTTCGATCTCCTGTAACGAGGCGAGTTTTCGCTTCTCCAGGAAGTAGTAGATACCACCCAGGTACTCCTTCACGCCCCCATCGCGGAACTCGTAGACCTTATCGACCATGCCGTCGAGGAATTCACGGTCGTGCGACACCACGACCACCGTGCCGTCGTACTTCAGGATCGCCTCCTTCAGAATATCCTTCGAGCGCATATCCATATGGTTGGTCGGCTCGTCGAGCACCAGCAGGTTGCGCGGCTCAAGCATCATGCGCGCCATCGCCAGACGGGCACGCTCGCCACCCGAGAGCACCTTCACCTTCTTGTCGATATCCTCGCCACGGAAGAGAAATGCACCCAAAATATCGCGCAGACGGGTGCGAATATCCCCCACCGCCACACGATCGAGCGTGTCATAGACCGTAAACTCGCCATCCATCAGGTCATCCTGATTCTGGGCGTAGTAACCAATATTCACATTCGCACCGAGGCGGATCGAACCCTCGGTCGGCATCAACTGACCAATGAGCATGCGTGCCAGCGTGGTTTTACCCTCGCCATTGCGACCCACAAGGGCGATGCGGTCGCCCTTCTCGATGATAAAATCTGCCCCCGAAAAGACATGCTTCTCGCCGAACGACATACCGGCCTCCTTGATCTCGGCCACCACCTGTCCCGAACGAGGTGCAGGCGGAAATTTGATGTTCAGGTGCGAGAGATCCTCCTCGTCGATCTCCAGACGATCCAGACGCTCGAGCGCCTTGATGCGCGACTGCACCTGGTTCGACTTGGTCGGCTTGTAGCGGAACTTCTCGATGAACTCCTCCGTCTTCTCGATCATGCGCTGCTGATTCTCGTAGGCAGCCAGCTGCTGCTCACGGCGCTCGGCCCGCAGCACGACATATTTCGAATAGGGAACCTTATAATCGGTGATATGACCTAGCGAGAGCTCGACGGTGCGCGTCGTGACATTATCCAAGAAGGCTCTGTCGTGCGAGATCAAGAGCACCGCGCCGTTGTAGTTTTTCAGATACTCCTCCAGCCACTGAATCGACTCGATGTCGAGGTGGTTGGTCGGCTCATCCAAGAGGAAAATCGAAGGGCGACGCAACAGGAGTTTGGCCAGCTCGATACGCATACGCCAACCGCCCGAGAACTCCGCCGTAGGACGGGTGAAATCCGAGCGCTTGAAACCCAAACCGAGCAGCGTCTTCTCGATATCGGCATCGCGCGTCTCACCACCCAACATCTGATAGAGGTCCTGCGACTCATTCAAGCGATGGAGAAGGTCAGCGTATGCATCACTCTCATAATCATCGCGCAGAGAGATCTCCTCGGTGAGGCGTGCAATCTCCGCTTCGAGGCGCAATACCTCCTCAAAAGCCTTACCCGTCTCCTCGACCAGCGTCGTCGTATCGTGCACACGCATCGTCTGCGGCAGATAGCCGATCGTACACTCCGATCCGATCGTCACAGCGCCCGAGGTAGGCTGCTGCTCACCCATAATCAGGCGCAGCAAGGTCGTTTTTCCGGCACCGTTCTTACCGACCAGACCAATACGGTCCTTCGGGTTGATCAGAAACGATATGTTGTCAAAAAGTGTCCAACCGCCATACGAGACGGTGAGGTTATCCAGTGAAATCATCTTTTACTTGTTCGCTAACATCTTACGAATCTCCTCCTCGGGGCTCGAAGCGCGGAAGACCGAACTGCCTGCCACAAGCACATTGGCACCCGCCTCATAGAGCAGGTGGGCATTCTCCGACGAGATGCCGCCATCGACCTCGATCAGCAACTCCGGATTGAGTTCCTCGGCCATCAAACGCACAGCGCGGATGCGATCGAGCGACTCGACGATAAACTGCTGCCCGCCGAAGCCGGGCTCTACGCTCATAACCAGCACCATATCCACCTGAGAAAGGAGTGGACGCAACACCTCGACCGGGGTCTTGGGTTTAATCGAAACACCCACCCGCGCACCACTCTCTCGAATCAACTGCGCGCAGTGCAACGGGTCGCTCGTAGCCTCCACATGGAAGGTAATCCAATCGGCTCCCTCGTGCGCAAAGCGGGCAATGTAACGTTCCGGATCGGTGATCATCAGGTGCACATCGAGCGGCTTCTTGGCCACGCTACGCACAGCACGCAAGACGGGGAATCCGAACGAGATGTTCGGCACAAACACGCCATCCATCACATCCACATGAACCCACTCGGCGTCGCTGCGGTTGATCATCTCCACATCGCGTTCCAGATGGCCGAAATCGGCGGCCAAGATCGAGGGTGCTATGATTCGCTTCATACCGATAAAATTCTTTTCTGCAAAGATAACTAATTTTTCCTTGAAAACCGCTATCTTTGCTCCATTATGAGCAGCAGTATGGATTTTCTTTGGATCGTGATCGCCCTTTTAGCCGTTCTTTCGGCCATATTTTGCGTGGCGTGGCTCTCACTGAAGGGTGAGATGCGCCGTGTAAACGAGCTTGCCCTCCGCAGCGAGGAGCAGTTGCAACACGAACGCGAGCAGCGTGCCCAGGCCGAGCAGGCGCTGGCAGCCGAGCGAGCCACCGCCAAGAGTGAGCTAGCTGCGCTCAAGGCGCGCAACGAGGAGATCGAAGCCGATGCCCGCAAGCGCCGCGAGGAGGAGATCGAGCACCTCAAAAGTCACTTCCGCAATCTCTCGGCCGAGATTCTGGGCGAGCAGTCGAAGCAGTTCCGCGAGACCAATCGCGAGTCGCTCGATGTGATGCTTAAGCCTTTCCAGGACAATATCAAGGAGTTCCGTGAGCGCGTGGAGCGCATCTACTCCCACGAGAATGAGCAGCGTGGCGAGCTCAAAAACGAGCTGAAGCACCTCCTCGAGCTTAACCACCGCATCACAACCGAGACCACCAACCTGACGAATGCCCTGCGTGGCAACTCAAAGGTGCAGGGCGATTGGGGTGAGACTCTGCTCGAAACGATCCTCGACAACTCGTCGCTCACCAAGGGGTTACACTACACCACACAGCACAACCTAAAGGATAGCGACGGCAAGAACCTCCGTCCCGATGTCGTGTTGCACCTCCCCGAGGGGCGTAGCATCGTCATCGACTCGAAGGTGTCGCTCACGGCCTATGTCGCCTACACGGCAGCCGAGAGCCACGAGGAGCAGCAGCGCCACCTCACCTCCCACCTCGCCTCGGTGCGTCAGCATGTCACCGAGTTAGGTCGCAAGGAGTATCAGCGTCTGCTCGACTCGCCCGACTTTGTGATTATGTTCATCCCCACCGAGCCCGCCTTCCTCGATGCCATGAAGGCTGATCCGAACATCTGGTCCGACGCCTATCACCACAAGGTGATCATCTCCTCGCCGACGAACCTCTTCGCACTCTTGAAGATGGTGGCAGACCTCTGGAAGTACGACGCCCAGGAGAAGAACACGCAGAAGATCGCCGAACTGGGTCTGAAACTCTACGAAAAGGCCGTGCTCTTTACAGAGGCTCTGGAGGAGGTTGGCGGATCGCTCCAGCGTGCCCAGAAGGCCTACGACCAGGCGCAGACGCGCCTCTCGGGCAAGGGCAGCTTGGTCAGCTTCGGTGAGCAGCTGAAAAAGACGGCGCACCTGCAATCGAAGAAAAACTTCTCGGCCGCACTGCAAGCCGAGCACGAAGAATAACAAACCATCTATTCCAAACAAATGAAAGAATTTTCGCGTTATGCCATTTTTGCCGGCATGTTAATTGGCGTAGGAGGTCTTACCTACCTGCGCATAGGCGGCGTGGTTGGAGCCACGCTCTTCGCCTTTGGTCTTCTCTGCATCCTGCTCTGCAAGGCGCAGCTCTTCACCAGCAAGGCTGGATTCCTCCCCTTCAAACAGAGCTATATGCTCCTTCCGATGATTCTGTTCAATGCCCTGGGTTGTGCGCTCATGGCGACGATGCTCTTCTACATCGGTAACGACCGCGTCACCGAAGGATTGCAGGCCATTCTCACGGCGCGTGCTACCACACCCTGGCACGGCATCGCCCTCACCTCGATCGGTACGGGTATGATCATGACGCTGGCCGTCTATGGTGTTCAGCGCAACAACTACCTGCCGCTGCTCTTTGGTGTGCCGGTCTTCATCCTCTGCGGACTCCCCCACTGCATGGCGGACGCCTTCTATTATGCTGCCGGTATCTATGCCGGTATGGGTTCGTGGTCGATGCTCGGGAGCTGGAGTGCAGCCATCGTGGGCAACTACATCGGTTGCAACATCCCGCGTCTGGTGATGCAGGAGAAGTTCTAACGAGAATCTACCCAAAAACAGAGAGGGCTGTTCGAAGTGAACAGCCCTCTCTGTTGTCAAATACGCTTATTAGCGAGCGATACGCCCATTCGTAGCACCATCAGCCGCGGCCTCGATCTCCTCGATCGGGAACTGCCCATAATCGCCTGGCACGGTGTTCTTCAACGCACACGCAGCAGCACCCAGATCGAGTGCTCGCTGCATATCCACCTGGTGGAGCATACCGTAGATGATACCGGCATTGTAAGCATCGCCCACGCCGACGCAGTCTACTACACCCTCAATATCGAAGATGCGGGCGCGGTACATCTCACCGCGGTGCCACATCGTGCCACCGAGCAGGTGGTGCTGGGCATTGATTACATTACGCAGGGCGAAGACGATCGTATGGCAGCGTGGCATCTGACGCGACACCTCTTCAGCGGCACGCGTATAGGCCTCCATCGCCATCTCATACTCCGTATCCACCGCCTTAAACTGAGGCATCTCCACCCCCAAGGCCTGCTGAAACTCCAACTCTGTACCGAAGAGGATATCACACTCGGCCATCATCGCCGGCAGCACCTCGTGCGGGCGCGCACCCCACTTCCAAAGGTTGCGACGGTAGTTGATATCGCACGAGATCACCAAGCCTCGACGACGCGCGGCAGCAATCGCTTCGGCACACACCTCGGCTGCGCCCTTGCCCACGGCAGGTGCAATACCCGACCAATGGAACCAATCAGCATCAGCAAAGGCTGCATCCCAATCGATATCCCCCTTCTCAAGGTTGGCGAACGAGGAGCCCTCGCGGTCGTAGACCACCTGCGACGAGCGCATCGCCACGGCCTCCTCCATGTAGTAGAGACCCATACGACCCGCCTTGCGCACCACGCGGTCGGTCACAACACCGTAGCGGTGCAGATCATCGAGCGCAGCATCCGAGAGTCGGTTGGGCGAGAGCGCTGTTACAAACTCGCTCTCAACACCAAAGTTGGCCAGCGACACCGCCACATTCGCCTCGCTGCCACCAAAGTTTGCCTCGAAACGGCCGGTCTGGTTGAAACGATCGAACGACGGAGGGGTCAGGCGCAACATCAGCTCGCCAAAGGTTACTACTTTCATCGCTGTGCGGTTTTACTTCTTCACCTTGGCCTCGACCTTGAGCTTCTCCATGCCCTTGATGATGTTCTCGTCGTTGTTCTTCGCAGCGTCGTAGGTCACCGTCACATCAAAGGTCTTCGGGTCGATCGAGAGGTTCTGAATACCCTTACCAAGCACGGGGACATTCGTCTCCACCTTCTTGGCGCAGTTCGGGCAGTCGAGGTTGGTCGAAAAGACCGTCGTCGTCATCTGCTTGGTCGGCTTCTTAGCCGGTTTTTCCGTTTGAGCCATACATACGCCCAGACCCATCATGAGGGCAAGGCCCAATACCAACATCTTTTTCATCTTTATTCAGTTTTTTTTAAGGTTATCAAATTCTGTTTGCTTACTAATAAAGGTTAAATCGCAGACCAAAGTAGAACTTGCGCCCCATCAGCGGGCCCCAGATATTCATCGAGTTGAAGCTCGTCGAGTAGGGATTCTCGGCGCTCACGATCGGCGTCTGCTGACGATAGTCAGCGATGTTCTCACAACCGAGGTAGAGGTCGAATTTGCCCACCTTGCGCGTCACCTGGGCGTAGAACATCGGATACGAGGGCGAGTAGCTGTCGTCGGCCAAATCACCCGTCTGCGTGGGGATGCGCGCTGCACCGTTGAGCTGTGCCGTAGCATCGAAGACCCAACGACGGAAACGCGTCGCATACTGCACATTGATCAGCGCCTTGTAGCGGTTCACGAGCGGACGCTCAACCGTTGCCTTCGAGCCATCTGCTCGCTGGATCATCATCTCCGAATCCGTGTAGCGGTAGGTGGCAAAGAGGTCGAGGCCCTCAGCCGGAGTCCACGAGAAATCGACCTGATAGGTATCCGTGTAGGCCTTATCCTGCGAGGTGTAGATATTGATGCAGGCGGGATTCCACTCCTGATCCACCACTACAGCGTGCGAGAAGGCCGTGCGGAAGTAGTCGAAGCTCAGCGTAGCATTCTCAAAGCCCGCCAACGAGAAGGTGTGGGTCAACGAACCACCCAGCGTCACCGCCTTCTCCATGCGATCGAACGCCTCGAACCAGTTGGAGGGCATAGCACCTCCGTTGAAGAGAATCGTGCGACCCGTGGTCAGGATGCCGATGTTATCCGTGATGATATTCGTCGAGCGGTAGCCCAAACCGGCCGAGAGGCGCAGCGTGGTCAAGCGGGCAAGATTCCAGCGGAGATGGCCGCGCGGCGTAGCGAAAAAACGATCGTAGAAGGCGTTGTAGTCGCCACGCAGACCCGCTACAATCGAGACCTTATCCTTCACGGCATAGGTGTACTCGGCATAGGTACCGATCTCCTGCTCCTCGCGATCCAGCAGATAGGCACGCAGCGGCGAGGTCTCGATCCACGGCGTAGCGTTCATCAGTCGCTCATTGACCGAGGTGTGGAAACCCTGCAAGCCGACCACAACCGACGAGCGCGACGTGAAGTGATGGTTGTAGGCAATGTTTGCCGAGAGCATATTCTCATTTCCGGCGTAGTCGTTCAGACCGAAGTAGGCCGACTCGTTGTAGTGGTCGAAGTCGAGCGTCACGGCAAAGCTCGAACGCTTCTCCTCCTGCTCATCCTCGTCGTAGACAGCAGCGCCCACCGGTACACCCATCTTGAAATAGCCACCCGCTTCGCGGTTGCGAATGTGCGATCCGTAGCTCGGCATGGCGTGGTTCTCGGCCTGCCAATTCCACTCCGTATGCATCTTCTCGCGCTGCGTTTCCGAGTCCTCGTAGTCCATCATACCGCCCAGGCGGTTCTCTTGCAAGAGCTTAAAGCCCCAGCGCAGCTGCATGCCGTTGTCGGCCTGATAGAGCCAACGGTTCGAGAGCGAAAGCAGATTCGTCTCGGGCTGATCGCGGAAGAGGTCGTGGTTGTGATCCATCTCACGCACATCCGTATCGGCCGAGCCGTGAAAGAGGATGATGGTCGAGAGTTTCTTGTCGGGCGTGAGCGGGAAGGCCGACGAGAGGTTGATCTCGGGGCGCAACTCATCGTCGAGGTAGAGGTTCACGAAGAGACGCTCCTCGTCGGTCGGCTTGCGGTGCTCGAGGTTGATCTGTCCCGTCACAGCCTCGTGGCCTGCGGCCACCGACGAAACGCCCTTCGACACCTGGATCGAGCTCAGCCACATACCGGGCGTGTAGCTCAGACCATAGGGGGCACTCAGGCCGCGCATGATCGGGCGATTCTCGTCGAGGATCTGCGTATAGGTACCGGCCAAGCCGAGCATCTTGATCTGGCGAGCACCCGAAATGGCGTCGCTATACCCCACCGTCACCGATGCGGAGTTCTCGAACGACTCGGCCAGATTGCAGCAAGCCATCTTGCAAAGACCTGCAAACGAGATCATCTCGTTCTTCATCAAGCCGTCGCGCTTGACATAGTTACCACTCTGCGTGCCCTCTACGACTACGCTCTCCAGCTCCAAACCATCGCTCTGCAGACGAACCTCTATCGGATCGTTCTTGACGATGTGGAGTGTATCGTTGCGATAGCCCAGATAGCTAGCGATCAGTCGATCGTATCCCTTCACGCGGTGGATGCGGAAGTTACCCTCGACATCGGTACTGCTGCCGACAGTCGTGCCGTCCCAATAGACCGCAGCACCGATCAGCGGCTCACCCTCGCTGTCGAGGATGCGCCCTTGAAGGTCCTGAGCCTGCACAGCACCAAGCAGCATGCAGGCTACAAAAAAGAGGAATATGTGTTTGATTTTCATAGTTGATTCTCCTTGTATTTTACGGTTAAACACCTTGTGGCGACACCAAGAGCCGCCGTCGATTGTGTGTTAAGCCGCAACGGGAGGGGCTCGCAGCGCACCCACCGAAAAGGGACGCGCAGCAATCGGAGGTGTTTGCTCCGTGTAGGCACAAACCCGCACAGGCAGATCGCCGTGCAATGCGCGATCGAGTGTTGCTGCGCAGAGCGCTACGAGTTGGTTGCTCGCTGTCTGAGAGCGACGATAATCGTCGATCGGCTCTACGGTATAGAGCTGCAGCTCGGTTTCGTGCAGATCGCCACAGCAATCCGCCTCATAGCCGCCGCAATGGGAGATGTGCGCATCGTGATGCGCGCAGTGCTCCGTATGGTGGTGCGGAGCATTGCAGGGACAGAGCAAGGAGGCGACGGCCGTGCTCCCCGTAGCCAATAGGTACAGGGTACAAAGCAACAGAGCAATGGTGCGGCGCAGCCTCATAGCGTTTCTTTTGGTTCTATCTTACTCGATGACTCCCGTTTCGCGCAGCTTCTCCACCCAGGCCTGGCCATCACGCAACGCCGTTTCGCGGTCGATCTCGTACTGCTCAACCAAGAGATCGGCCACCACCTCGGTGTCGAACTCACGCCCCTGGAGGGCATTCCACAAGTAAAGCGAACTCTCGTTCAGCGCAATCACGCGGGTCATATCGGCGCCATAGCTGCCGGGCATCACGATGATGTGCTCACCAGCCATCTCGCGCACCTTATATCGGGTTGAAATCTTCATACGGCGCAAAGATACGAATTTTCAGAGAAAACAACGCATTATTTATAGGTATATTTCATCCCCATCGCCGCGAATAATTTCATTTTTCACACCCTGCATGCCGAATTTTCACTATCTTTGTCCTCATGGATATGGAGGCACGCATCTACGAAGTCCTGCGCAAATATTGGGGCTACGAGGAGTTCCGCTCGGTACAGAAGGAGATCATTCTCTCGGTACTGAACGGACACGACATGCTTGCCCTCATGCCTACGGGTGGTGGCAAGTCGCTCACCTATCAGGTACCTACGCTCGTTCGCGAGGGACTCTGCATCGTGGTCACACCCCTCATTGCGTTGATGAAGGATCAGGTCGACCGCCTGCGTCGATTGGGTATCAACGCCGTAGCCATCCACTCCGGACTCACCCGCCGCCAGATCGACATTGCGCTCGACAACTGCGTCTATGGCGATGTGAAATTTCTCTACATTGCGCCCGAACGCCTGGCCACCGACATCTTCCAAGCACGCATGCTGCGCATGAAGATCTCGCTCCTGGCGGTCGACGAGGCGCACTGCATCTCACAATGGGGCTACGACTTCCGCCCCCACTACCTCCGCATCGGCGAGGTGCGCGATCTGTTGCCCGATGTACCCGTGCTGGCACTCACCGCGTCGGCCACCGATCTGGTGCAGCGCGACATCATGGAGAACCTTCACTTTGCCGAGGGGCGTGTCATCCGCAGCAGTTTTGCGCGTCCCAACCTCTCCTACAGCGTACGCCACACCGACGACAAGGAGGGGCAGCTGCTCCGTGTCCTCCGCAATGTCGAGGGCTCGGGCATCGTTTACATGCGCTCCCGCGAGGCGTGTGAGCAGTTGGCACAGCGGCTCTGCATAGAGGGTTTCACCGCCACGGCCTACCACGGTGGTCTGCCGCACGCCGAGCGTTCGATCCGCCAAGAGGAGTGGATTCAAGGAAAGGTGCGCGTCATTGTCGCCACGAACGCCTTCGGCATGGGTATCGACAAGCCCGATGTGCGCTTTGTGGTGCACTTCTCGATGTGCGACTCGCTCGAGAACTACTACCAGGAGGCCGGCCGCGCCGGCCGTGACGGAAAGCGCGCCTATGCCCTACTGCTAGTTGCCTCCGACGACGAGCGTCGCATTGTCGACCACTTCAAGCAGGAGTTTCCGCCGTTAGACCATGTGAAGGATATCTACGAGCGACTCTTCAACTACCTGCAGATGCCCATCGGCGAGGGACAAGGCACCTCGCACCCCTTCAATATCTTCGACTTCTGCGCCCGCGAACACCTCTACGAGGGAGTGGTCAGCTGCGCCATCAAACTCCTGCAGCTCAACGGATACCTCACGCTGACCGATGCTCGCGAGCACCCTGCCCGCATCCTCTTCACGGTCAGTCGTGACGACCTCTACAAACTGCGTCTGCGCCACGAGGATCTCGATCCCTTCCTGCGCACGCTGCTACGCCTCTATAATGGAGTCTTCACCGACTTCCAACCGATCAACGAGGGCGAAATCGCTACCTGGTGCGGCTACACGGTGGAGCATGTACGCGAACTCATGCGCCGACTCTGGCAGCTGCGCGTGATCCGCTACATCCCCTCAAATGCACTTCCCCTGCTCACCCTACACGAGGAGCGTCTGCCGCGCGCCTCGCTCTACATTGCACCCGAGACCTATCTGCGTCGCAAGGAGCTCATGTACGAGCGCTTCGATCAGATGCTGCAATACTCCACCAACGAGGAGCAATGCCGCAGCCAACTCCTCGAGGAGCACTTCGGCGTAAAGGGAAGCAAGCCTTGCGGCATCTGCGACCTCTGCCTGGCTCGTCGCCGCTCCCAGAAAGCCGAGGCAAAAGATCCCCTCGCAGAGGAGATTCTTCAGCACCTCGCGGAGGGGCCGTGCGATCTCTATCGACTCGGCAGCGAGCTCTCCGGCTCGCCCGAACGCATTGCGGCCGTCGTAGAGGAGCTGATCCGTAGCGGCAAGGCGATCACCACCGACAATGGTGAGTTAAAAATTCGGTCGTAGCGACCTTTTTTCCCGATTTATTGCGTACCTTTGTCCCGCAACATTGAACCATGAAAGTCCGATCGTCCTACCCCGCTAAAATCGACAACGAAGCCACCGCGCAACTCCCTGCCATTGAGTTCCGCGGCGAAGTACACATCATCGACCGCGAAGAGCAGGTCGAGGAGGCTTGTCGCTACTTGGCCAAGCAGCGCATGATCGGCTTTGATACGGAGACGCGTCCCTCGTTTAAGGCCGGCGTCAGCTATCGCGTCTCACTGCTTCAACTCTCCTCCGAGGAGCGTTGCTACCTCTTTCGACTCAATCGCATTCCGCTCGGCAAGGAGCTGATGCGCCTGCTCGGCAACCAGCAGGTGCTGAAGATCGGAGCCGATGTAGCGGGCGACCTGCGCTCGTTGCGTCAGTTGCGCCACTTCCGCGACGGAGGCTTCGTCGACCTGCAAACAATTATCGGCGAGTGGGGAATCGAGGAGAAGAGCCTGCGCAAGATGTCGGCCATCGTGCTGGGCAAGCGGGTCTCGAAAGCGCAACGACTGAGCAATTGGGAGAGCACCCAGCTGACCGACAAACAGCAACTCTATGCAGCCACCGATGCGTGGGTCTGCGTACAGATATTCAAAGCGTTAGAAAAATCACCGAAAGTAAAATCGAATCTCTAATATGATACCGCAAATCATCTTACGCCGAGGCAAGGAGGAGTCGCTCCTGCGTCGTCACCCGTGGATCTTCTCGGGCGCAATCGACCGCATCAACACCGAGGTAGCCACCGAGCTGCACGAGGGTGAACTGGTCGAGGTCTTCACGCGCAGTGGCGACTTCATCGCACAGGGTCACTACCAGATCGGTTCGATCGCCGTGCGCGTGCTCTCGTTCGAGCGCGAGCCGATCGATCAAGCCTGGTGGAACCGCCGCATCGCGATTGCCTACGATGTGCGTCGCACCCTCTCGTTGACCGACAATGCCGAAACAACCTGCTACCGCTTGATCCACGGCGAGGGTGACTCGCTGCCGGGTCTAGTGGTCGACATCTACGGTTCGACGGCTGTGGTGCAGTGTCACTCGGTTGGTATGTACCACGCCCGCCACACGATCGCCGAGGCGATCCGCGCCTGCTACGGCGAGCGCATCACGGCCATCTACGACAAGTCGTCGCAGACGCTCCCCTACAAGGCTGACCTCGGTGCTGTGGACGGCTATCTGTGGGGATCGTCGGCACACCCCTCGCAGATCGTACGCGAGAATGGTTTGCAGTTTGCCGTCAATTGGGAGGAGGGTCAGAAGACCGGTTTCTTCCTTGATCAGCGTGAGAACCGCGAGTTGGTGAAGCGTTACTCGAAGGGTCGCACCGTGCTCAACACCTTCTGCTATACGGGCGGTTTCTCGGTCTATGCAGCCGAGGGTGGCGCTGTAGAGGTAGCCTCGGTGGACGCCTCTGAGCGCGCCGTACAGCTCGCAGCTGAGAATATGCGTCTGAACTTTGGCGAGAGCGTGCCCCACACCGCTATTGCGGCCGATGCAGTGGATTACCTGCGCGACATCGGTTCGAAGTATGACCTGATCATCCTCGATCCTCCCGCCTTTGCCAAGCACCACAAGGTGCTCGGTAATGCGATGCAGGGCTACAAGCGTCTCAATGCCCGAGCGCTGTCGCAGATCAAGCCCGGAGGCATCCTCTTCACCTTCTCCTGCTCGCAGGCCGTGTCGAAGGAGCTCTTCCGCACGACGGTCTTCTCAGCCGCAGCCATCGCCGGTCGCAAGGTTCGCATCCTGCACCAGCTGACGCAGCCGGCCGACCACCCGATTAACATCTACCACCCCGAGGGTGAGTACCTGAAGGGTCTGGTGCTCTATGTAGAGTAGCCACCCAATAGTAGAACAACAAGAGAGCACGATTGCCGTGGCAATCGTGCTCTCTTTTGTTGGATGTGCGTGCGTTACAACGCCTCCGAGACATTGATGATGTAGTCACCCATGCGCTCGATCTCCGAGATCACATCGATGTAGTAAACGCTATTAGCGTAGCTCGTCACACCCTGCTCGATCTGTAAGATCTCCTCCTCGCGCAGCGTCGTACGCGTGTTGTTGATCTCGATCTCGCAATCGACGGCACGACGCAACGAGATCTCCTCACCACGCTTCTTCGTCAGGTTCTCGATCATCACCTCGTAAGCCTGATCCAGCAACTCGATCATCGTGTCGATCTTCTCAAGGTTGCGCTCCGTAAAGCTCTTGCCGTGGATGTTGCGGCGCGAGAGGATGCGGCTGATCGCCTCACCCGAATCACCGAGGCTCTCCATCTCGCCGATGATCTTATACATCGACTTAATGCGTGCCTGCGTCTCCTCGCTAATATCATGCTGCGAAACGGCATTGAGGAACTGTGCAATCTCGTACTCGATACGGTCGGCAATCTCCTCATACTTCACCAGTTTCTTGCGGAAGAACTCAAACTCCTCCTCATCCTTGGCGTGCACGGCCGACTTGATATAACCCAAGCCATTGCGCGAGATCTGACCAAAGTGAATAATCTCGTTCTTGGCCTGCGTGATCGCCAACTCGGGCGTACCGAGCGGACCTGCCTCGATAAACTTCAGCTTCACCTTCACCTCGTCCTCATCCTTCGGTTTAGACTTAATAGCAGCCGTAACCACCTTGACGATCAACGGCGTAAACCACACCAAAATCAGGGTATTGATCAGGTTGAAAAGCGTATGGAGCATCGAAACACCATAGAGCGAGGCGGTCGACTCCACGCTACCCTCCGTGATGCCGGCTGCAAAGTCGATCTCCATCGGATTCGGATAACCCATCCACGAGATCACCATACCCACAAACATCAGGAAGGGACGGAAGATTGCCAACGCCCAGATCACACCAAAGATATTGAAGAAGGTGTGTGCCAGGGCTGCGCGACGAGCATTGGGATTACCCACCGAAGCGGCAATGTTCGCCGTGATCGTCGTACCGATGTTCTCACCCAGCACCATCGCTGCGGCCATCTCAAAGGGAATCCAACCCACGCTGAGCATGATCAGCGTCAGGGCCATCGTAGCACTCGACGACTGCAGCACCAGCGTCAGAACCGTACCAAAGAGCAGGAAGATCAGCACCGAGCCAAAGCCATAGTCGCACCACTGCTGAATAAACGACAGCACCTCGGGAGTCTGGCGCAGGTCGGGCACCGAGTTCTTCATCAGCGAGAGGCCGAGGAAGAGCAGCGAGAAGCCGATGACCAGCTCCGAGATGTGCTTGTAGCGCTCTTTTTTCGCCATGCTCAGCACAAAACCTACCGCCATGAGGGGCACAGCCAAGACCGCAATATCGGCCTTAAAGCCCAACAGAGCCACCATCCACGCCGTGATCGTCGTACCGATGTTGGCACCCATGATCACACCGACGGCCTGGGTCAGCGTGAGCAGACCGGCATTCACAAAGCCTACGACCATTACCGTCGTGGCGCTCGACGACTGGATAACGGCCGTGATACCCACACCTGTCGTCACGCGCTTGAAGGAGTTCGAGGTCATCGCCGCAAGGAAGTTGCGCAGGCGATCACCGGCTGCCTTCTGCAAGCCCGAGCTCATGAGGTTCATTCCGTAGAGGAACATACCCATCGCACCGAGCAGAGTTAAAAGTTGCATCATATAAATATAAGTATTAATGTTATTTTGCTTACAAAAAAGTTCTGTTGTGGGCTAAATGCGTAACAAATGTAAGAAGCCGGTTTTTAACAGGCAACACTCCTCTACAATGATAACCATTTTTTAACGATTTTGCAACAATTTCTTTACATTTGGCCAAGATTTACCTACCTTTGCGCAAAATCAAGTACACAACATGGAACAGACTGAATACTTCGATACTTTCGAAAACAACCTGCTGACCGAGTTGCTGAAACTCTGCACCTCGCACGAGATGCTCTCGGGCACGCTGCTCTCCTCGGAGGATATCGACGCCCGTTGGAAGGAGTACGCTCCCGAGTATATGGCCGATGCCGTACCGCAGGTCAACAGCTACCCCGCTGCCGCCATGGCATGGGCCGGCTATGTCGGAATGGCTGTGGCACATTGGTGGGATACGGCTTGGGAGGAGAAGGCTACCGCCCCCTACAGCGAGCTGCACGGCGCCGCCGGCTTCGACGACATGGACGAGAAGATCGCCCAGGAGATCCTGGGTCTTTCGCTCGAGAGCGAGGAGTATGGTAAGATTGAGCAGATCCTGCGCAGCTGCGCCCACACAGCGATGAACATGATCCGTCGCGAGGATACCGAGGCGCAGACCACCAAGGCCTTCTACCTCTTTGCTCGCACAACGCGCACGCTCTTCCGCATCGGTGCTGCGTTGGAGCTCAAGCGACTCGGCTATAAGTTCGAGAAGGTACAGTTGGACTAACGGAGTTTTATAGACACAACGAGAGAGGCTGTTTTGCAACAGCCTCTCTCGTTTGTTTTATCGTAGCATCTACTACTGCTGACCGTAGCGGCGAGCCTCCTCCTCGAGCAGTGCCTGAAGAATCGACTCCTTGACCTTAACGATCGTACCGTGCTTATGACCTGCCGGCACCGAGATCTTATCGTCGATCGGCGTAAAGGTCTTGAAGTCGGTCGTCGAAACCGCACCGAAGCGATACTGGCGATAGACATCGAAGTAGATCAACCACTCCTCACCCACCTTCACACAGCAAGCGCCCTCCGAGTAAGTCGGAGCAAAGTTCTCCGTCGGATTGCTATACGGGCCTTCGGGAGCCGTAGCCTCGACACAGAACAGATCGCTGAAGCCGGGCTTGCGGTTATCCTTAATGATCAGGCGATAGTCACCCTCCTCCTTCTTCACGATGAAACCATCGATCGAGTTGAAGCCAGGATCGTAGAAGGGCTTCGCGGGGGCAAACTCCACGAAATCCTTCGTCGTGGTGTAGTACTGGCGGTGACAACCATTCGAGCCGAGTTTGTCGGCCTCCGTATAGTTCTCCGGAAGGATCGACGATGACCATGCGATCAGGTAGTGCTCCTTCGTCTCATCATAGAAGATCTCAGGCGCCCAGACATTGTTCGTCTTCTCGCCCTCCATCACGGGGATGCGGCGCTGCTCGCTCCACGAGATCAGATCCTTCGACGAAGCGTAGCCAAAGCCTAAATCACCCGACCAGCCGAGCGTCCACACCAGGTGGAAGGTACCATCGGGGCCCTGCGTGAGTGACGGGTCGCGCATCATCGACTGCGGAGCGTACTTCGCCTGCTCGAGCTTGTTCGAGTGGTAGTTGTAGTACTCCGCCTGCTTGTTGCCGATCTGCGGCAGAAGCCACGAGCCCTGCAGGCTGTCCCACTTGAAGCCGTCGTAGCTATACAAGAGGTGCAGACCATCGAGCGCCGGTTCGCGGTGGCCCGAGAAGATATAGACCTCACGCTCGGGTTGAGCGCAGGCGACCGACAAGGCGGCCGCCAGCACAAAGATCAACCGTTTCATAAGAACTATGCGTGCAGGTAGTTATCCCAGCCGAGGTAGTTCTCGATTGCGTCGTTCAGTACATCAACCACATCGCCACGCACCATAGCAACATGGTGCTCGAAGCCGTTGCGGCAGATGTGCTTCAGCAGCGTCTGCAGGTTATCCACCTCCGTTACAGCGATGCAACCGGCCATCGGATAGAGGTCATTGGTCATACGACCCTTACCCAGGTAGCTCTTGATCACACCCAGCGTATCGTCGGTCGAAATGCGGAAGAAGGTGAAGTCACCCTCCGTACACTTACCCTGTACAGCACCGAAGGTGTTAACCTTACCGAGCGTACGGCCCAATACACCCAGCGTATCGAGCGAGATCTCGTTCTGCACGAAGCTCTTCGGAGCGTTACCACAGTGGGTGCAAACGCACTTATTGCGATCCTCTGCGAAGTTGTTATTCCAGTCGAGCAGCGTCGAGGGGCGGCCTGCAGCCAGCGACAGCGCATACATCGACACTGCACCTGCCAGGTCGGTCTCACAAGCGCAGGGGATCAGCTTCTCGCCGAGCATTGACATCGAAACGCAAGCTGCGCAACCGTAGTTCTGCTCGAGCGAATCCCAGCACTGAATAGCAGCAGCATCGCACTCGTTCGCGGCGATCCACTCCTCGACCGCCAAGCTCCATTTAGCCAGGCGCATCACCTTGTCGGTGTGGGCTGCGGGAATCTTGGCATAGGCGGCGATCTCCTCCATCTTCGTCTTCAGAGCCGCAGCCTCGCTGTCGTAGCGCTGAGCCGCAAAGATGATCTCCGAGAGGTCAACCGGAACCACCGTGATACCGCTGGCCTGCAGCAGCTTCTCGCTGGCACGGCAGGTGTTGAAGCCGAGCGGACGCGTACCGATCTGACCGATACGCGCGTGCGTGAGCTTCTTCACTACGCGGCAGGTAGCGGCAAACTTATTGATATCCTTCATCAGCAGCTCGCTGTGGATCGAATAGGTGTGCAGCGTCGTATCGGTGAAGGGAATACCATACTGATAGAGGTTGTTGCAAACCGAGATCTTACCGCAGAATGCATCACGACGGTTGTCGAGATCGACCTTGTCGTTCTCGTCGTCGCAAGCCTGAACCAGCACGGGGACATTCAACTCCGCGCGCGAAATGGCGTTGATGATACCCACCTCGAAGCCGAAGTTGGGCAGCGACACGATAATACCGTCGATCTGGTCGCGGTACTCGCGGAAGAGCTTGGCGCACTTCTTACCATCCTCCATCGTCTCCATAGCGCCGTCGGTCAGCGTCTCGGCTACATCCAAGATCACATAGCCATAACCGGCCTTCTCGAGCTCCTCGCAGAGCGTTTTACGCACATCAATCGCCAGTGCCGAGTTGAAGTAGGCACGCGTACCGATGATCAGACCAAAGGTCTCTTTTCCGTTTTTTGCAGGAATGTACATGGTTTTAAGGTTTTTATTGTTGTTACTTAATTTTACTAAATCTTTCGCCGCGCGGTCTATCGGTTCACCATCTTCACCGCCTCGACCCAACCGGCATAGAGCGTCTCACGCTCCTCGGCGGCCATCTTCGGCTCAATACGGTTATCGCTCGTGCGCAACGCAGCCACCTCATCGAGCGAAGCCCAGATGCCGCGTGCCAGGCCGTTCATCACCACGGCACCCATGGCCGAAGCCTCCTCGATGTCCGAACGGTTGATCGTTGCATTGAGCATATCGGCCTGGAACTGCATCAGGAAGCGGTTCTTCGTCGGACCGCCATCCACGCGCAACTCCTTGAGCGCTACACCTGCCTGACCCGTCATCAGATCGACCAGGTCCTTAATCTGGTAAGGAATCGCCTCCAGGGCTGCACGCACCACATGCGCCTTAGTCGTACCCAGCGTCATGCCGGCGATCATCGCCTTCGCCTCCGAATTCCACCACGGAGCACCCAAACCGGCAAAAGCAGGCACCAGGTAAACACCATTCGTGCTCTCCACGCTCGTGGCAAGCGCCTCGGTCTCGGCCGGCGAACCGATCAACTGAAGCTGATCGGCCAACCAACGCAAGGTCGCACCCGTACAGTGGATGTTGCCCTCAAAGGCGTAGAAGACCTTACCCTGGGCAGCAAAACCAACCGAGGTTACCAACCCCTTCGGGGCGGCTACAGCCTCCGTACCGATATTCACCATCACCGACGAGCCGGTACCATAGGTAGCCTTACCCATGCCCGCCTCGAAGCACATCTGACCGGCCAGCGCACCGTGCGAGTCCCCCAATACACCGGCAATCTCGATCCCCTCGGGGAAGAGTCCCTCGATCGTCGTGCGGCCATAGGAGGCATCACAGGGCTTAGCCTCGGGGAGCATCGAACGCGGCACCTCGAAGAGTGCCAGCAGTTCGTCATCCCAATCAAGCGTATGAATGTTGAAGAGGAGCGTGCGCGAAGCATTCGTATAGTCCGTAGCGTGCACTGCCCCACCCGTCAATTTCCAGATGAGCCAGGCATCCATCGTACCGAGGCGCAACTCCCCCGCCTCTGCTGCGGCACGCGCACCCTCGGTATTATCCAAGAGCCACTTCACGCCGCTGGCCGAGAAGTAGGGGTCGATCATCAGGCCGCTCTTGGCCATAAAGGTCGGCTCGTATCCCGCCTCCTTCAAGCTGCGGCAGATCTCTGCACCACGCTGGCACTGCCACACCACCGCATGGGCGATCGGCTTGCCCGTCACGGCGCTCCACACAACCACCGTCTCACGCTGGTTCGTGATCGCCAACGAGAACTCCGCCTCACCCTCGATCGGGGTCTCGGCCATCAGGCGGCGTACCGCCTCGACCGCATTGGTGTAGATCTCCTCCGCATCGTGCTCCACCCAGCCCGCCTTCGGGTAGTACTGTTTGTGGTCGATGTTGATGCGATTGACCACGCGGCACGCAGCATCGAAGAGGATCGCTTTCGTAGCCGAGGTACTCTGGTCAATGGCAATGATGTAGTTTTTCTTCATGATTGCGGTGTGTTAGCCTACTTTACCAACTCCAAAGCCGTGGCGTAGATACCCTCGGCATCGAGCTTGTAGTGGTGGAAAATCTCCAACGGCTTACCGTGTACGACATTCTCGTCGGGGATACCCAGCATACGCATCTTCACGGGGCAGTGCTCCGCCGTCAGCTCGGCAACAATAGCACCCAGACCGCCATAGCGGCTGTGCTCCTCGACCGTGAGAATCTTGCCCGTCTCGCGCGCAGCCTTGAGGATCGCCTCCTCATCGGCCGGCTTCAGGGTGTGCATATCCAGCACGCGAGCCTTGATGCCCTGCTCGCGGAGCATCTCGCCCGCCTTCAAGCAGTGATACACCGTCTCACCGCAGCCGATGATCGTCAAGTCCTCGCCCTCCATCAGGGTCGTAGCCTTGCCGATCTCGAAGGGGAACTCATCATTCTCATAGACATCGGGCACAGCGTTTCGACCTACGCGGATATAGGCCGGATAGGGGAACTTCACCAACTCCTGCACCAACTTGCGCGTCTGGCGTGCATCACACGGCAGGAAGATGTTCATGCCGGGGAAGGTGCGCAGCGCAGCGATATCGTGCAAGCTGTGGTGCGTAGCACCCAGCGCGCCGTAAGCCACACCACCACTCACACCCAGAATCTTCACGGGGTTCTGCGAGTAGGCCACATCGACCTTCACCTGCTCCAGCGAGCGGGCTACATAGAAGCATGCCGGACCGCAAACGAAGGTATTCTTGCCCGACTGTGCCAGACCGGCTGCAATGCCGACAGCATCCTGCTCGGCAATACCGCACTCAACGGCCTGCTCGGGCAGCTCCTTGAAAAATTTGGTCAGCGTAACCGATCCGCGTGCATCGGTCGTAACGGCTACGATGTTCTTATCCTCTTTTGCCAGCTCTACGAGCGTGTCGGTAAAGCTCTGACGGCAAGGTACACTCTTAATCTCCATAGTTTCGTTCGGTTTTTACTTTAACGATTCGATACGGGCATCAATCTCGGCAATGGCAGCCGCATACTCCTCGGCCGTCGGTACGCCGTGGTGCCACTTGAGGATGTTCTGCATGAGCGACACGCCGTTGCCCTTCGTCGTGCGCGAGATGATCAGGTGGGGCTTGCCGCAGTTGTAATCGATCTTATCGAAGGCCTCGACAATCGCCTCCATCGAGTCGCCGTTGATGTCCTGCACATCCCAACCGAAGGCCGACCAACGCTCGGCAATCGGCTCGAGAGCCATTACATTCTCGGTCGTATCGCTGATCTGCAAGCCATTGCGGTCGATGATCGCTACCAGGTTATCCAGCTTATAGTGGCTACCGGCCATGGCGGCCTCGTAGATCGAGCCCTCGCCCTGCTCACCGTCACCCATCAGCACATAGGTACGCCAAGCCTTCTTATCCATTTTAGCAGCGATGGCCATACCGACACCGATCGGCAGACCGTGACCCAGAGCTCCGCTGTTCACCTCGATACCTGCCACCTCAATCGTCGGGTGACCGGCCAGCGGCGTATCAAACTGACCGTAGGTATCGGTCAGCGACTTGGGAATAAAACCGCGATGCTCGAGTACGCTGTAGAGTGCCTCGACGCAGTGACCCTTGCTCATCACAAAGCGGTCACGATCCTCCCACTTCGGATTCTGGGGGTCGAGGTTCATCACGCGAAAATAGAGCGCAGTCAGCATGTTCATTGACGAGAGGCCGCCGCCGATATGACCCGCCTTGGCGATCTGCACGATCTCGACGAGGCGCTTGCGGTTGATCTCGGCCTGCAACATCAGTTCTTTGGTTTGCATATTGGTAAGATTTTTTTGGATTATGTTTGTTTTAATGGATAAAGATAAGAAGAAATTGGAAAACGGCCAAGCACAAGCCCGTTTTTTCAGCAAAAAATCACTACTTTTGCGCACAAATTAAAACTCGGATGCGAAAAACCCACACACTCAGCAAACCGCTACACGGTGCGCTCTTCGATATGGATGGCACACTGGTCGATAACAGCGCAGTACATGTGCGTGCTTTTGCGCGCTTCTGCGAAGGCTATGGCGTCACCGATTGGCAGGAGAAACTCAATCGCGCCTTTGGTATGGGCAGCGACGACATCATGCGCATGATCCTCCCCGAGGAGGTGATCCAGACGCGCGGACTGCAGGCCTTAGCCGACGAGAAAGAGGCGATCTACCGCGAGATCTACGCCCCCGAGATCCGTCCCATCGAGGGTCTGCGTGCCCTGCTCGACCGCCTGCGCGCCGACGGTGTTCGCTGCGCCGTAGGCTCATCGGGATGCCGCGAGAACATCGATTTCGTGCTCGAAAAATGCGGCATTGCCGACTGCTTCGACGCCATTGTTTCAGGCGACAGCGTGCGTTATTGCAAACCTCATCCTGAGATTTACCTCACCGCCGCCAATAAATTGGGGCTCAGCATGGAAGAGTGTGTTGTTTTCGAGGATGCCGAGGCGGGTATCGAGGCGGCTTCACGCGCCGAAGCAGGGCGCATTGTCGTGATCTCAACCACCCTCACGCCCGACTACATTCGCGACCGCACCGAGGCGGATCGCATCATCAACGACTTTACCGAAATAGGCTCTCTCGAGGAGCTCGAATAACCCACACAAAAGATGTTTAAAGCACTTGCTACCGTCGGCCTTTTGGTCGTATCCAACACCTTTATGACGCTGGCCTGGTATGGCCAGATCGCCTTCAAGTCGAAGTTCGAGAAATTTGGCCTCGTAGCCATCATTCTGATCAGCTGGTTAGTTGCCCTGGCAGAGTATAGTTTCATGGTGCCGGCCAACCGCATCGGATCGGCTGTTTTTGGTGGTCCGTTCACCTTGTGGCAACTCAAAGTAATGCAGGAGGTAATCTCGCTTTCTGTATTCACAATCTTCATGTTAATCTGCATGAAGAGCGAGGTGTTGCGCTGGAATCATATCGCAGGTTTTGCCTGCCTGATCCTGGCCGTCTACTTCATCTTTAAGCGTTAGTTCGCAGGCGCACGAGCCACAGCCCTGCCATTGTCAGCAGCGCATTCAAGAGGAGCAACTCAAAGCCCACGGCATAGCCAAATCGGCTCTGCACAAGCCAGCGTATGGCGGCCGAGAGTAGCGGTGCTGCCAGCGCCACGATCCACACCTTACCATCGGCCACGCGGATGCGCGTCAGCGTTCCAAAGAGGAAGAGGCCGAGAATCGGGCCATAAGTGTAGCCCGCCACGCGGTAGATCAGATTGATCACACTATCATCGGCCCAATAACCAAAGCCCACAATCAGAAGGGTCAAAGCAGCTGCTAAAAGCAGGTGCACACGCGAGCGCAACGCTTTCATTTGTTGCTCGTTGCACGGATCGCCACGCAGCAGATCCACCACCACAGAGGTAGTGAGCGCCGTGAGTGCCGAACCGCCCGCGGAGAAGCTGCCGGCAGCAAAGCCCATCACAAACAAGACGCCGACCCAAATCGGCAATCCCCCACCCACGGCCACCGCCGCGAAGAGCTGATCGCGTTTCTCGGGCAGTGGCAGTGCTACGGCATCGGCATAGCGATAGAGCAGATAGCCCAACACCAAAAAGAGCAGAATCACAACTACCTGACTGACAGCCGTCAGCAGAATGGTGCATTGTGCATCGCGCAGCGTGCGACAGGTGAGGTTGCGCTGCATCATCTCCTGATCCAAGCCCGTCATAGCCAGCAGCACAACAACTCCGCCCACAACCATCTTCCAGAGGTAACGATCCGAAGCGGGATCCGTACAGAGCCATGCCGCACGCGAATCGCACCACAACTCTGAAAAGAGCGCTCCAAACGAACAGCCAAGCGCCTGAAGAATGGCCACCGTAGTTGCCACCAAAGCCGCCAACATCAACCCCGTCTTCAGCAGGTCGGCATGGATCACCGAGCGAACGCCACCCCGATGCGTATAACCCCACACCACCGCCATCGTCAGCAGTGCATTGAACCAAAAGGGAAGCGAGAAGTGATCGAACAGAAGCCGCTGCATCACGATGCATACGATGCAGAGTTTGAGCGCCGTAGCTGCCAATTTCGAAAAGAGGAAGAACCAAGCGCTGGTGCGGTGTGTTCCCACGCCAAAGCGGTGGGAGAAGTACTCATAGATAGAGGTGACGCGCAATCGATAGAAGAGCGGCACGAGCCAGCCCGCAAGCAGGAGCTGTCCGATCGTAAAGCCAACCACCATCTGCAGGTAGGTAAATCCGTCCGCCTCGACCGAACCGGGCAACGAAACAAAGGTGATACCCGACATTGCGGCCGAAATCATCGCCGGCCAGAGCAGATACCACGCCGTCGTACGCCGTGCCGAGAAGAAGGTTGCATTGCTTCCCGAGCGCGCCGAGAGCGACCCCACGCCGAGCAGCAGCAGCGCGTAGAGTCCGAGGGCCGAGAAGATTACGATGGGTGTCATAGCAGCGTGTGGCTTTATTTTTCGCCTCAAAGGTACGAAGTTTGCACAAAACAAGGGCGAAAAAGCGAAAAATCGTTGCAGAAAAGTTGCGGTGCATGAAAAATTTGTTATCTTTGTTATTCCAAAAGCTATGGAACCCATAACAACAAAAAACACTTACAAACGATTGAATATGGCACGAGAACTCAAAATTAGAGATCTTACGCTGCGCGACGGCCAGCAGTCGTCGTTCGCAACCCGTATGAACCAGGAGCAGATCAACCGCTGTCTGCCCTACTACAAGGAGGCTAATTTCTACGCAATGGAGGTTTGGGGCGGCGCCGTACCCGACTCTGTGATGCGCTACCTAAATGAGAACCCCTGGACGCGTCTTGAGACGATCCACCAGGCTGTAGGCAATGTATCGAAGCTCACCGCCCTCTCGCGCGGTCGCAACCTCTTCGGCTACTCGCCCTACACGGACGAGATCATCGACGGCTTCTGCCGCAACTCGATCGAGAGCGGCTTGGGCATTATGCGTATCTTCGATGCGTTGAACGATGTCAACAATGTCAAGTCGACGATCAAGTATGTGAAGCAGTATGGCGGTATCGCCGACTGCGCAGTCTGCTACACGGTCGATCCGAAGTACCCCGAGCCCACCTTCTTCCAGAAGCTGCTCGGCAAGAAGAAGCCGCAGCCGGTCTTCACCGATGCTTACTTCCTGGACAAGGCCAAGCAGATGGCTGCGCTGGGTGCTGACATGATCACGATCAAGGACATGTCGGGTCTGATTCCGCCGCGCCGCGTGGCTACGCTGGTGAAGTTGCTGAAGCAGAACATCTCGATCCCCGTTGATTTCCACACCCACTGTACGCCCGGTTACGGTCTGGCGTCGGTATTGGCAGCCATCGTTGCCGGTGTCGATGTGGTAGATACGAACTGCTGGTACTTCGCCGAGGGTACGGGTGCTCCCGCCATCGAGTTTATCCATGTCATCTGCCAGAAACTCGGTATCTCGACGGGTGTAAACATGGAGGCAGTGGCCAAGATCAACGCCGAGCTGCGCACGATCCGCAAGGAGCTCAACCAGTCGGTATTTGGCGCCGATAAGCCCGAGCCGACCTATTTCAACCCCGTGACGGATACGCTTCCGGCCGAGATCGATGCCCTCTTTGACGCTGCCATCAAGGCCGCACAGGAGGACGATGAGCAGGGCTGCATCGACGCCTGCCGCAAGATTGAGGCTCACTACGGCTTCCCCGCACCGAACGAGCTCGTACAGAAGGCCGAGATTCCCGGTGGCATGTACTCGAACATGGTCGCCCAGCTCAAGCAGCTCAAGGCCGAGGAGATTCTGCCGCGTGCTATGGAGTTGATTCCTTCGGTACGCCTCTCGGCAGGTCTGCCGCCGCTTGTTACCCCCACTTCACAGATCGTCGGTGCACAAGCCGTGAACTGCGCCATGGATGAGAAGGCCGGTCGCCCGATGTACACGAACAAGAGTTCACAGTTTGTCGGCCTGGTGAAGGGTGAGTATGGCAAGACCCCTGTAGAGATCGATCCCGAGTTCCGCTTCAAGATCTGCGGTGTACGCGAGGAGACCCCCTACGACACCTCGAAATATCAGATGCAGCCCAACCCTGAGCTTCCCGAGGCCGGTGGCGTGAAGTTGGCCGAGAATGAGAAGGAGGTACTCCTGCTCGAGCTCTTCCCGCTGGTTGCCAAGGGCTACCTGACGGGCGTCAAGACGAAGGCTTACCAGGCCAAGGTCGCTGCCGAGGCTCCGAAGGAGGCACCGAAGGAGGAGGCCAAGCCGAAGGCGGTCATCACGGGCAACACGGTCAACGCCCCGCTGCCGGGTCGCGTAGTCGAGGTGCTTGTGAAGGTGGGCGACGAGATCAAGGTTGGTCAGGATGTCGTGATCCTCGAGGCGATGAAGATGGAGAACTCCATCTCGTCGGACTACAAGGGCAAGGTGAAGCAAGTGCTCGTGGCAACCGGCGATTCGGTGCAGACGAACGACGCGCTGATCGAGATCGAATAACCAATAAGGAACTACTAACTTTAAATAATCTGTAAGATGGCTTTCCTGAAAGAATTTAAGGAGTTTGCCTTGAAAGGCAATGTAATGGACATGGCTGTCGGTGTGATCATCGGTGGCGCGTTCGGTAAGATCGTATCGTCGCTCGTGAACGATATCCTGATGCCGCCGCTCGGCGTACTGTTGGGCAAGACCGACTTTACGAACCTGGCCGTGGTCATCAAGAAGGGCGTGGAGGCTACGGAGACCACCCCCGCCATTGCCGAGGTGACCTGGAAATATGGTGCTTTCATCCAGCAGTGCGTGGACTTCACGATTCTGGCCTTCTGCGTATTCTTGATGGTGAAGGTGATGAACCGCCTGCTCAAGAAGAAGGAGGAGGCTCCCGCTCCGGCACCCGCTCCCGAGCCGCCGAAGCCGACGCTCGACCAGGAGTTGCTGGCTGAGATCCGCGACCTGCTGAAGGAGAAGAAATAGTCTTCAACAGCCACACCAAGCCCGATTAACCCTCAGGTTAGTCGGGCTTTTTTTGTGGTCTTCGATTCGGACGAGCCTGCTCGTAGCGCTGCATGACATAGGTCGTAAAGATTGGCAAAAATAGCATTCCGGCAAGCGGCAGGAGCACCGAGAGGATCTTACCCACAACCGTCGTCGGGATGAGCGAAGCACCAGCCGTCGTCAGGTTCACCCCCGCCCACCAGAGGGCATCGCCAAAGCCGTGCAGGCCGCTGTTCGTGCCGACCTCGACCTCGTAGAAGATCAGCGCCGCCAAGTAGGTAAAGAGAACCATCCCGACCGAATAGGTAAAAAAGAGGCGATGGATGCGGATCTCATCGATCCACTCCAGAAGAAAATACATCGCCATAACGGGCAGCGACAGGGGCATCAGGCTGACCACGACTGCCACCGAACGCGGCAGATCTACCCCACTCCACATCACCAAGTTGAGCCACGGAATCGAGAAAAGGAGATAGAGGAGGTGGTGCCAAAAATAGCGATGGCGAGAGTCGGCGAGCAGCCAGCCGATCAGAAAATCGAGCAGAAAGAGGAGGCAGACATCGGCCTGTATGCGCAGGTAGAGCGTGGAGAGATGTGGCGTTCGCTCCCCGAGAATCTCCCACGAAAAGGCAACCAAAAGGAGTACTCCGGCCACTACCTTTATTAAATGCATCGTGCGCAAGATCCGATTTCGAAGCAATTCGCTGATCACTGAAAAAAAGTTTTAATGCCCCTTTGGCTTTCAAAATCAGTGCCGTAGCAGATTTAGCCAAAATGTTTTTAATTTTTTTTCACAAAATCTTTTGTCGAATCGGTTTTTTGACTTATCTTTGCACTCGCTTTTAAGGCATGGCGAGATAGCTCAGCTGGTTAGAGCGTCGGATTCATAATCCGAAGGTCGAGAGTTCAAGTCTCTCTCTCGCTACTAAGAGGTCGCAGAAATGCGACCTTTTTTGTTAATGCGACCTTTTTGTTACACATCCACCGCTAACCGAAAGCCCCTATGGACTACATCGAACTCAACATCCCGATCAGCTCTGCCGAGCAGGGCGAGATCCTGACCGCCTACCTGGCCGACTACCCTTTCGAAAGCTTCACGCAGGAGAAAACGCTGCTGAAAGCCTACATTCCGCAGGAGTCGCTGGCCGACTGCAAGGAGGAGATCGACACGCTGCTTGCCGACGAAGGCATCCAGGGCGTGCGCTATGTATCGATCGAGACGCAGAATTGGAACGCTCTGTGGGAGAGCAACTTCTCGCCCGTAGATGTCGATGGTCGCATCTACATCCGCGCCCCATTCCATGCACCAGCCACAAACGATGCCATGGAGGTAGTCATCATGCCTAAAATGTCCTTCGGCACGGGGCACCACGCCACCACTCACCTCATGTCTTCCGCTGTAGCTGACCTCAATCTCAAGGGGTTGCAGGGCCTCGATATGGGTAGCGGAACGGGCGTCTTGGCCATCATCGCAGCCATGCGCGGTGCAGCACACATCGACGCCGTGGATATCGACGCCTGGGCCGATGAGAATTGCCGCGAGAACATCGCCACGAACGGCGTAGCGGAGCAGATCACCCCCATTTTGGGCGACGCCTCGGCGATCGAGGGCAAGCAGTACGACTTCATCTTGGCCAACATCAATCGCAACATCCTCTTGGCCGATATGCCGCGCTATGTAGCCACCCTGAAGGAGGGCGGCGTGCTGCTCATGAGCGGCATTCTCGAGTGCGACATCGACTCGATCCGCAACCGTGCCGAGGAGCTCGGGCTGCGCTACATTGAGCATCGCCTGCGCGACGGCTGGGCAGTGGTGCGTGTCGAGCGCTAACAGATTCTATTACATATACTACAAGGAACGGCAGTTGTTAATAAACTGCCGTTTTTTATTGATATTTTGTTAATAATAATAGGTCTTCCACCCCTTGCTAATCTCAAAACAGATTACTACCTTTGTATTGATTTTAGGCTCATTGTGCCCAAATGGAGGAGTGAACATTGTTTAATCCTTGATAATCAAAACAAAACACAACATACAAACATTTTCTTATTATTCACTTTAAACAAACATTTATGAAGAAATTTTTCCTTCTGATGGTTGGTCTCGTGTTCGGTTTTACGGCCGTAGCACAGACGGTCGTCACGGGTAAGGTCGTAGATGAGTTGGGCCAACCGCTGATTGGCGCAAGCGTCTTGATCCCGGGGACGACGCAAGGTACCAGCACGGATGTAGACGGTTCGTTTACGATCCGCGTTGGGAAAGACGCCAGCGAGGTGTTGTTTGCGTTCTTGAACTACAAGGACCAGACCCTCAAGGTAAACAACAACGCAACGAAGCAGGATCTGGGCGTCGTGAAGATGGAGCCCGATGCAATTTCGATGCAGGATGTTGTCATCACGCAGTCGATCGCTGTACAGCGCAAGACGCCGGTGGCCGTTTCGACCGTGTCGGCCGAGGAGATCGAGTACAAGATCGGTGGACAGGAGTTCCCCGAGGTCTTGAAGTCGACGCCGGGTGTTTACGCCACGAAAGATGGTGGTGGTTATGGCGACTCGAAGATCAACATGCGCGGCTTTAAGTCGGCGAATGTGGCTGTGATGATCAACGGTGTTCCCGTGAACGACATGGAGTGGGGCGGCGTGTACTGGTCGAACTGGGCCGGTCTGTCGGATGTAACCCGCTCGATGCAGACGCAGCGCGGTATGGGTGCTTCGAAGATCTCGTCGCCTTCGGTCGGTGGTACGATCAACATCGTCACGAACTCGATCGACGCCAAGAAGGGTGGCTCGTTCACCTATGGCGTAGGTAACGACGGTCTGCAGAACATGTCGGTGAGCCTCTCGACGGGTCTGAACGAGAAGGGCTGGGCAATGAGCCTCTTGTTCGGTAAGCGTTGGGGCGACGGTTACATTCAGGGCACCGGTTTCGAGGGTTACAACTGGTTTGTAAACATCTCGAAGCGTATCAACGATCGCCACCAGCTCTCGCTGACGGCCTTCGGTGCTCCCCAGAAGCACAACCAGCGCAAGCCGCTCTATGCCGGTTTGACGGTTGAGGGCTGGGACAAGTGGGGTACGATGTACATGGGCGAGAAGGACAAGTATCGCTACAACCCCATCTACGGTTTCGACAACAACGGTAAGGAGCGCACCTCGATGGAGAACGGCTACCACAAGCCGCAGATCTCGTTGAACCACCAGTGGCAGATCGACTACAAGTCGTCGCTCTCGACGGCTGCCTATGTTTCGATTGGTCGCGGTTACGGTTTCTCGGGTCAGGGTCGCACCTCGAGCTACCGCTCGATGTGGAACGGTTCGTCGAACGGCGTGCTGCTCGACACCTTCCGCAAGGCTGACGGTACCTTCGACTACGGTGCTATTCAGGATATGAACGCCGCTTCGACCGATGGTTCGAACATGATCATGTCGAAGAGCAACAACAACCACATGTGGTACGGCTTGCTCTCGACCTACACGAACCAGATTGCTCCGAGCCTCGAGCTCTCGGCCGGTGTCGATGTACGCTACTACATCGGTCAGCACGACAACGAGATCATCGATCTCTATGGCGGTAAGTACTTCATCGACGATACCGACCGTAAGAATGTGAAGGCTGAGAACAACGCTGCTGCTGCCGATCCGAACTGGAAGTACACGAAGCTCGGCGTAGGTGACAAGGTATACCGCGACTACGACGGCCATGTGATGCAGGAGGGTGTGTTCGCTCAGCTCGAGTGGACGAAGGAGAAACTCAACGCCTTTGTTTCGGGTTCGGTATCGAACACGATGTACTGGCGCGTTGACCGCTTCTACTACGACGCTGCACACCAGCAGTCGGACAAGATCGATTTCTGGGGCTACACGGCTAAGGGTGGTGTAAACTGGAACTTCACGCCCAAGTCGAATGTATTCCTCAATGCAGGTTACATCTCGCGTGCTCCCTTCTTCTCGGGTGGTGCATTCTTGCAGTCGACGACGAGCCACCTCACGAACCCCGACGCGGTAAACGAGAAGGTTCTCTCGGTTGAGGGTGGTTACGGTCTCCGCACGGAGAAGTTCACGATGAACCTGAATGCTTACTACACGCTCTGGCTCGACAAGTCGGATGTTCGTTCGAAGCTGATGTCGAATGGTGACTACGCTCGCGTGAACATGACGGGTGTAGACGCTCGCCACATGGGTCTCGAGCTCGACTTCCGCTACAAGCCCGCCAAGTGGATCAATGTAACGGGTATGGCTTCGTTGGGTGACTGGATCTGGACGAGCAACTCGCGCGGTTACATCTACGACTCGCAGGGTCAGCCGATGACCACGAAGCTCGACGGTTCGGTTGCTTCGGGCATCATGGCCGAGGACCACGCTTGGATCGACCTGAACCAGAAGGACATTCATGTTGGTGGTTCGGCACAGATCACCGGTGCGCTGGGTGTTGATGTATTCCCGATGAAGGGTCTGCGTCTGAGCGCTGACTGGAATGTCTACGCCAACAACTACGCCGACTTCTACCTCGGTACGAACCTGACGCCCAACACGGATGTCAATGTAAACGACCCGTGGCGTATTCCGTGGGGGCATCAGCTCGACCTCTCGGCAAGCTACAACTTCAAGATCGGCGGTCTGAACGCAACGCTGTATGGCAATGTAAACAATGTGTATGACTACAACTACATCATGGATGCTCAGTGCGCATACGACGCCAAGACCTGGCGCGAGGCTTACGCTGTGATGTACTCGTTCGGTCGCACCTACACGCTGAAATTAAAAATCCGTTTCTAATCGCACGAAGAGAGTATGAAGAAGAATATCATCAAACTGTTCTCGCTGGCGGTGCTGGCACTTGCCGGTTGGAGCTGCGAGACCAATTACTACAACGAGGAGTATCTCGAGGGCTGGGAGAACGGCAACGAGATCACCAATGTACAGGAGCTCGAGTTGACGCTTGCTGATGGCGACTACTCGACCATTGCGAAGAACTCGACGAACAAGGCTACGGCCGAGGCTGCAGGTGCTGAGGCTGTGACGGCTTTGGCTGCGATCGGTACGAACAAGTACTTTGCAAACGATGATCAGGCAGCGATGTACATCCCCGCCTTCATCGCCGCCAACTACCCCACGCTCGACAACTCGTCGGTTGCGTTGGTAACCTACAAGACGGCTCTCGAGGTTCCGGCCGAGATTCAGGCCATGAACGCAGCGAAGAGCTACACGCTTAAGGAGGAGGATTACGCTACGATTTGGGCGGGCACCGAGAACGGTGTTCAGGCCGTAACGCCCGCTACGATTGGCAAGCTCGCATCGGTGCTCTCGTCGGAGGGCATGGAGGCAGGCGACTATCTGGCTGTAACCTACAACTACTCGGCTGAGGAGCCCAAGGCCAAGGAGGAAGAGGAGCAGCCCGAGGGACCTGAGCAGCCCGCTACGACGGAGTACACCTCGATTCTCGGCTCGGCCGTAAAGGATCAGACTGTTGAGGTGAAGGGTTACATCTCGGCTGTTTCGGCACAGGGTCCGATCGTAACCGATAACGGTGGCTCGATCCTCTTCTACGACAAGAACAGCGGTGTTTATCCGGGTCTGAAGGTTGGTGATGAGGTTACTATCGCCGGTACGATCACCTCCTTCAACTTCGGCTTCCAGCTCGATGCATCGAAGGGTGCTACGCTGACGGTAACCGGCACGAAGAAGGAGGAGGTTAAGTATCCCGTACCTACGGAGTTGACGGGTGCTTCGATGGATGAGCTGCTTACCTCGCGCACGGCTGACGAGTACTGCCACTTCGTGAAGGTAAAGGGTACGGCTGCCGTTAGCGGCAACTACATCAACTTCAATGTGGATGGTGCTGCAACTGCTGTTGGTAGCATCTATGGTGCTACGGATGCTGTTAAGGCTGAGCTGACCGATGGTCGCGAGTGCACGGTTTACGGTTACTTCACCTCGATTTCGAAGTCGTCTGGTAATCCGAAGTTTGTGAACCTGATTGTAGTTAGCGTAGACGCAGCCCCGGCCATCGATCTGGGCAACGACTACACTTCGGTAATCGGCTCGGCCAAGAAGGACGATGCTGTTACGATCAAGGGTTACATCTCGGCTGTTTCGGCTCAGGGTCCGATCGTAACCGACAACGGTGGTTCGATCCTCTTCTACGACAAGAACAGTGGCGTTTACCCGGGTCTGAAGGTGGGTGATGAGGTAACCATCGCCGGTACGATCACCTCCTACAACTTTGGTTTCCAGCTCGACGCATCGAAGGGTGCTACGCTGACGGTAACCGGCACGAAGAAGGAGGAGGTTAAGTATCCCGTACCTACGGAGTTGACGGGTGCTTCGATGGATGAGCTGCTCACCTCGCGTACGGCTGACGAGTACTGCCACTTCGTGAAGGTATCGGGTACGGCTGCTGTAAGTGGCAACTACATCAACTTCAATGTTCCGGGCGCCAATACTGCTGTTGGTAGCATCTATGGTGCTACGGACGCTGTTAAGGCTGAATTGACCGACGGTCGCGAGTGCACGGTTTATGGCTACTTTACCTCGATCTCGAAGTCGAGTGGTAATCCGAAGTTCGTCAATCTCGTTGTAACGAAGGTGGAGACCACGAGCACTACGGCTGCCGCAGCTACGGCTACGGTAACGAGCGAGAAGCAGTACGCCTTCTACCAGTGGGATGGCTCGGCATTCAAGGCTGCGAACATCGTGGCTGTACAGCCTTCGGACTACACGGAGATGGGTCAGACCTACGGCAACTTCACCGATCCGGCACAGGATAAGTATCTGCCCAAGTTCCTCAATGGCAAGTACCCCTACGCTCAGGAGAAGGATCAGGCCTATGTAGCCTTCCGCTGCTACTCGGGTGGCGCTACCTCGTGGCGTGTAGACCACTACACCTACGACGGTGCTGCTTGGGTGAAGACGATCTACTTCGCCAACAACACCGCTCAGTTCCGCAAGACGGAGGGTGCTTGGGAGGTTGACCGTACGCTGGAGCTCGACTTCACGGGCAACGGCACCGCAACGAAGAACTTCTACCAGTACTGCGTAAACTGGGTATACGACAACAAGGATGTACCGATGGGTGCTCCCGCTCGTGACAACGCCGGTGTGATCGTATCGACCGACATCGTAACGATTGGTGGCAACAAGCCCTCGGGTGACTACTGGGTATCGAACTACGGTAACAACGAGTTCTACACGGGTGCTTCGGCTTACTACGGCAACATCGACTGGCGTCCTTCGGCAGTGAAGGGTGGCTTCGTAGCTGCCGGCATGGGCGACCTGTCGGACGCTGAGATCCTGACCAAGTTGCAGGAGAACACGGCCGAGGTATTTGCTGCCGTACTGCACCATGTATATCCCGAGATGACGCAGAGCGACTACAAGAAGGTTGTCATCAAGGTTTACGCCTATGGCCCGAATGCAAACTACGCCTACACCTTCAATGTAACGGGCACGGGTGAGTTTGCTTACGAGGAGGGTTCGTTCACGGCGATCTAATCGCTCAAACAATCCGAAAAATTGGTCGGTGGCCCACTTGGGTCACCGACTTTTTTTGTTATCTTTGTCCTTATGAAACCGTACAAGAACATAGTCTTTGATCTGGGTGGCGTCGTCTTTATGCGCGATCCGAAGAAGTGCTCCGAGGAGTTTATCGACTTTTTTAGCTTCGTGCGAGGTGAGGTAATGCCCCACTTCTGGAACGAATACGACCGTGGTACGCTCTCGAAGGAGGAGACGATCGGCCACCTGGTGCAGCGCAGCGGCTTCGACCGCGCCAAGTGCTCGGCGCTGGTCGACGAGGCGATCGCCAAGCAGGAGGCCGTGAAGCCTACCGAGCAGCTGATCGAGGCGCTCAAAGCGGGCGGTTACCGACTCTATGTGCTCTCGAACATGTCGCGCGAGTTCATCGACTTCCTGCGCGCCGTGCCCGTCTATCGCCACTTTGAGGGCGAAGTCGTTTCGTGCGAAGAGGGCGTTTGCAAGCCCGAGCAGGAGATCTACCAACTTCTCCTGAAGCGTTATGGGCTGAACCCCGCCGAAACGCTCTTTATCGACGATCGCCACGAGAACCTGGAGGGTGCGGCACGCGAGGGCATTGCGGGCTTTCTCTTCAACCGCAACAATCCCACCCAGAGCTGCGATCGTCTGCGCGAGCAACTGCTTTAAATCGCCCCAAAAAGCCCCGTACAAGCAACAAAAAAAAAGGACAACCCTGGGGTTGTCCTTTTTCATTATACTCTGATTCTACTACGAGCCAAAATTATCGTAGAGAATATTCTCCGGCGGAACGCCGAGCGAATCGAGCATGTTCACCACGGCACCGATCATCATCGGAGGACCGCACATGAGGTAGATGCAATCCTCGGGCGCCTGGTGGTTCTTCAGGTAGTTCTCATACAGCACATTGTGCACGAAACCTGCCGTGTAAGCCACGCCCTTGGCATCCGCCTCCGGATCGGGACGGTCGAGTGCCAGATTCATCTTGAAGTTGGGGAACTCCTCCTGGATCGCGTTGAACTCATCCATATAGGGAGCCTCCTTCAGGGCACGAGCACCATACCAGAACGATACGGGACGCTTCGTCTTCTCGGTCTTAAAGAGGTGCATCAGGTGGCTGCGCATCGGCGCCATACCTGCACCACCGCCGATGAAGATCAGCTCCTGCGTGTCGGGCAGGTTCTCATCGAGGAAGAACTCACCGTAGGGACCCGAAATGGTCACCTTATCACCCGGCTTGCGCGAGAAGATGTACGACGAGCAGATACCCGGGTTCACCTTCATAAAGCCGCCATTCACGCGATCGAACGGAGGCGTTGCGATACGGATGTTGAGCATGATGATGTTGCCCTCTGCGGGGTGGTTGGCCATCGAGTAAGCACGGAAGGTCGGCTCGGGGTTCGTCGTCACGAGGTCCCACATCTTGAAGTGGTCCCAATCGCCACGGAACTTCTCGTCGATATCCATATCCGAGAACTTGATCTGGTCGTACTGCGGGATGTCGATCTGGATGTAACCACCGCTGCGGAAGTTGAGCTTCTCGCCCTCAGGCAGCTTCACCACGAACTCCTTGAGGAAGGTCGAAATGTTGCGGTTCGAGATCACCTCACACTCCCACTTCTTCACACCCAGTACCGACTCGGGCACACGGATCTTCATATCCTCCTTCACCTTCACCTGGCAACCCAGACGCCAATGCTCCTTGGCCATCTTGCGCGAGATGAAGCCCGTCTCGGTCGGCAGCAACTCGCCACCACCTTCGAGCACCTGGCACTTGCACATACCGCAAGCACCACCACCGCCACAAGCCGAGGGAAGGAAAATTTTGTTATCAGCCAGCGTAGCGAGCAGCGTCGAGCCACTCTCCGCCTCGATAACCTTCTCGCCGCCGTTCACATCAATCGTAACGGCACCCGACGAGGTCAGTTTCGCCTTTGCAAAGAGAAGCAGGCCCACCAAAACGAGGGTCACTACCAGAAAGGCGATGATTGCAACTAAAATTGTCTGTGTCATTTCCTATTCTCTTTTTAAAGGTTAGAACTGAATACCCGAGAAGATCATGAAGGCAATACCCATCAGACCCGTGATGATGAAGGCAATACCGGGGCCCTTCAACGCTGCGGGGATGTGCGAGTAGGTCGTCTTCTCGCGAATAGCGGCCATCATCACGATTGCCAGCCACCAGCCCAGACCCGAGCCCAGACCGTAGACGATCGACTGCCCGAGGCTCGTCAGCTCGCCACCATCAACCTTCTGCTGCATGAAGAGCGAACCACCCATGATGGCGCAGTTCACGGCGATCAGCGGCAGGAAGATACCCAGCTGGTTGTAGAGCGAGGGCGAGAACTTCTCGACGATCATCTCCACGAGCTGTACGAATGCGGCAATCGTAGCGATGAAGATAATGAAGGTCAGGAAGCTCAAATCAACTCCCTCGACCAATGCATCGGCCTTCAAAACATAGTTATACAAGAGATAGTTCAGAGGCACGGTCATCACCTGTACGAAGGTAACGGCTGCACCCAGACCGAGGGCCGTCTTAACGCTCTTCGACACGGCAATGTACGAACACATACCGAAGAAGAAGGCGAAGACCATGTTGTCGATAAAGATCGACTCAATAAAGATATTCAATGATTCCATATACTACCCTCCTATTTTTCCTGTAAATCCTTATTTTTCGAACGATGTACCCAGATGATGCAACCCACGACGATGAGCGCCATCGGCGGGAAGAGCATCAGGCCGTTGTTCGAGTAGAAACCGCCCTCGGCGATGTACCAGCTCTCGGGAATCACGCGGAAACCATAGAGCGTACCGGCGCCAAAGAGCTCGCGGAAGAAGGCTACAACGACCAGGATCAAACCATAACCCAGACCGTTACCGATACCATCGAGGAACGAAGCCCAGGGACCGTTACCCAACGCGAAGGCCTCGATACGACCCATCACAATACAGTTCGTAATGATCAGACCCACATAGACCGACAGCTGCTTCGACACATCGTAGACGAAGGCCTTCAGCACCTGGTCAACCAAGATTACCAGCGAAGCGATCACGACCAGCTGAACGATGATGCGGATACGCGACGGCAGACCGTTGCGCAGAAGCGACATCACCAAGTTTGCAAAGGCCGTTACCACCGTTACCGAAAGTGCCATTACGATGGCCGGTTTCAGCTGTACCGTTACGGCCAACGCCGAGCAGATACCCAAGATCTGCACGATGACCGGGTTGTTCGCCGAGAACGGGCCGGTCAGATATTTCAGATTCTTGTTACTCATTGTTCTCTACTTTTTTCATTTCACACTCTGCGCAGCAGGCCTCCTCCGTCGGAGCAGCAGCCTTCAAAAGCGGCAGGTAAGCGCCCAAGCTGTTCTTCAGCATGGCCGTCACACCGTCCGAGGTCTTCGTACCACCCGAGATGGCATCCACCTCGTGAGCGAGGTCCTTAGCGCCACCCTTGCGGAGCGTCACCGAGACAAACTCATCACCCTCGAAAAGGGTCTTACCCTTATACATGGCCTGGTGTTTCGGCGTTGCTACCTCAGCACCCAGACCCGGGGTCTCGCCTGCGTGGTCGAGTACCACACCTGCGATCGTGTTCATATCCTTCTCCAAGGCAACATAACCCCACATCGGGCCCCACAGACCGGTACCCGCTACGGGAACAACCATGCGGCCATCGGCAGCCTCAAATACGGGGAGCGTCTGCTCAGCAAAAGCCGTCGGCAGGTCAAACAGCAGGTCGAGAGCCTTGTCCGACGACATCGACTCGATCTTCTGACCCTGGCCGTCTACTACATAAGCCGTAACAAAATCATCGTAGCTCTGATCCTCGGCCGAGAGCGACTTCAGAATAGCCTCCTTCTTCTCGTTCAGGATATTGGCATCTTGACGCGATTTCAGCGCCAGAGCAGCCACCGCCAGCAGCGTAGCCACTACTACGACCATCACCGTCGAATAGATGACAATATAAGTATTACTGTTCTTGTTCATATCGCTTCAACTATTTAACGGTTTTTACACGATTCTTACGACGGTTGATATTGGCCTCTACCACGAAGTAGTCCACCAGCGGAGCCAGGGCGTTCATGAAGAGAATAGCCAGCATCATACCCTCCGGATAAGCGGGGTTCACCACGCGGATCAGCACAGCGATAGCACCCGTCATAAAGCCGACGATGTACTTACCCGTGTTGGTCTGCGACGAGGTAACCGGATCGGTTGCCATGAAGACAGCACCGAAGGCGAAACCACCCACGATCAGGTGCCACCAAGCGGGATAGGTCGTTACGCCAAGAGCCTGGAAGAGGTAACCCATAGCCAGACCACCGACAAACACCGAGATCATCGTGCGCCACGAAGCTACACCCGTACCCAGCAGTACGACAGCACCCAGCAGGATAGCCAGCGTCGAAGTCTCACCAAACGAACCCGGAATGAAGCCGAGGAAAGCATCGAGTGCCGACCAGTCGCCCAACGTACCCGTCGTAGCGAGCTTCTCGAGCGCCGTAGCTCCCGTCACGCCATCCACCTGTGCGCCCATCATCGTCCAGTTCGAGTACCATACCTGCTCACCCGAAATCTGCGGCGTGTAGGCAAAGAAGACGAAAGCACGCGCCAGGAGCGCAGGGTTAAATACATTCATACCCGTACCACCGAAGACCTCCTTACCGAAGATCACGGCGAAGGCCGTAGCCAGACCGACCATCCAAAGCGGCGTCGAGACGGGCATCACCATCGGGATCAGCAGACCCGAAACAAGGAAGCCCTCGTTGATCTCGTGGTCGCGAATCTGTGCGAAGTAGAACTCGATGGCCAGACCGACGATGTACGAAACCGCCACCATCGGGAGAATACGCACCAAGCCATAGACGAAGGCCATGAGGCCCTCCAAACCTACCTGAGCACCCGTCCAGTAGCAACCGAACAGGAAGGCGGGGATCAATGCCACGATCACCATGATCATCGTGCGCTTCATATCGTTGCAGTCGCGGATATGAGCACCCTTCGTGGTGGTCGTGTTAGGAACGAACAAGAAGGTCTCAAAACCCTCGAAAGTCGAATGCAGGAAACCGAGTTTGCCTCCCTTCGAGAAGGTCGGTTTCACCTTATCTACCAAGTTTCTCAATGCCTTCATGGTTATGCCTCCTTAATCATTAAGTTAATAGCGTCGCGGAGCACCTGCTGCATCTCGATCTTCGACGGATCGACGAACTCGCAGAGGGCGATATCCTCCTCGACAACCTCATAGATACCCAGACTCTCCATCTTATCGATGTCGTTGGCCATGCAGGCCTTCAACAGATAAACCGGATAGATGTCCATCGGCAGGTACTCCTCATAGAGACCCGACACAACGAAGGGACGCTCACCACCATTGAGGTTCGTATCGAGCTTGTACTGCTTCTTCGGGCAGAGCCACGAGAAGTAGGCACGCGACACCGAGAACTTCTTGAAGCGCGGCAGCATCCAACCGAAGAGCTCGTACTTGTCGCCCTCGGGGATCACGGTCAGCTGATTTGCATAGAAGGCCAGGAACTCCTGCTCCGTACGCTTGGCACCAGTCAATACATTACCGGCAATTACGCGTACCGAATCACCCTCCTGCTGCGGCTTGATCTTGCCCGAGAGGATCGAGTCGATGCGAGCACCGGCTACCACCTGGTAGTACTGCGGCTCGGCGATCTCCGAACCTGCAACAGCGATGGTCTTGCGCATATCGACCTTGCCCTCGCGTACCAGACGGCCCACGATGGCCAGATCCTGGATGTTGATCGTCCAAACGACCTCGTCCTTGTTTACCGGATCAATGTGGTGGATCTGTACACCAACATTGCCTACGGGGTGCTTACCGGCGAAGGTGTGCAGCTCGGCACCCTTCAGCGCGGGCATATTGCCCTCAGCCTTAGCGCGCATCGAGAGGTGCACCTTGCCCTCGGTCAGACGACCCAGGAGCTCAATACCGGCCTGGAGGTTCTCCTGCTCCGAAGCCAACACATGGTTGTAGTCGGGAGCCAGCGGAGCCGAATCGAATGCCGATACGAAGATTGCCTTCGGCTGATCCGAAGGATTGGCAATGATGCCATAGGGACGCTGCACGAACATCGGCCAGAGACCGGCTTTGAGCAGCTGCTCGATGATCTCCTCGCGCGAAGCTTTCTTCAAATCGAGCTTCTCGAACTCCTCATATTGCTGCGTTGCCGACGGGGTTACCGTAACCGAGAGCACCTTGCGCTTCTCGCCGCGGTTAACGGCCGAAACCGTACCGCTTACGGGCGAAGTAAAGAGGATGCGCTCGTTCGTCTTGCTGAAGAAGAGCGGCGTACCTGCCTTCACCTCGTCACCCACTTTAACCAGCAGTTTGGGAGTAACACCCTCGAAATCGAGGGGCGAGATACCGTACTCGGCAGCCAACGGAAGCTCCGTCGTCTGCTTAGCAGCGGCACCTGCGAGGTTGATGTCGAGACCCTTGCGTAAAGTAATGATTTTCGACATGATGGTTAATGTGTTTGATGAATTGATTATTGTTAGTTGTATTTGTTGTTGCTATCGCAATCGTTTCTTATGCTTCTTTGTCCGTTTTGTGGCCCGGTCCCTGGGGAAACCACCCTTTCTCCACGCGTTTGTGTTGGTGAATCACCTCCAGAATACTCCAGAACGACGAGAAGGCCGTCACTCCAAGAATCGTCGAGGCGATGAGGTTCTCCACCCAGAGCGATCCGACACTGAAGAGCACTCCCGCAATCAGGAAGCCCCACCAGCACTTCGTGCCCAGGTAGTATTCGGCCTTGATGACGATCGGGTGAAAGAACCCGATGATCAAAAAGGTGGCAAGCCCCACGATAATTCCCGTCGTATTCATACGCTCAATCAACAAGTGGGGGTTAATACAAACAGCTGCAACATCTTCCAAGTCGCTATCATGTGGCAGATGTCGCCCAGGATAACAAAGAGGTGGAAGGTGGTGTGCGTGTAAGAGAACTTCTTGAGGCTATAGAGCACTGCCCCCGTGATGTAGGCCACACCCTCACCCACAACCCAGAGCACGATCTCCAGACCGCAGCAGGTGTAGAAGGGCTTGAAGGCCACGAGGATCGTCAGCCCCATCAGCACATAGCAGGCCGTCTCGAGGTAGCTCTGCGTCTTCATCTTGCGGAAGCTCAACGCCGTACCCGTCAGCGCCGAGATCCAGACGAAGATACAGATCGCCACGCCCCACACCGGCTCTCCTCCGCGCATCATAGCGATCAGCGTCAGCGGCGTATAGCTGCCGGCGATGTGCCAGTAGATTGCCGCATGGTCGAACTTACGCGCCAGCGCCTTCGTTTCGGCCTTCGCAGCCGGAATGGCATGGTAGAGGGTCGAAGCAGCATAGGAGCTCACGACACCCACCAGGTAGAGCACCAACGCAAAGGGCACGATCCACGGCTCCGAAGGACTCGCCTTCAGGAGAAAAAACAGTGTTACAGCAAGTCCCATTACCAGACCTGCTGCATGTGTGGCTGTATTTGCAATCTCTTCGGAGACCGAATAGTTATTCAACTTTTTCATGCGCAACGACATACGAAATAAGCTACAACCTTGTCCTCTATCGGACCAAGCACTGCATTTTCGCGTGCGAAAATACAAAATTTTTTCCACAAAAGCGAGCCTCGCAGGGGTTTATTTCCAAATAATCTCCGAGATGTTATGTCGGGTTGCAAGAAATGTGTACATTTGTCCTATGAAGCAACAGCTTGTCGACATCCACACCCACCACCCGACCGAGGCGACAACGATTCGCACGGTGGGCGTACATCCGTGGCAGGCGGCAGCAGCCACCCTCCCCGATGCGGAGGCGGTGCGCGCAGCCGAGGCCGTGGGCGAGATTGGATTAGACAAGGTGTGCAGCGTGGATTTTGAAGCGCAAAAGACCGTTTTTGAGGCGCAACTCAAACTAGCAGAGCAACAGGCCAAACCCGTTGTTTTACACTGCGTTAAGGCGTTCAATGAAATGATGCAGTGCCTCGCCGGGAGATCGCTCCCTGCGGTGATCTTCCACGGCTTTATCGGCTCGAAGGAGCAGGCGCAGCAGGCCCTCCTACGGGGTTACTACCTCTCCTTTGGAGCACGCACGGCGACCTCACCCAAGACGATCGAGGCGCTCCGCCAAACACCGCTCGATCGGCTCTTTGTGGAGAGCGACGAGGCAACCACGCCGCTCGGCGAACTCTATGCTGAGATCGCTTCGCTGCGCGGAATAACCAGCGAGGAGTTACAAGCGGTAACCCGCGCAAATTACAGACGCATATTTAAAAAGAATGATGGATAACTGGTTAGAACGCACCGAGTTGCTACTCGGAAGCGAGAAACTTGAAACGCTGCGCAAAGCGCATGTCTTGGTGGTCGGATTGGGAGGCGTAGGAGCCTACGCTGCCGAGATGATTGCCCGTGCGGGTGTAGGTCGCATGACGCTGGCTGACGCTGACACGGTGGGACTTACGAACATCAACCGACAGCTCATCGCCCTGCACTCAACCCTGGGGCGTCCAAAGGCCGAGGTGCTGGCCGACCGTCTGCGTGACATCAATCCAGAGATCGAGCTCACGCTCGTCAACCGCTACATCAAAGACGAGGAGACCTACACGCTGCTCGATGCTGCACGCTACGACTATGTGGTGGATTGCATCGACACGCTCTCGCCGAAATTGGCGCTGATTGCCGCCACGCTGGAGCGTAAGATGCCGCTTGTAAGCTCGATGGGGGCAGGCGCAAAGGTCGATCCTACGCAGCTCGAAATCAAGGATATATCAAAGACACACCACTGCCCCTTGGCGCACATGTTGCGCAAGCGACTCCACAAGATCGGTATCTACAAGGGGTTCCGCGCCGTCTTCTCGCCCGAGCCGATCCGTGAGGGGGCGATGATCCTCTCGGAGGAGCAGAACAAGAAGTCGCAGGTGGGGACAATCTCCTACATACCGGCCCTCTTTGGCATTGGGTGCGCCTCGGTCGTCATTCGTGATTTAATTGGGGAGTTATAAGCTATGGTAACCGAACGCATGCAGGTGGTCTTCGACTTCCTCGACCGCCACGAGATCCGCTACACTTGGTATGAGCACCCCGAGGCTCCGACGATCGAGATCGCGCGTCAGTATTGGCGTGCCGACGACTCGAAGCACTGCAAGAACCTCTTCTTCCGCAACCACAAGGGAAATCGCCACTACCTCGTCTGCTTTGATGCCGAGCAGTCGCTGGCGATCCGCGACCTGGAGCAGCGTCTCCGCCAGGGAAAGCTCACCTTCGCCTCCGAAGAGCGCATGGAGCGTTGGCTGGGTTTGCGACCGGGATCGGTATCACCCTTTGGATTGATCAACGACCCCGAGCAACATGTACACCTCTTTTTGGATGCACAACTGCGCAACTACCCTGCGCTCTCGTTCCACCCGAACGACAATCGTGCCACGGTGGTGATCGAGCTGAAAGAGTTCCTGCGCTACCTCGAAAAGGTCGGCAACAGCTATGAGTTTATTGAGTTGTATTAAGACAAAGTAAGGAGTTTAGGTGCCCTAAACTCCTTATATTCCTAAAAAAAAAGAGATTGTTGTCACCAACAATCTCTTTTTCGTTTACTTCAGCTCAACCAGCGAGTGACCACTCATCTCAGCCGGCTGCTCGATACCCATCAGGTTCAACACCGTCGGGGCGACATCGGCCAAGATACCGTTGTGTACAGCCTTCACGCGATCCGAAACCACCACAATGGGTACAGGATTGAGCGAGTGAGCCGTATTGGGCGTGCCGTCGGCATTCACCGCGTTGTCGGCGTTACCGTGGTCTGCAATCTGCACCACCTCATAGCCGTTGCGCTTGGCAGCCTCCACGACCTTCTCTACGCACTGATCCACCGCCTTCACGGCCGTGACGATCGCCTCATAGATACCCGTGTGGCCCACCATATCGCCGTTGGCGAAGTTCAGGCAGATGAAGTCGAACTTCTGCGTATCGAGTGCCTCGACGAGCTTATCAGCCACCTCGGGAGCCGACATCTCGGGCTGCAGGTCGTAGGTAGCCACCTTCGGCGAGGCAACCAAGATACGATCCTCACCCTCGAACTTCTCCTCGCGACCACCGTTCAGGAAGAAGGTCACATGCGCGTACTTCTCCGTCTCGGCGATGCGCAGCTGGTTCAGACCCTGCTTCGAGACCCACTCGCCAATCGTGTTCTGCACATTCTCCTTATCGAAGAGGATATGCAGACCCGTAAACTTGGCGTCATACGGAGTCATGCAGCAGTAGTAGAGCGGCATGGTGTGCATGCCCTCGGCCGGCATATCCTCCTGCGTGAGGACGATCGTCAGCTCCTTGGCGCGGTCGTTGCGGTAGTTGTAGAAGATCACCACATCGTTCGGGCGAATCAGACCTACGGCCTCGCCGTTCTCGCCCACCTTCACGATCGGCTTGATGAACTCGTCCGTAACCTCCTGATCGTACGAAGCCTGCACAGCAGCCACCATATCCGTAGCCTTCTCGCCGACACCCTCTACCAGGGCGTCGTAAGCTACCTTCACGCGCTCCCAACGCTTATCGCGGTCCATGGCGTAGTAGCGACCGATGATCGTGGCGATCTGACCCGTCGTAGCCTGCATGTGCTTATCGAGCTGCTCGATGAAACCCTTACCGCTGCGCGGATCGGTATCGCGACCGTCCATGAAGCAGTGTGCGTAGGTACGCTCGATCTTATACTCGGCAGCAATATCCACGAGCTTGAAGAGGTGCTCCAGCGACGAGTGCACGCCGCCGTCCGAGCAGAGACCCATGAGGTGTACGGCCGAGCCGTGCTCCTTAGCATATTCGAAGGCTGCAACAACCTCCTTGTTCTGCATGATCGAGTTGTCGCGGCATGCGCGGTTGATCTTCACCAGATCCTGATAAACCACGCGACCGGCACCGATATTGAGGTGGCCGACCTCCGAGTTACCCATCTGACCCTCGGGCAGACCGACATTCTCACCGTCGGTGCGCAACTCGGCGTGGGGATACTCCTCGCTCATCTTCGAGATATAGGCAGGGTGCACCGTCGAGATGACATCTGCCTGATCCTTGTGGCCGTTACCCCAGCCATCGAGGATCATCAATAATACTTTGTTAGCCATTTCCTTATCTGTTTTTACTTTATCTCTTACTTTACCTGTGCGGCGATCAGCTCTACCGCCTTGTTGATGGCAGCCTGCAGGCCATCGGGGTTCTTACCACCCGCCGTAGCGAAGAAGGCCTGACCGCCACCACCGCCCTGCATGAGCTTCGCAGCCTCGCGCACGACAGCACCTGCATTGACGCCTGCGGCCGTGATCTCGTCGCCGAGCATGATCGTCAGCGTCGGCTTGCCGTCGTTCACGACACCCACCACGAAGACGAGCTTCGGAGCGCGACCGCGCAAATTGTAGGCCAGATCCTTCACAAAGTCGGCACGACGCGGCATGACAGCCTGTACGAGCTGCATACCACCCTGCTCCTCGAGGTTGGCAAAGAAACGATCAGCCACCTGGGCGATCTGCTCCTTACGCATCTCCTCGACCTCCTTCGTGAGGCTCTCGTTGTTCTCGATCATCTTCTTCACGGCCTGCATCACCTGCGAGTTGTGCAGTGCCTCAGCAAGCGACGACATGGTATCCTCCACGGCGTAGAGCATCTTCTCGGCACGCTCTCCCGTCACGGCCTCGATACGGCGAACACCCGCCGAGATAGCACCCTCCGAGACGATCTTGAAGAGACCGATCGTACCCGTTGCGCTCGTGTGCGTACCACCGCAGAGCTCCACCGACGAGCCGAACTTCACCATGCGCACCTTATCGCCATACTTCTCGCCGAAGAGCATCATCGCACCGGCTGCCTCGGCCTCCTCCTTCGTAGCCTCGCGGTTCTCCTCGAGGGGGTAGTTCGAGCGGATTGCACGGTTAACGAGCTGCTCCACCTGACGCAACTCCTCGGGCGTAACCTTCTGGAAGTGCGAGAAGTCGAAACGCAGCGAGTCGGGCGTCACGAGCGAGCCCTTCTGCTCGACATGCGTACCCAGCACCGTGCGCAGTGCCTCGTGCATGAGGTGCGTAGCCGAGTGGTTGTTGGCCGACGACTGACGCTTCTCGGGATTTACCACAGCGGTAAAGGTCGCCGAGGGATTCTCCGGCAGCGTATTGACAATATGAATAATCAGACCATTCTCCTTCTCGGCAGCTACCACCTCGACGCGCTCGTTGGCCGTCGCGATGTAGCCCGTGTCACCCATCTGACCACCCGAGTTGCCGTAGAACGGCGTGTGGTCGAAGACAAGCTGATAGGTCGTCTTGCCCTTCGAGGTTACACGGCGATAGCGTGCAATCTTCACCTCGTCGGTCAGCGTATCGTAGCCCGTAAACTCGCTCTGCGGGAGCGGGAAGAGCTCAACCCAGTCGTCGGTATCGACAGCCGCAGCGTTACGCGAACGCGCCTTCTGCGCCTGGAGCTCCACCTCGAAGGCCTCCAGATCAACACCCACACCCTGCTCGCGAGCGATCAGCTCCGTGAGGTCGATCGGGAAACCGAAGGTATCATAAAGCTCGAAGGCGTCCTTACCCGAGATCAGCTCCTTGCCCTCCTTCTTCGTACGGGCAATCACACCGTCGAGGAGGTTGATACCCGTAGCCAGCGTGCGCAGGAACGACGACTCCTCCTCCTCGATTACCTTCTCGATGAGGGTCTGCTGTGCCTTGAGCTCGGGGAACTGCTCACCCATCTGGGCTACAAGCACCGGAACGAGCTTGCAGAGCATCGGCTCGTTGAAGCCGAGGTAGGTGTAGCCGTAACGCACAGCACGACGCAGAATGCGACGAATCACATAGCCCGCCTTGACATTCGAGGGGAGCTGACCGTCGGCAATCGAGAACGAGATCGCACGCAGGTGGTCGGCAATAACGCGCATGGCCACATCGCACTTCTCATCAATGCCATACTGCTTGCCCGAGAACTCGGCGATGCGCTGAATCGTGGGCTGGAAGACATCGGTATCGTAGTTCGACTTCTTGCCCTGCATCACCATGCAAAGGCGCTCGAAGCCCATACCCGTATCGACATTGCGTGCCGGCAGCTCCTCGAGCGAGCCGTTGGCCTTGCGGTTAAACTGCATGAAGACGAGGTTCCAGATCTCGATCACCTGCGGGTGACCCATATTGACCATCTCACGACCGGGCTTGGCTGCAATCTCCTCCTCGTCGCGGAGGTCGAAGTGGATCTCCGAGCAGGGACCACAAGGACCCGTCTCGCCCATCTCCCAGAAGTTGTCGTGCTTGTTACCGCGAATGATGTGGTCGGCCGGCAGGAACTGCAACCAATAGTCGTAGGCCTCCTGATCGAACGGCACACCGTCCTCCTCCGAGCCCTCGAATACCGTAGCGTACATGCGCTCGGCGGGGAGCTTGTAGACATCATGCAACAGCTCCCAAGCCCACTCAATCGCCTCCTTCTTGAAGTAGTCGCCATAGGACCAGTTGCCGAGCATCTCGAACATCGTGTG
>JAFZHB010000009.1 GCA_017555105.1 Alistipes sp.
ATCTAAAACGAGCGATGCACGGCGACAGCCCGTGCGAAGCGAAGTTAAAGACTTCTCACAACGAGCGCAATGCCAAATTTTTTTTCAGTGGAAAATCAGAAGCCTCGTTGGCAAATTTATTTGCAAAAAGAGGCAGATGGTTTTCCGCTCAAATCGCCAGATTTGGGGCATTGCCGAGGCGCCATATAACTAACACCATCTATCCGAAACGAGCTATGCCTAACAACTTATCTCTTTTGCCGGCTATTTTTTTCTTTGAAGATAAAATTATTCCAAATTTCTTGCTATATTTGTAGCGTGGATATTACTGTGCAGGTACACAATAAGCGTGTGAGCCCTTTCGTTTATCCACCGATACAGCCAACGAAAGCAAGAAAACAACACATAAAAACAGAGATTAAAAGCATGAGAAACTTATTCAGCGTAGAGGGCAAAGTGGTCGTTATGACCGGTGCCTGCGGCGTATTGGGCGCCTCGATTGTTAAGCACTTTGCCGAGCAGGGTGCCAAGGTGGTATTGCTCGACTTGGAGCGCACACGCGAGATTGCCGAGGGGATCATCGCCGAGATCAAAGCCGAGGGTGGCGAGGCATGCTTCCTCCCGACGAATGTGCTCGACAAGGAGGTCTTGGAGCAGAACTACACCGACATCATCGCCAAGTATGGCACGATCGACATTCTGCTGAACGCCGCGGGCGGTAACATGGCACGCGCCACGGTGCAGCCCGACCAGACGATCTTCGATCTGGATGTCGAGGCCGTGAAGCTCTGCACGGAGCTCAACCTCTTCGGCACGATCCTCCCGACGATGGTCTTTGCCAAGGCGATGGTCGAGAAGAAGTGCGGCTCGATCATCAACTTCTCGTCCGAGTCGGCGCTCCGTCCCCTGACGCGCGTAGCTGGCTACGGCGTTGCGAAGGCTGCCGTATCGAACTGGACAAAGTACCTCTGCGGTGAGCTGGCCATCAAGTTCGGCGACGGCCTGCGTGTCAACGCCATCGCCCCGGGCTTCCTCCTGACGAACCAGAACCGCGCGCTCTTGACCAACCCCGACGGCTCGCTCACGCCCCGCTCGCACACGATCCTCGAGCACACGCCCTACGGCCGTTTCCTCGAGCCCGATGAGCTGGTCGGCACGCTGCAGTGGTTGGCCTCGGACGCCTCGAAGGCTGTAAGTGGCACGGTTATCGTCGTCGATGGCGGTTTCGATGCTTTCAGCATCTAATTCAAAATTTAGAATTCAAAATTTAGAATTAGTATTGAAGACCCTTTTCCAAACTGACCTTTGCAAGAACTCCCTTGACGCCTGAAAGGCGGCACATAAGCCCCTGCCTGAGGCGGGGGTTTGGGGGTGGGTAAGATTTGTAAACGACGCCGAAGGCGGCGAATTAAGGCCTTCAACAAGAACAACAACAAAGCAAAACTTAAAACCAAATCAATATGTATCTTTGCAAACAATCGTGGCGCTGGTACGGGCCGAACGATCCCGTCTCGCTTTCGAACATCCGTCAGGCGGGTGCTACCGACATTGTACACGCCCTGCATCACATCCCCAACGGTGAGGTTTGGACCGTCGAGGAGATTCAGAAACGCCAGCAGATGATCGCCGAGGCTGGCATGGTATGGTCGGTCGTAGAGTCGGTACCCGTACACGAGCACATCAAGACGCGCGAGGGCGAGTATCAGAAGTATATCGAGAACTACAAGCAGTCGATCCGCAACCTGGCCGCCTGTGGCATTAAGTGCATCACCTACAACTTCATGCCCGTTCTCGATTGGACGCGCACGAACTTAGCCTACACGGTCGAGGACGGCTCGAAGGCCCTGCGTTTCGAGCGTGCTGCCTTCATGGCCTTCGACCTCTTCATCTTGCAGCGCGAGGCTGCCAAGACGGAGTACACGGCCGAGGAGCAGGCGCGCGCTAAGGCTCGCTTTGAGGCGATGGACGAGGCCGAGAAGGAGCTCATCACGCGCAACATGATCGCCGGTCTGCCGGGTGCCGAGGAGAGCTTCACGATCGAGCAGTTCCGTCAGGCACTCGACCGCTACAAGGAGGTCGATGCCGAGACGCTGCGCGCGAACCTGATCTACTTCCTCAGCGAGATCTGCCCCGTGGCCGACGAGGTAGGTGCCGAGATGGTGATTCACCCCGACGATCCCCCGTATCCGATTCTGGGTCTGCCGCGCATCATGTCGACGGCCGAGGACTTCCGCAAGCTGATCGAGGCCGTGCCCAACAAGTCGAACGGTCTGTGCCTCTGCACCGGCTCGTTCGGTGTGCGTGCCGACAACAACCTGCCGGAAATCATGCGCGAGTTCGGTGAGCGCGTAGGCTTCGTGCACCTGCGCTCGACGCGCCGCGATGCTGACGGCAACTTCCAGGAAGACAATCACCTCGAGGGCGATGTTCCGATGTATGAGGTGATGAAGGCCTTCCTCGAGATCCAGCAGAAGTACCAGCGTTCGATCCCGATGCGTCCCGACCACGGCCATCAGATGTGCGACGACCTGAACCGTAAGTCGAATCCGGGCTACTCGTGCTACGGCCGCATGCGCGGTTTGGCCGAGCTGCGCGGCTTGGAGATGGGTATCGCCTGCTCGCTCTTTGCGAAATAGTGATCTCACCACATAAAAAACGAAAGAGCACCTTTGTCGGGTGCTCTTTTTTTCATACCTTTGTAGTATGAAGTACGCTATTCACCCCGATATGGAGCGTTTCTGCCCCTTCATCGAGACGCTGCCCACCCACTTCAACGACCCGCAAGCGGAGACGCTCTTTGCCGGTCGCAACACGGTTCGCGCCTTCACGATCGAGGGCGAGCGAATCGTCGTCAAGCGCTTTCGCGCGCCATCAGGCATCAACCGCCTGCTCTACGGCCGTCTGCGCAAGAGTAAGGCTCGTCGTGCCTTTGAGCACGCCTCGATGCTCCTTGAGCGCGGAGTACACACCCCCCACCCAATCGCTTGGTGTGAGGAGTACCGCGGCAAGGGGATGGCCTGCTCGTACCTCGTGACCGCCTACTCAGAGTACCACGACCTGAAACTCCTCACCCAGGAGTTCCCCGCACCCCACACCACCGAGGCGTTGCGTGCCTTTGCCGGCTTTGTGGTAGAGCTGCACGAGAAGGGAATCATGCACGGCGACTTCAACAACAGCAACACCCAGTGGCTGCTCGACGCCGAAGGGAACTACCACTTTGAGTTGATCGACATCAACCGCATGGAGTTCAAGGATCGCCCCTTGACACGCAAGGAGTGCTTCTACAATCTGCGTCGTCTGACCTGCCCGCTGGCCCCCTACACCTACATCATGGCCTGCTACGCCGAGGTGCGCGGATGGAACAGCCGCTACACCCAGCTCGACGCCGCAGAGGGACTCTTAGGCTTCATTCGTGCACGCGATCGCCGCAATGCCTTGAAGCGTTTTTTCTTCGGGAAGAAGAAAAAATAGAAGAAAAAAGTTGCGTAGCGCCGTTTTTTCTGTATATTTGCAGATAGATATGACGAACTTTTTTGCATACGGTTTTTCCTACTTCTTTTTTGATGCGACAAAAAGGGGCGAGATGACGCGTGTGTACTAAACCGATAAGTAACCAACAACAAATCCCGCTCCCAACCGTTTGGAGTGGGATTTTTTAATGAGAAGACTTTTTTTTCGAGAAACCGATGAAACAGGTAACCATACAAGGCATTGCAGGGTGCTTCCACGAGACGGCCGCCCGCAAATTCTTCGGTGCGGAGCCCATCTCCGTCGTGCCGTGCGAGAGCTTCGAGACGCTCTTCTCGACCCTCGATAGCGACCGTTCGCTGCTCGGCATTGCCGCCATCGAGAATACGATAGCGGGCTCGCTGCTCCAAAACCACGAGCTGCTGCGCTGCTCGAACCTGCGCATCATAGGCGAGGAGAAGATCCGCATCTCGCACATGCTCTGCGCCCTGCCCGGGCAGCGCATCGAGGAGATCGAGGAGGTACGCTCGCACCCCATCGCCCTGATGCAGTGCGGCAACTTCCTGAAAACCATGCCGCAGGCGCGCATCGTCGAGCGCGACGACACGGCCGGCTCGGCGCGTGAGATTGCCGAGGCGGGGCTGCGCGGCGTGGCCGCCATCTGCGGCGAAGATGCCGCGAAGCTCTATGGGTTGGAGATCCTGGCCTACGCCATTGAGACCAACCGCCACAACTTCACCCGCTTCCTCGTCTTGGCCGATCGCGACCACGCTCCCGAGGTGACTGCCGCCGACAAGGCCTCATTCCTCTTCACGCTACCCCACACGCAGGGCTCGCTCTCGAAGGTGCTGACCGTGCTCTCATTCTACGATGTGAACCTGACGAAGATCCAGTCGCTGCCGATCATCGGACGCGAGTGGGAGTATCGTTTCTACATCGATGTAACCTTCCAAAGCTTGGAGCGTTACCGCCAGGCCGTCGAGGCTGTGCGCCCGCTCACGAGCGATTTTACGATTCTGGGCGAGTATAAAGAGTCGCCCAACCCCGCCCTTTAACCCAAAAACAGACCAACCACCATGAACGATCTTAAACCCATTACCCTCCCCGGGCTCGACACAGCCCGTCCCCTGATCATTGCCGGCCCGTGCAGTGCCGAGACCGAAGAGCAGGTGCTCACCACGGCTCATGCCCTGGCACGCAAGGGCATCCAGATCTTCCGCGCCGGCGTTTGGAAGCCCCGCACCAAGCCGGGAGGCTTCGAGGGTGTCGGCCGCGTGGGTTTGGAGTGGCTCAAGAAGGTGAAAGCCGAAACGGGCATGTTCACTGCCACGGAGGTCGCCACGCGCGCCCATGTCGAGGCGGCGCTGGTCGGCGGGGTCGATCTGCTCTGGATCGGCGCACGCACGGCTGCCAACCCCTTCGCCATGCAGGAGCTGGCCGACTCGCTCGAGGGGGTCGACGTACCCGTCTTGGTGAAGAACCCCGTAAGCCCCGACCTGGAGCTCTGGATCGGAGCGTTGGAGCGCATCTACAATGCCGGCATTCGTCGCCTGGGCGCCATCCATCGCGGCTTCACCTGGGTCGATAAGAGCCTCTACCGCAACCACCCCTACTGGGCCATTCCGATCGAGTTGCGTCGTCGCATCCCCAACCTGCCGCTCTTCTCCGACCCGAGCCACATCGGCGGTAAGCGCGAGTTGATTGCGCCGCTGTCGCAACAGGCGATGGACCTCGGCTTCGACGGTCTGATTGTCGAGTCGCATTGCGCCCCCGACACAGCCTGGAGCGACAAGAACCAGCAGGTATCGCCCGAGACACTTTCGTTCATTCTCAATAACTTAATCATTCGAGATATGAATACCACCACCGAAAACCTCAACGAGCTGCGCCGCCAGATCGACAAACTTGACAACGAGCTCTTGGAGCTGCTCTCGCGACGCATGCAGGTTTCGCAGGAGATCGGCAGCTACAAAAAGGCACACCAGATGCCTGTGCTGCAGGCTCAGCGTTACGAAGAGATCCTCGAGCGTCGCGCCCGCCAGGCCGTTGAGTTGGGAATGGATCGCGAGTTCATGCGTACGGTGATGCAGGCGATCCACGAGGAGTCGATTCGCCAGCAGATGAAGGTGATCGAATAGCGAAAGAGGTTCTCCATGTTGGAGAATTGGGATTTTTTATCTACCTTTGTCGGCGCGAAAAGGAAAGGTGCAGGAGTGGTTGAACTGGCTCGCCTGGAAAGTGAGTAAACGCCAAAAGCGTTTCAGGGGTTCGAATCCCCTCCTTTCCGCAGACAAGAAGAGGGTCACAGCAGGTTGTGACAAGCAAGGAAGGATGGCAGAGTGGTCGATTGCGGCGGTCTTGAAAACCGTTGATCTTCACGGATCCGGGGGTTCGAATCCCTCTCCTTCCGCAAAGGGCGAATAGGCTCGCAGGGCGTCGATTTTATCGACGCCCTTTTTGTGTTTATACGACAGTGCCAAACTTGTTTGAGCAGTGTTGGATAAACACAAAAAGTGACTCCTTAGGAGCCTGCGAGCCATTCGCTTCGTTTGCAAGGGCCCCCGCGGCGAGCGGAAGGGAAAGGCGTCACGAAGCAAGCCAAAGGCTTGCGAAGTAGCCAATCCCTCCTTCCAAAACCCTCCACCCGGGTCCTTGCAAACCCTTTGCGGAAGGAGAGGGATCGGCCTTCGGCCTCTCCCAACACTTAAAATCCTCCCCAAACCCCTCCTTTGTTAAGGAGGGGCTTTGTTTAGGGAAGTTAAGAAAGTTAAGGGCAATTCCCAAAATTCCCAAAATTCCCAAAATTCCCAAAATTCCCAAAATTCCCTATTTCTTAATTTTGTATTCCAAATAAAAATAGGTATCTTTGTCTATTATGCATCGTTAAAAACGCCACACCGATGAACAAAGCGCAACTTGTCGAGGCCATAGCCCTCGAGACAAACCAGCCGAAGGTCGAGATTCGCAAGACGATCGACGCCATGATCCGAGTGGTGAACCACACCCTTGGCGAAGGTGAGCGCATCACCCTATCCGGATTGGGAAGTTTCTCGGTACACCACACGGCCGAGCGCATGGGGCGTAATCCTCGCACGGGAGCCCCCGTACGCATTCCGCCTCACAAGAGCGTGAAGTTCAACTCTTTGATCGACCTCGAATAATCAAAACACAGCGCACCATGCCTTTCATCTCCGAACGCGCCGAGCTGATGCCGGCCTCCCCGATTCGTAGACTCTTCCCGTTGGCACAGGCTGCCAAGGCCCGTGGCACGAAGGTATATCACCTCAACATCGGTCAGCCCGACCTCCCCACCCCCGAAGTGGGCTTGGAGGCGGTGCGTCAGATCGACCGCAAGGTATTGGAGTACAGCCCCAGCGATGGTTATCTCTCGCTGCGCAAGAAGTTGGTGGATTACTACGAGCAGTATCAGATCAAACTCACGCCCGAGGATGTGATCGTCACGACGGGTGGCTCGGAGGCCGTACTCTTCGCCTTTATGTCGTGTCTGAACCCGGGTGATGAGATCATTGTGCCGGAACCCGCCTACGCCAACTACATGGCTTTTGCCATCTCGGCCGGCGCCACGATCCGTCCCGTTGTCTCGACCATCGAGCAGGGCTTTGCGCTGCCCGATGTGGCCGAGTTTGAGAAGTTGATCAACCCCCGCACGCGCGGCATCCTGATCTGCAACCCCAACAACCCAACCGGTTACCTCTACACGCGCCGCGAGATGGAGCGCATCCGCGACCTGGTGAAGAAGCACGATTTGTTCCTCTTCTCGGATGAGGTCTATCGTGAGTTTATCTACACGGGCTCGCCCTACATCTCAGCCTGCCACCTCGAGGGCATCGAGCAGAATGTCGTGCTGATCGACTCGGTCTCGAAGCGCTACTCGGAGTGTGGCATCCGCATCGGTGCACTCATCACCAAGAATGCAGCCGTGCGCGAGGCTGTGATGAAGTTCTGCCAGGCGCGCCTCTCGCCCCCGCTGTTGGGTCAGATCGTGGCCGAGGCCTCGATCGACGCTCCTCGCAGCTACTCGACAGAGGTCTATGAGGAGTATATCGAACGCCGCAAATGCCTGATCGACGGTCTGAACCGCATCCCCGGCGTCTACTCGCCAATCCCGATGGGTGCATTCTACACGGTGGCTCGTCTGCCGGTGGAGAATAGTGACGACTTCTGCGAGTGGTGTCTCTCGGATTTTGAATACGAGGGCGAGACGATCATGATGGCGCCCGCCTCGGGTTTCTATTCCGAACCGGGATATGGCCGCAACGAGGTGCGCATCGCCTATGTATTAAAGAAGGAGGATTTGGAGCGTGCGCTCGTCATTCTGGGCGAGGCGCTCAAAGCATACAATAGCCGCAACAAATAATAACATTGACCATGAAACGCCTTGTTTTAGGACTCTTGAGCCTCTGCGCCGTACTCTCTCTCTCTGCGCAGCAATACCCCTACCAGGATGCTTCACGCTCGGATTTGGAGCGTGCAAAGGATCTCGTCAGCCGCATGACGCTCGAGGAGAAGATCGCACAGATGCAGAACAGCGCACCGGCCATTCCGCGTCTTGGCGTGGAGCGCTATGATTGGTGGAACGAGGTGCTGCATGGCGTAGCACGAGCCGGTCTGGCTACGGTCTTCCCGCAGACGATCGGTATGGCGGCTTCGTTCAACAACAAGCTCTTGGAGGAGGTCTTCACGGCCGCCTCGGACGAGGCGCGTGCCAAACACGCCGACTTTGTGAGCAAAGGGTCGCGCTTGCGCTACCAGGGTTTGACCTTTTGGACGCCGAACATCAATATCTTCCGTGACCCCCGCTGGGGACGCGGACAGGAGACCTACGGCGAGGATCCCTACCTCACAAGCCATATGGGTCTGGCCGTTGTACGCGGTCTGCAGGGCGACCCGAACGCCCGTTTCGATAAGCTGCACGCCTGCGCCAAGCACTACGCCGTACACTCGGGTCCGGAGTGGAATCGCCACTCGTTCGATGCCAAGAATATCTCGAAGCGCGACCTCTTCGAGACCTACCTCCCCGCCTTTGAGATGTTGGTTCGCGAGGGTGATGTGAAGGAGGTGATGGGTGCTTACAACCGCTTCGAGGGAGAGCCCTGCTGCGCGAGCACCTACCTACTCGACTCGCTGTTGAGAAAAGAGTGGGGCTACCAACACATCGTCGTTTCGGATTGCGGCGCGATCCGTGACTTCTTTGGTAAGGGTCGCCACGAGACCCACCCCGATGCCGCCACAGCTGCGGCTGCGGCCGTGAAGGCTGGTTGTGATCTGGAGTGCGGCAGCAGCTATGCCGCCCTGAACGAAGCTGTCAAGCGCGGCTTGATTACCGAGGAGGAGATCGACCGCGCGGTGATTCGTCTGATGGAAGCGCGCTTCTCGCTCGGTCTCTTCGAGCAGGAGGATCCCTACAAGATCCCCTACTCGGTGGTCGATAGCCCGAAGCATCGTGAGCTGGCTCGCCAGATGGCGCTCGAGAGCTTTGTCCTGCTGCAAAACCGCGACCGGCTCTTGCCGTTGAGCCGCGCTATGAAGATCGCACTCGTTGGCCCGAATGCTGACAACGAGGCGATGCAATGGGGCAACTACACCGGTACACCCTCCTATACAGTTACGCTCCTGGAGGGTTTGCGTGCGCTGATGCCCGACGCCAACCTGATCTACGAACCGCTCTGCAGCTACACGGATGAGACCACCTACCACTCGCTGATTGGTCAGTGCTCCTTCAAGGGTCAAACGGGCTTTCGTGCGAGCTACTGGAACAACCTCGATGGTAGCGGCACTCCCATTGCTACCGAGCAGATCGACCAGCCGATTCACTTCAATGTAGCCGGCAACACGGTGGTTGCTCCGGGCGTGCAACTCTCCGCCTTCACGGCTCGCTACGAGGCCACTTTCCGCCCGACGCGCACGGGTGTTGGCGCCTTCCGCGTGATGACCAACGAGCAGATGACGATCAAGATCAACGGCGAGCAGGTAGCCCAGAAGAGCAACACCAAGAATACGATCACGCTCTACGAGTTTGTCTACGAGGCGGGCAAGGAGTACGCGATTGAGATGACCTATGCAGGCGTGCGCAAGCGCGAGGATGCGATGCTGCAGCTCGACTTTGCCGAGGCTGCACCGCAAAATATGGAGGAGTTCCTCGAGCGCATTGCCGATGTGGATGCCGTAATCTTTGCCGGTGGCATCTCACCCCAATTGGAGGGTGAGGAGATGGCTGTCAATGCCCCGGGGTTCCGAGGCGGCGATCGCGAGAGCATCGAGTTGCCGAAAGTGCAGCGTGAAGCCATTGCTGCGCTGCACGATGCAGGCAAGCGCATCGTGCTGGTGAACTTCTCGGGTTCGGCCATTGCCCTAGAGCCGGAGGCGATCCACTGCGACGCTATCCTGCAGGCCTGGTACCCGGGTCAGGAGGGTGGCACGGCGCTGGCAGAGGTGCTGCTCGGACTGGAGAGCCCCTCGGGCAAGCTCCCCGTCACCTTCTACCGCAACACGGAGCAGCTGCCCGACTTCGAGGATTACAACATGAAGGGGCACACCTATCGTTACTTCGAGGGGGATCCGCTCTTCCGCTTTGGTCACGGTTTGAACTACACACACTTCTTCTACGGTTACCTGAAGTCGAACCGCACGATCATCCGCAAGGGACAGTCGCTCTTCGTCACCGTTCCCGTAGGCAATATCGGCAAACGCACCGGCACGGAGGTCGTACAGCTCTACCTCTCCTACCCGTCGGACAGCGAGGGTCCGCAGCAGACGCTGCGCGGGTTCCGCCGCGTGACGCTCGACTCGGGCAAGAGTGAGTTTGTAGTCTTCGAGCTCAAATACGACGATTTCAAGTGGTTCAACCCCGCCACCGAGCGTATGGAGACCCGCCAGGGTAAGTACATCGTGCGCATCGGCGGATCGTCCGATATGGACGCGCAGCGCAAACTTCACATCGAGGTGCGCTAAAAAATACGCCTTGCAGCCCACGGGGCGATGCAAGGCACATGGCCTCATAGTTCAAGGGATAGAACGAGGGTTTCCTAAACCCTAAATTCGCGTTCGAGTCGCGGTGGGGCTACCAAGCGAGGCAGGAGAGATCCTGCCTTTTTTTTGCGCATAGAATGCTACGATAATTTTGAATTTTGCATTCTAAATTTTGAATTCCTTTTATTACCTTTGCTCTATATTTGCAAACGAGCATTCATTATGGAATCACTAAAAGAGTTATTCAAGATAGGCAATGGACCCTCTTCGAGCCACACGATGGGTCCGAAGCGTGCTGCCGAACTGTTCTCGACGCGTTGTTCAAAGGTAGATCGCTACCGCGTGACGCTCTACGGTTCATTGGCCGCCACGGGTCGTGGTCACCTGACCGATCAGGCTATTCTGTCGGTGTTGGAGCAGATTGCCCCTACCGAGATCGTCTGGAAGGCGAATATCGTACTTCCGTTCCACCCCAACGGTATGCTGTTCGAAGGGTTGAAGGCAGACGAGGTGGTCGATTCGTGGAAGATCTATAGCGTGGGCGGTGGTGCTTTGGCCAACGAGGAGACCACCGAGGCTCCCAAACGCCAGATCTACCCCTTCAGCACGATCGAGGATATCAAGGCATACTGCCAGCGTGAGGGTAAAACCTATTGGGAGTTTGTCGAAGATTGCGAGGGTAAGGAGATTTGGGACTTCCTCGACCATGTTTGGACAGTCATGTGCGAAACGATCGAGCGCGGACTGAACAATGACGGTGTGCTGCCGGGTGGTCTGAAGGTAGCACGCAAGGCAAGCACCTACTATGTGAAGGCACAGAGCTATACCGGCTCACTCGCTTCGCGCGCCCTGATCTATGCCTATGCCTTGGCCGTTGCCGAGGAGAACGCCTCGGGCGGTCAAGTTGTAACAGCCCCCACCTGCGGTTCGTGTGGCGTCATTCCGGCTGCCATCTACCACCTGGCCACCTCGCGCAACTTCACGCGCATCCGCATCCTCCGTGCCCTGGCTACGGCAGGTCTGTTTGGTAATGTCGTAAAGACCAACTCCTCCATCTCGGGTGCCGAGGTGGGTTGTCAAGGCGAGATCGGCGTAGCTTGCGCCATGGCCGCTGCCGCTGCTTGCCAGCTCTTTGGCGGTACTCCCTCGCAGATCGAGTATGCTGCAGAGATGGGACTGGAGCACCATCTGGGTCTCACCTGTGACCCCGTATGCGGTCTGGTGCAGGTTCCCTGCATCGAGCGTAACGCCATTGCAGCCGCTCGTGCCCTCGACGCCAACACCTACGCCACCCTCTCCGACGGTCAGCACCTGGTAACTTTCGACAAGGTGGTTCGTGTGATGAAGGAGACGGGACGAGACCTCCCGAGCCTCTACCGAGAGACCTCGGAGGGTGGTCTGGCAAAGAGCTACCACGAATAGATCATCGACCTCAGCGGCAAGCAACCCGGCGCACTCATCTCTGCTTGCCTCAAAAACAAAAGAGCGGCCACCCTTTCGGGCGGCCGCTCTTCTTATTAGCGGATTGGCTTACTGAGCTATCTCGATAGCCTGAAGATCCTCCTTCGAGCCGACAACCAGGTTCTCGTACTCGCGAAGACCCGTACCACCGGGGATCAGGTGACCACAGATCACATTCTCCTTCAGGTTTACCAGCGGATCAACCTTGCCCTGGATTGCGGCCTCGTTGAGCACCTTGGTCGTCTCCTGGAACGAAGCGGCCGAGATGAAGCTCGAGGTCTGCAAAGCAGCGCGGGTGATACCCTGCAGGATCTGCGCCGAGGTTGCAGGAACGATATCGCGGACCTTCACCGTCTGCAAATCGCGACGCTTGAGGCTCGAGTTCTCATCACGCAGCTTGCGCAGCGAGACAATCTGACCCGGCTGCATCGTCGTCGAGTCGCCTGCATCGGTAACCACAGCCTTGTCGTAAAGCTCGTCGTTCACATCCATGAACTCCCACTTGTCGACAATCTGATCCTCGAAGAAGCGCGTATCGCCCGGATCCTGGATCTTGACCTTCGACATCATCTGGCGAACAATCACCTCGAAGTGCTTGTCGTTGATCTTTACACCCTGCATACGGTATACCTCCTGAACCTCGTTCACGATGTACTCCTGAATGCGCGTGGGACCCAAGATGTTCAAGATATCGGTCGGCGTGATAGCACCATCCGACAGCGGCGAACCGGCCTTCACATAGTCGTTCTCCTGTACGACGATCTGACGCGACAGAGGCACCAGATAACGCTTCTGGTCACCCTGCTTCGAGGTGATAACCACCTCGCGGTTACCGCGCTTGATCTTACCGAAGGTTACCTCACCATCGATCTCCGAAACGATTGCCGGATTCGACGGGTTGCGCGCCTCGAAGAGCTCGGTAACGCGCGGCAGACCTCCGGTGATATCGCCACCCGACTTGCCTACGGCACGCGGGATCTTGATCAGGATTTCGCCGGCCTTGATCTTCTGCTTGTCCTTCACCACCACATGGGCACCCACGGGGAGGTTCAGCTGCTTGACCTCGATATCCTCCTTGTTGACGATCTTGATCACCGGGTTCTTCGTCTTATCCTTCGACTCGATAACCACCTTCTCCGACAGACCCGTCTGCTCGTCACGCTCCTCACGGTAGGTGACGCCCTCGATCACGCTGTCGTAAATGACCTTACCATCGCTCTCGGCAATCACTACTGCGTTGTAGGGATCCCACTCGCAGATCATGTCGCCCTTCTTGATCTCGTCGCCGTCCTTCTTATAGAGCGTCGCGCCATAAGGCAGAGCGTGCGTATAGAGTACGATCTCGGTCTTCGGATCAACGATGCGGAACTCCGACTGGCGCGAAATCACCAGGTCGATCGTCTCGCCTGCGTTGTTCTTCGACTCAATCGTGCGCAACTCATCGATCTCCAGACGACCCTCGTACTTCGCTACGACATTCGTCTCAACCGAGGTACCACCGGCCACACCACCGACGTGGAAGGTACGCAGCGTAAGCTGGGTACCGGGCTCACCGATCGACTGTGCTGCAATAACACCAACGACCTCACCCTTCTGTACCATGCGTGCCGTAGCCAGGTTGCGGCCGTAGCACTTCGCGCAGACACCGCGACGAGCCTCGCAAGTGAGCACCGAACGAATCTCAACCGACTCGAGCGGCGACTTGTCGATCGCCTCGGCAATAGCCTCCGTGATCTCGGCACCGGCCGAGCAGATCACCTCGCCCGTGAGCGGGTGGATCACATCGTTCAGCGCCGTGCGACCCAAAATGCGGTCGTAGAGCGACTGTACAACATCGTCGTTGCGCTTGATGGCCGTAGCCGTCAGACCACGCAGCGTGCCGCAATCCTCCTCGTTGATGATCACATCCTGTGCCACATCGACCAGACGACGCGTCAGGTAACCGGCATCGGCCGTCTTCAAGGCCGTATCGGCAAGACCCTTACGAGCACCGTGGGTCGAGATGAAGTACTCCAACACCGACAGACCCTCCTTAAAGTTCGAGAGAATCGGGTTCTCGATAACCTGCTGGCCACCCTCAACACCCGACTTCTGCGGCTTGGCCATAAGACCACGCATACCGCTGAGCTGACGAATCTGCTCCTTCGAACCACGGGCACCCGAGTCAAGCATCATGTATACGGGGTTGAAACCGTCCTGATCCTTGATCAGCGTATCGATAACGACCTTCGTCAGCTTCGTGTTGATGTTCGTCCACACGTCGATGATCTGGTTGTATCGCTCGTTGTTGGTGATAAGACCCATATTATAGTCCTCCATGATGGCATCTGCACGCTCGTAACCCTCCTGCACGAGTGCCTCCTTCTCATCGGGGATGATCACTGCATCGAGGTTAAACGACAGACCGCCCTGGAAGGCCATCTGATAACCCATGTTCTTGATATCGTCCAAGAACTTGGCTACCTTATCGGCACCGGCCTTCTTCATCACTACCGAGATAATGTCACGCAACGAACGCTTCGTCAGCACCTCGTTGATGTAACCTACCTCGCTCGGAACCACCTGGTTGAAGAGGATACGACCTACCGTCGTCTCCTTCAGAGCCTGGATCTCGTTGCCCTCCTCATCGCGGTCAGCTACCAAGCAGGTAACCGTAGCGTGCAGATCGGCACGACCCTCGTTGTAGGCAATGATCGCCTCCTCCGGGGCATAGAACTTCAGACCCTCACCCTTCACGCCCTTGCGCGGCTTGGTGATGTAGTACAGACCGAGAACCATGTCCTGCGAAGGCACCGTAATCGGCGCACCATTCGCGGGGTTCAAGACATTGTGCGAACCGAGCATCAGGAGCTGAGCCTCCAGGATGGCTGCATTGCCCAGCGGCAGGTGGACTGCCATCTGGTCACCGTCGAAGTCGGCGTTGAATGCCGTACATGCCAGCGGGTGCAGCTGCATTGCCTTACCCTCGATGAGCTTCGGCTGGAAGGCCTGGATACCCAGACGGTGCAGCGTCGGAGCACGGTTCATCAGCACGGGGTGACCCTTGATCACATTCTCCAGGATGCCCCAAATAACGGGATCCTTGCGGTCGATGATCTTCTTGGCCGACTTCACCGTCTTCACGATACCGCGCTCGATGAGCTTGCGGATAATGAACGGCTTGTAGAGCTCGGCAGCCATATCCTTCGGAATACCCATCTCGTGCATCTTCAGCTCGGGACCAACGACGATTACCGAACGAGCCGAGTAGTCTACACGCTTACCCAACAGGTTCTGACGGAAGCGACCCTGCTTACCCTTCAGCGAGTCCGAAAGCGACTTGAGCGGGCGGTTCGACTCGTTCTTCACGGCATTGCTCTTACGCGAGTTATCCAAGAGCGAATCGACAGCCTCCTGCAACATACGCTTCTCGTTACGCAGAATCACATCCGGAGCCTTGATCTCGATCAGACGCTTCAAACGGTTGTTGCGGATGATCACGCGACGATACAGATCGTTCAGGTCCGAGGTAGCGAAACGACCACCATCCAGCGGTACCAGCGGGCGGAGTTCGGGCGGGATCACGGGGATCACATTCAGAATCATCCACTCGGGCTTGTTCACCTCGCTCGATGCGCGGAACATCTCCACCACATTAAGCTGCTTCAAAGCCTCGGTCTTACGCTGCTGCGAGGTCTCGCGCGAAGCGCGGTCACGCAGCTGGTACGACATCGTATCCAGATCGACCGTCTTGAGCAGTGCGAGCACTGCCTCGGCACCCATCTGGGCGATGAACTTGTTCGGATCCGAATCGTCGAGCTGCTGGTTGCCCTTCGGCAGAGCCTCGACTACATCGAAGTACTCCTTCTCCGAGAGCGTAGCCAGGCGCTCAATGCCCTGCTCAGCAGCGGCACCGGCCTGTACGACTACATAGCGCTCGTAGTAGATGATCGACTCCAGCTTCTTCGACGGGATACCCAGCAGGTAACCGATCTTCGAGGGGAGCGACTTGAAGTACCAGATGTGTGCTACGGGTACCACGAGCGAGATGTGACCCATACGCTCGCGGCGTACCTTCTTCTCGGTAACCTCTACACCGCATCGGTCGCAGACGATACCCTTGTAGCGGATGCGCTTGTACTTACCGCAGTGGCACTCGTAGTCCTTCACAGGACCGAAGATGCGCTCGCAGAACAGACCGTCGCGCTCGGGCTTGTAGGTACGGTAGTTGATGGTCTCGGGCTTCAACACCTCGCCGCTCGACTGCGCCAAAATCTCTTCGGGCGAAGCCAGACCGATCGAGATGCGGTGGTAGCCGCCATTCGATTTATTGTCTTTCGTAATTGACATATCTCTTTACTTTTTTTATCTCCTAAAATACCTTACTCGAGTTTGACCGAAAGTGCCAGACCACGAAGCTCGTGCAAGAGCACATTCATAGCCTCGGGGATACCCGGCTTGGGCAGGTTATCACCCTTAACAATCGCCTCGTAAGCCTTTGCACGGCCCATCACATCATCCGACTTGATCGTCAGGATCTCCTGCAGGATGTTGGCTGCACCGAAGCCCTCCAGTGCCCAAACCTCCATCTCACCAAAACGCTGACCACCGAACTGGGCCTTACCACCCAACGGCTGCTGCGTGATGAGCGAGTAGGGACCGATCGAACGGGCATGCATCTTATCGTCGATCATGTGACCGAGCTTGAGCATATAGATCACACCCACCGTAGCAGGCTGGTCGAAACGCTCACCCGTACCACCATCGTAGAGATAAGCACGACCACTGTGCGGGAGACCGGCCTGTGCCGTGTACTCATTGATCTGATCCAGCGACGCACCGTCGAAGATCGGCGTAGCGAACTTCATACCGAGCTCGCGACCGGCCCAACCGAGCACCGTCTCGTAGATCTGACCGAGGTTCATTCGCGAAGGCACACCCAGCGGGTTCAGACAGATGTCGACAATCGAACCATCCTCCAAGAAGGGCATATCCTCATCGCGAACGATCTTCGCAACGATACCCTTGTTACCGTGGCGACCTGCCATCTTATCACCCACCTTCAGCTTACGCTTCTTGGCGATGTAGACCTTGGCCATCTGAATTACACCCGTCTGCGGCAGCTCATCGCCGTTCGTCAGGTTGTACTTCTCACGCTTGATAGCGGCATCAGCCTTCTTCCACTCGATGATGTAGTTGTTGATCGTCTTCTCGATCAGCTCATCGAGGTGAGCGTCGCTCGTCCACTTGCAGGGACCCAGGTTCAGGTAACCCGAGATAACACCCGTCTTCTCGTCCGTAACGCGCTTGCCGATCTCCTCCAACATGCGAAGCGTGAACTTCGTACCCGGAGCATAGAGCTCAACACCGAAGTAGTCGTATACACCCTTCGTCGTCTTGCCGTTTACTACCGACCAGAGTTTGTTCACCAGCACCTTCGTCAACTCGCTGATCTGCTGTGCGAAACGCTCGTCGAGCTTCTCGAGCTGGAGCTTCTCTGCGGTCTTACCCTTCTTCGACGAATCCTTGTTGGCACGGCTGTAGAGCTTCGTGTCGATTACCACACCGTGCAGCGACGGCTGTGCCTTGAGCGAAGCATCCTTCACATCACCAGCCTTGTCACCAAAGATGGCACGCAGCAGCTTCTCTTCCGGCGAGGGATCGCTTTCACCCTTCGGGGTGATCTTACCGATCATGATATCGCCCGGGTTCACCACCGCACCGATGCGGATGATACCGTTGGCATCGAGGTCCTTCGTTGCGTCCTCGCTCACATTCGGAATATCCGAAGTCAGCTCCTCCACACCGCGCTTCGTATCGCGCACCTCCATGATGTACTCATCGACATGCACCGAGGTGAAGAGGTCCTCGCGCTGGATACGCTCCGAGATCACAATAGCATCCTCGAAGTTGTAACCCTTCCAAGGCATGAAGGCCACCTTCAAGTTGCGACCGAGTGCCAACTCGCCCTTCTCGGTCGAGTAACCCTCCGTCAGAATCTGGCCCTTCGTTACGCGCTCGCCCGTCAGAACGGTCGGCGTCAGCGTGATCGAGGTATTCTGGTTCGTACGACGGTAACGCGGCAACTCGTAGGTCGTCACCTCGGGGGCAAACGATGCGAGCACCTCATCAGCCGTGCGATCGTACTTAATCTGAATCTTCGTAGCATCGGCGAATACAACCTCACCGTCGCCCTCGGCAACGATCTGGATGCGGCCGTCCGATACCATCTCCTTCTCCATACCCGTACCGACAATAGGAGCCTCCGTTACAACCAGGGGTACGGCCTGGCGCATCATGTTCGAGCCCATCAACGCACGGTTAGCATCGTCGTGCTCCAGGAAGGGGATCAACGAAGCTGCTACCGAAGCGATCTGGTTCGGTGCAACATCCATCAGGTTCACCTGCGAAGCGGTTACCACGGGGAAGTCTGCACCCTCGCGTGCCTTGATACGATCCGGCTGCAAGAAGTTACCATTCTCGTCGATCGGCATATTCGACTGAGCGACGATCATGCCCTCCTCCTCCTCGGCCGTGTAGTAGCGTACATGCGAGTTATTCAGGTCGACCACACCATTCTCTACCACACGATAGGGCGTCTCGATGAAGCCCATCTGCGAGATCTTGGCATAGACGCAGAGCGACGAGATCAGACCGATGTTCGGACCCTCAGGCGACTCGATCGGACAGAGACGACCGTAGTGCGTGTAGTGTACATCTCGCACCTCAAAGCCGGCGCGATCACGCGACAGACCACCGGGACCGAGGGCCGACAGACGACGCTTGTGCGTAATCTCAGCCAGCGGGTTGATCTGGTCCATGAACTGCGAGAGCTGCGAAGTACCAAAGAACGAGTTGATCACCGACGAAAGCGTCTTGGCGTTGATCAGATCAACGGGCGTGAAGACCTCGTTGTCGCGTACATTCATGCGCTCGCGGATCGTTCGTGCCATACGCACGAAACCGATCGAGAACTGATTCGAGAGCTGCTCGCCCACCGTGCGGACACGACGGTTCGACAAGTGGTCGATATCGTCTACCTCGGCCTTCGAGTTGATCAGCTGAATCAGGTATTTGATGATGGCGATGATATCCTCGCGCGTCAGCGTACGCACGGCGGGATCGATCTCCATGTTGAGCTTCTTGTTGATGCGGTAACGACCTACATCTCCCAGATCATAACGCTTATCCGAGAAGAAGAGCTTGTCAATCACATCACGAGCCGTAGCCTCATCGGGCGGCTCCGAAGCGCGCAACTGTCTGTAAATGTGGATCACAGCCTCTTTCTCAGAGTTGCAGGGATCCTTCTGCAGGGTGTTGTAGATGATCGAGAAGTCGATACCCGAAGCATTCTCCTTGTGCAGCAGAATGGACTTCGCACCACTCTCAATGATCATCTCGATGTGATCCTCCTCGAGCACCGTCTCGCGATCTACGATCACATTGTTACGCTCGATCGAGACTACCTCACCCGTATCCTCATCAACGAAGTCCTCGACCCAGGTGGTCAGCACGCGTGCTGCCAGTTTGCGGCCTACGGCCTTCTTCAGCGTAGCCTTCGACACCTTCACCTCATCGGCCAGGTCGAAGATCTCAAGAATCTGCTGGTCGGCCTCGTAACCAATCGCACGCAACAGCGTCGTTACGGGCAACTTCTTCTTGCGATCGATGTAGGCATACATCACATTGTTGATGTCGGTTGCGAACTCGATCCACGAACCCTTGAAGGGAATGATACGCGCCGAGTAGAGCTTCGTACCGTTCGTGTGAATGCTCTGGCCGAAGAATACACCCGGCGAGCGGTGCAACTGCGAAACGATAACGCGCTCAGCACCATTGATCACAAAGGTACCACGCTCGGTCATGTAGGGGATCGTGCCGAAATAGACATCCTGTACCACTACGCCGAAATCCTCGTGCTCGTCATCCGTGCAGTAGAGCTTCAGCTTCGCCTTCAAAGGCACGCTGTAGGTCAGACCGCGCTCCAAGCACTCCTCGATCGTATAGCGAGGCGGATCAATGTAGTAGTCGATGAACTCGAGAACGAAGTTGTTTCGAGTGTCCGTGATGGGGAAATTCTCCTGGAAAACCTTGTACAGCCCCTCGTTTTTACGATTCTCGGCTGTGGTGTCCATCTGGAAGAAATCACGGAACGATTTGAGCTGTACCTCGAGCAAGTCGGGATAAGGCACCCGATTCTTGACCGTTGCAAAGCTAATTCTTTCTTGTGTTTTTGTTGTGGACATCGGTAAAAAACCTTTAATGTTTGTGAAACGCAGCCACTGACACAGGGCAGTGTTTCGCTCTTATTTGCCCCTTCAAAAGGGCCGCACGGGCGGACCGGAGAGCCCGATGCCGGGATTCACTCTACGATCGGAGAATGCTCGTACGCTAACTTTTCTGTCTTGGTTCCGATGGCTGGCATCGGAAAAAAAAGCCCCTGCGCAAGAGATAATCCTCTCGCACCTCGGGGCTTCATTCGGTCTATCAGGCACAGCTCCCTGCCACTCTCTCTCGCCCTGCAACCGCGGGGCTAAGACCGAGCGCTTCTGGCACTCCTTTTTAGACCAAGAAAAGGCATAGAGCCAACACACTGCGTGTTAAGCTCTATACCTGTTGTCTGAGGGCTGCTTAGGCAGCCTGCGAACTATTTCAGCTCTACCTCAGCACCTGCATCCTCGAGAGCGCTCTTCAGGGCCTCAGCCTCCTCCTTCGATACACCCTCCTTTACTGCCTTGGGAGCAGCGTCTACCAGTGCCTTAGCGTCGCCCAGCGACAGACCAGCGGCCTCCTTAACGGCCTTGATCACCTGGAGCTTAGCCTGGCCAGCGCTCTTCAGAATAACATCGAACGACGTCTTCTCAGCGGGAGCAGCCTCACCAGCAGCAGCGGGAGCAGCAACAGCAACAGCAGCAG
>JAFZHB010000001.1 GCA_017555105.1 Alistipes sp.
CGCATCGGTGAAGATCCAGAGGTTGTTGCGGCTGTCGCGGTGGACGACATTGAGGTCGCCGCCCGGAACCGGAATGTGTTGAAAGTGCTCCTGCACGGCGTCGTAGAGTGTAAGCCCTCGATCGGTGGAAATACCGAGCGTATCGCGTCCGATCTGTTGGATGTTGCGTACGGTGCCGTATATGGTGGGCATATGGCTCATTACCGGATGCTCTGCTCCGCGGTCGTAGCGTGAAATGCGCCCATGATGCTCAGCAATCCACACGGCCGAATCGGTGGGGCAGATGTATGAGACGCCGCGTTGCGGGGTATGGCGTGTGGTACCAAAACAGCGCACGGTAAGGTTTGTTAAGAGCCACTCATTTCCTTCGGCATCGAGGCGGATCTTCTCTACGCGGCGACCCGGGATCCCCTTTTCGCCAATCTCATAGCGTGTAATTCCCCCCCCCGTGAAATTCTCGTCCAACTGCTGCTCCTCTACGCGGAAGGCTGCTCCCTTGCAGGCAATCCAGGTAATGCCGTTGTCGAGCGGGTAGATCCACTCCGTGGAGAGGCTCTCTCCGTTGTCGGCCGAAAACGCCTTTAACGGATCGAAAAATTTTTCTTGCTTGGGGTCAAAGAGATAGCAACGATGGTCGTTGGTGATACACCAGATGTAGTTATTGACACTCACAAAACATTGGTCGATGCGATTGGTGCTCAGGATACAATCGTCGAACGGATAGCTTTTGAAGTTGCGAAAGCTCTTGCCGTCGTAGCGGCACAGGCCGTTGCGGGTGGCCATGTAAATATAGCCCTGACGATCCTGCTCAATCGCCAACACATTGCCCTGCGGCAACTCGGTGGAGAAGAGCTGCACCCGAAACTTCAAATTCGAAGCCTCGGCCACGGCAAACCCTAAACAACAAAGCAAGGAGAGGATCAGATATCGGAGCAGCATCATATATTTTTAACTTTAACACACAAATATACGAAAAAAATGGCTAAATAAACGATGCCGTTCAAGGAAAGTATGGATCGGGTAGGGGTATAAAAAGGGGCTGTCCGCAAGGACAGCCCCTCATCATATTCGGAGTAGTTAGACTACTTCAACCAGCGCGGGTCACCGATCGGCTCACCCGAAGCCGTGTACATCAGGTGACGGTACTCGGGCTTCACCTTGAAACCATCGGGAATCTGGTGCGTGATGTGCTCGTTGTCGATGTTCAGCTTGTGGCGACGGTAGTCGTTGTGTACGCCTACCTCACCCTCGGCCGACTTCGGATTCGGATCCTCGAAGAGGTCTACCGGCAACAGGTTCTTCGAACCGTCGTTCAGCAGCTTGATCTTCGTCTCGTCAGCGGGCTTACCACCGTTCGTCGGCTGGTTGCCACCACCGGCTGCAGCCTTGTTGTTCGCACCACGCGAGGTGTGCGAGAAGTTATACGACGAGAAGTAGTAGTCCGTGATGGCCTGACCCCAGTCGGTCAGCGTCAGCGAATTCTCCGCGAAGTCGGGACGCAGCGTGCAGTAGTTGTCCTGGAAGCGGTAGGTCGTAGCCTCCGTACGGCCCTCGATACGCATACCGCCAGCGTAGAGCTTACGCTTGTCGTTGGCGTCCTTACGAACCGTTACAAAGAGGTTGTTCTTGCACTCCAAGGTCATATTTGCAGGAGCGTAACGCATCTCGAAGATCAGACGATCCTTCGAACGGCCGCTGAAGTTGATGAAGGTGTTGTTGTTCATCTTGATGTTCCATGCAACCGAAGCATCCCAAGCCGTGTTCTTGTTCTCGCTGATCAGCGCGTGACGCGGAACATCCACGATCGTACAGTTGGTCATCGAGAAATCCTTCAGGATGTTGTGAAGCGAACCCTCACCATCGCCCGTGATCCACGAGTAACCACGACCATTCTCCTGGTACATACCACCATCGTAGAACATACAGTTGTCAACCGTGAACTTCAAGATCTGCTTACGAGCCTTACCCTTGAAGCGCACCCAACCGCGGATCTGGTGGCGGAAGTTACAATCCTTCACGCGGAACTCCTCCAGGGCGAACGGCATAGCCGTCTCCGAAGCCGCATTGAAGAAGTAGTTACCCGTACCCGAACCGGTCCAACCGTTCTCGGCGTAGTTGATAGCACCGTCCACATCGAAGTTGATGTCCTCGAAGATGATCGACTGCACATTGATACCACCCATCTCACCGTTACCCGGGTTACGCGAGAAGGCGAAGTTCATCGAGCGGGGGCTTGCCGGGTTACCACCGTCCTCGATCGAGCAACCAGCCGTGATTGTAGGCGAGGTTGCTGCGGTCAGCGGATCGGGATTGGGAACATCCTTAGCCCAACCAATGCCGAGGTAAACGAGCGGACGATCCTCCGGAGCTACATCGGGATCCGAGCAGCGGAGCGTAAAGCCCTTCGATACCTCTACCGTGTTCTGCAGGTAGTAAACCTTCTTCGGCTCGAGCTCAAAGATCGTACCCTCGGCGTAGTCGATGTTGTTCTTCATGTAGTTGGCCAACAGCGTATCGATACGAGCAGCCTGCAGCTGGTGAGCGCGCGTATTGATGTCGTTCACATCATACCACTCCTCCCACTTCAAGAGACGCGGCTCGCCTACATCACCCTTCATACGCACCATATTCGTATTGTACATACGGTCCCAGTAGCGCTTGATCTGGTTGTTCATACCATTCACTACATAGACATAGTTCGACTGCAAGCCGGTTACATCCACATAGCCCTGCTGGCGGATCTCCTCGGTGAAGGGGATATGGATCGTCTCTGCATCCGGGTTGTCGCGCGAAGGCTCCACCAAGATCTCATCCACGATATACTTGCCATTCTCATCCACCTGGTAGATGCCTTTAGCCTCGTTGTCGAGCGAGGTGTTCTCGGTCAGGTTCCAACGAACGCGCAGCGAGTTCTCGGTTACATTCTCCACCCAAAAAGCCTCCGGAATACCGTAACGCTCGCGCGTCGAAATGCCTACCTGGTCGTCCCACTCGCGGCCATTGGCTGCACCCGAAGTGATCGAGTTATAGTCATCGCCTCGCTTCGAGAGGGTCTTGATACCGAAACGGTAGGTGGTCGAGTACTGGAGATCCTCCACGCGCAGGCTCAATACCTCGGGGCCTACAATCGTATCGAGGATCCACTCCTCGGGCTTGGTGAACTCGTCGTCGCGGTTCAGACCGGCTGCCATGATGTGGTAACCGGCGCAGTCCTTCACACCGAACCAGTAGAGTTGAATGTCGTTACGCGTACCCTCTACAACTGCCGAGCAGTAGGGCTCCGAGGTCGAAACACCATTCTGCTCTATGCGGAAGTGCGTCATGTGCTCACGCTCCGGGTTGTCGTTCTTGATGCTGTGGTAGTAATCCGTGTCGTCGGTCGAACAGGCCACGAATCCAACCATCAGCGCAGAGCTGAGGAGCAGCGATAAAATTTTATTGTATTTCATAGTTGTTGCTTCTGTTTTAGATTAACGATAGCCGTATTTGTTCTCGTAAGCACCACCGCTGCGAGCCACTGCATCCTCGGGGAAGGGGAGGATGTAGCGTACAACGGGCAGCTCCGATGCGGGAGTCTCCCACAGGTTCGGAATTACCTCAGCACCATACTGGTCCTTAGCACGGATATAACCGCGCAGCGAGAAGAGCGCCTGACCCTTCGGGTAGCCCTCCGAGTCGTTGTACATCTGCGAGAGGTAGTAGCCCTGAGCCCACTCCGATCCCGGGTTCTTTGCAAACGCCCAAGGATTGTAGATCTCCACGATCGGCAGATCCGTATTGGGCATCGAACCGAACTTCGTGTAGTCGTAGCCCGGGTTGGGAAGTACATTGCTATCAGCATCTACCGTCTTGTAGAAGAGCTCCGAAGGCAGGTTCGTGAAGCGATCGTTCGTGTTGTACTCCTCGTCGCCCGATACGTACCAAGCGTAGCCGAAGTACTGGTAGAATACATCGCGGATCACCTCTGCATACTTGTTCCAACGAACCAGGTCGCGCCAACGCAGACCCTCGCCGCCGAACTCCCACTTGCGCTCGTCCTGGATCAGCTCGAGGAAGCTATCCTTCGTGCCGGCTGCAGCTACATAGCTATCAACCTTCTCACCCCAGTCAGCGTTGAGGAACGCACGACGACGCACCTGCTTGAAGGCCTCAATAGCCTCAGCCGTCGGGCCGTCGTTCACCTCGTTGGCAGCCTCAGCATACATCAGGAGGACATCTGCGTAGCGCATATAGGGGTAGTTGATACCCGTGTTGCCCTCGCTGATGGCACCCATGGCGTTGCCCTTCGAGGTCCAGAGCTTCGACCACTTACCGCAGTAAGCCGTCCAGGGATCTACGCGCATCGCTACCTTACCGTCCGAACCATACTTCCACATAGCCGTACCGCAAACATAGTTGCGACGCAGGTCCTTCTCGTCGAACGAGAAGCGGTAGAATACATTCAGCATGTTGCTGCCGCTCGTCTTACCCCAAACAGCCTCCGAACCGTCGTGCATCTGGGTCGTCGTACCGTTCATGTCGTAAGCGGGACCCCAGTTGTAACCAACATTGCCGTTTACACCCTTCGTGAAGGGGATCTCGAAGATCGAGTCGTCGTTGTTGCTAACCTCGTAGTTGCACTGCTCGATGAAGTACTGGTCGTAGCGCTTCGTCAGCGAGTGACCTGCCTCGGCAATCACCTTACCGGCATACTCCTCGGCGATCTCGTAGTACGACTTGTAGTTTGCGGGGCGCTGCATCGTGCCGATATCGGCCGTCGAAGCACCCGGGCGCAGCGAGTAACCACCGGCCGTCAGTGCCATACGAGCGATCAGCGACCAAGCGAACTCCTTCGAGCAACGCTGTACGCCACCGTTGAGCGAAGCGGCAAACTTCATCGAAGTCGAAGCCGTCTTCAGATCCTCGATCAGCGTCGAGAGGATTACCTCGCGGTCCTCAACCGGCATCACCATCGGCGATTCGTAGGCACGCTTGAGCGAGAAGGGAACATCACCAAAGAGGACAACCAGGTCGTAGTAGTTCATGGCGCGGATACACTTGGCCTCGCCAATCATCTGCATCAGATCCTCCTCGTTCTCCTGCATCGCAGCGCTTTTCGAAGCGCCCTCGATGAAGTTGTTGGCATACTCAATGTTCGTATAAGCAGCCTTCCAGGTGTTCTCCAGAGCACTACCCGAAGGGGTGCAATCGAACTGCTTGTAGTCGCTACCGTTCGACGACTGCATGTCGCTGCTGCTCGTAGCATACTCTACATCGCTGTTCAGACAGAAGGTCGAATAGTAGGCACCACCGTAGGTGTTACCGCTCAGCAGATAGGCGTAGCAGGTATTCAACGCGCGGTTGATCTCCACCATATTGCCGAATACATAATCCTCGTCGTACTTAGAATCGGATTTTACATCCAGATAGTCCGAGCAGGCACTCAAGCCGAGTAGGGCGAGGATTCCAGCTAAAAATATCTTGTTAAATTTCATTGTTTCAGTAGATTTACGAGTTAGAACGAGAGGTTAGCACCAAACATGTAACCACGGCTGCGCGGGTACTTGTTGTAGTCAACACCGGGGGTCAAACCCTTCTGTACATCTACCTCAGGATCGTAGCCCGAGTAGCCGGTCAGCAACCAGAGGTTCGAACCGGTGAAGTAGATGCGCAGACGCTGAATGCCGGCCTTCTTGGTCAGGTGCTGCGGCAGCGTGTAACCAACCGTGATATCCGACAGACGGAGGAACGAACCATCCTCTACGAAGTAGGAGCTGGCGATGTACTTCTGTACATACTGCGGAGCCCACAGACGATCGCCCTGGTTGATCGGAATGAAGTGGTTGTCCATGTTGCTGGTCTGAGAATTGCCGTAGATGCGCTCACCCGAGTCGTTGGTGAAGTTCCAACGGTTCTGGTGGCCGAACTTCGCCAATACATTCATATAGTTACCAGCCTTGTTGTCGATTGCCGACGAGAGGGTGTAACCCATAGCATTGTATACATCGAAGTCGAGCATGTAGGTGAAGTTCGCCGTGAAGTCGAGGTTCTTCCAACGACCATTGAGCGAGAAACCACCGGTCAGCGTCGGGTTCATGTCACCGATCTTAACCTTGTCGTACTTATCTACGATGTTTACATCCTCCTCGCGGCCACCACCGTGGTCAACGATGTTCTTGAACTTCGGCATACCGATCTTCGGATCACCATAGGTGTCGTTCGAGCCCAAAACGGTCTTCACCGTATTACCCGAGTCGTCGGTCGGATCCTGGAAGCTCCACGAATCGCTCTGCGTGCGATAGAGATCGTCGAAGCCGTAAACGCCGTCGTAAACATAACCGTAGAGGATACCGATCGGCTCACCAACCTTCAGCTTGAAGGCCTCACCATCGGCCGAAACCTTGCTGGCGTTGCCACCCGTAGCCCAAAGCTCGTTTACATCACCGTTCAGCTTGTCTACCTTCGATTTGTTGTGACCCATCGTGAAGGTTGCGCTCAACTCGAAATCCTTCTTGCGAACAATGTGGCCCGTAACCGTAAGGTCAACACCCTTGTTCGTCACCTGACCGATGTTCTGTACCTGGTTGCGGTAACCGGTCGTGATGGGGATCTGCGTCGTGTACAACATGTCATGCGTCGTGTTCCAGTAAACCTCCGGCGTGATCACCAGGCGATCGCGGAACAAGCCCAAATCGATGGCAACATTGCGCGTAACGGTCGTCTCCCATTTGATGTCGCGGTTTACGAAGGTGTCGCCGCTGGCATTTACATAGTACTGCTCACCGTACTCCGACGAACCCGAGAAGTCCGGACCGCCGTTCGACTTAACCGAGTAGAGGTAACGCCACTGGTCGCTGTTGATCGCGTTGTTACCTACCATACCGAAGGCAGCACGCAACTTCAACTGATTGATCACGGGGCTATCCTTCAGGAAGTTCTCCTCGTTGATGGCCCAAGCACCCGAGATCGAGGGGAAGTAACCCCACTGCTTGCCCTCGGCAAACTTCGACGAACCATCGGCACGGAACGTACCCGAAATGTAGTACTTGCGCTTGTAGTTGTAGTTCACCTGCGTGAAGAACGACGAGGTGCGGTTGGGAACAGCCTCCGACGAGGTCACCTGATAAGCCGTACCCAGACCCAAGTTCGAGAGAGCCTGCTCGGGCGTGATGTCCTGCGGGAAGAAACGAGCCGAGCTCATGTTCTCGCGCGACTGCTGATCCTGGATCTCCTGACCCAACAGGAACGAGAAGTTGTGGTCCTCGTTTGCCGTGAAGTTGTACGAAGCGGTGTTCGTCCAGGTGTAACGGATCGAGCGACCATCCTTAATATACGCGTAAGGCTGGTTGAGGTAGGTGCTGTTGTCAACATCGTTCGTCAGGTAGCCATAAAAACGGTTCTCCTCGCTGAAACCAAAGGTGTGCGAGAACTCCGAACGCAGGCGGAGACCCTCGATGGGTTTCCACTCCAAGCTGGCCTGATTTACAAACTGATACGACTTCTTCTCACGGTAGTTCTGATCTACATCGTTCACCGGGTTCGAGATAGCCCACTGAGCCTCCTCGAGCGGATCGGCGTACTCGGGATCTACATAACCGAACTCACGCATACCGTTCGTCGGACGATAACGCAGAATGTCGATGATACCGCGCTTACCGAAAGCGTCAGCACCGGCACCGTTGTCCGTACGGATCGTGAAACGGGGGTTCACCAACAGCGTCAGGTTCTTAGCCAACTTGGCATTCACCTTCAGGTTGAGGTTCGTACGCTCAACACCCGAGCCAAGCAGGATACCCTCCTCCTTGTTGTGCGTCAACGAAGCGTTGAAACGCAGCTTGTCGGTACCACCATTTACCGTTACATTGTAGTTGTAGCTCACCGGCGTGCCACCCATTACGGCATCCTGCCAATCGTAGGTCGGAAGGTTCTGATAGAGGTCGAGGTCCCACGGGTTACCGAAGTCCTGACGCCACTGGTAACGATCCGACGCGCCACCCTTGATCAGGGCGTTGTCGAGCTGATAACGAGCAAACTCGTAGGTGTTCATCATCTCGAGCTTGTTGGCCAGCTTGTTCAGGCGAGCCGAGAAGTTGAAATCAACCTTCATGGCGCCCTCCTGAGCCGACTTCGTCGTCACCATAACTACACCGTGAGCACCACGAGCACCGTAGATAGCCGTCAGCGAAGCATCCTTCAAGACATCGATCGACTGGATATCCGTCGGCGGAATGTCGTTGATGTTGTCTGCGGGGAAACCATCGACGATGAAGAGCGGCTTACTCGTACCGGTGAGGTCCATCGCACCACGGATGCGGATATCTACCTCAGCACCCGGAGCACCATCGACCGTCGTAACCTGCACACCGGCGATCTTACCCTGGAGAGCCTCGGCAGCCGAAGCAACGGGAACAACAGCCAGCTTAGCGCCCGAGATCGAACCAACCGAACCGGTCAAGTCCTTACGCACGACGCTTGCGTAACCGATCACGACAACCTCGTCGGCAGCCAGTGCATCCTCCTGCAGAACGATGTTCACTGCCTGGCCGGCTACGGCCGTAAACTCCTGCGTGGCGAAACCGATGTACGAAACCTCGACAACGGCGCCCTTAGGAACATTCAGCGAGAAACCGCCGTCGATATCCGTACTGGTACCGTTGGCAGGGTTGCTCTTCTCAATGACGGTGGCGCCAATTACGGCCTCACCGGCACTGTCTTTCACCGTACCTTTGACAGCGATGTTCTGGGCAATACCCGTCGCACCCCAAAGCATCAGCGCGATGAGGAGCAAGCAACGCTTGAAAAATGCACGGAAACCCAACGAATGGGTTGCAGTTGAAATGGAGGGTAAGGTCTGATCCTCCAAACGGCTATTAGCCTGGAAGCCAGAAAAATCCCCCCCCCGCAATTCACTACGGCTCGGCGCCGAGGCGCTTCGCTCGCGGTTCGACAACGAGGTCGAAACCGGATTTAGTAAAGATTGTTGCATTTGTTTAGTGGGATTTAGGTTAACAAATTTCATGACAAAGATAGCGGATTTTTATGATTTTGCAAAGTTTTTTGCGCGTTTTGATCTATTTTTCGGGGGGGGGGAAATGCTTCAGAATAAACGACGAAAAGGGTTGCCCTTTCGGACAACCCTTTTTGTGATAGAAATAGTCTAAAAGGTGCTGATTACTTCACCTCCTCGAACTCTACATCCTCGGCCTGCTTCTGCTCGCCGCCGGCCTGCTGGCCACCCGGCTGACCCTGAGCCTGCTGCTGGGCCTGCTGCTGCGCGTAGATGTCCTGCGAAGCGGCCTGCCATGCCGTGTTCAACTCGGCGATAGCCGTGTCGATGGCTGCAATGTCGGCGTTCTTGTGAGCCTCCTTCAGCTTTGCAAGCGAAGCCTCGATGGCCGACTTCTTCTCGGCCGGAATCTTGTCGCCATACTCCTTGAGCTGCTTCTCCGTAGCGAAGATGTTCGAGTCGGCTGCGTTGATCTTGTCGATGCGCTCCTTTTCGGCCTTATCCTTGGCCTCGTTGGCCTTCGCCTCGTCGCGCATGCGCTGGATCTCCTGCTCCGTGAGACCCGACGAAGCCTCGATGCGGATCTTCTGCTCCTTGCCCGTGCCCTTGTCCTTGGCCGACACATTCAGGATACCGTTAGCGTCGATATCGAAGGTTACCTCGATCTGCGGTACACCGCGCGGAGCTGCGGGGATGCCGTCGAGGTGGAAGCGACCAATCGACTTGTTGTCGCGAGCGAGCGGACGCTCACCCTGGCAGACATTGATCTCTACCGAGGGCTGGTTGTCGGCAGCCGTCGAGAAGACCTCCGACTTGCGGGTCGGGATCGTCGTGTTGGCGTCGATGAGCTTCGTCATCACACCACCCAGCGTCTCGATACCGAGCGAGAGGGGCGTTACATCGAGCAGGAGGACATCCTTCACCTCACCGGTGAGCACACCACCCTGAATAGCTGCACCTACGGCAACTACCTCGTCGGGGTTCACCGACTTATTGGGAGCCTTGCCGAAGAACTCCTCAACCACCTTCTGGATGGCGGGAATACGGGTCGAGCCACCTACGAGGATCACCTCGTCGATCTCCGAAGCCGACATGCCGGCGTCGCGCAGAGCGTTCTTGCAGGGCTCGATCGTCTTGCGGATCAGGTGGTCGCAGAGCTGCTCAAACTTGGCACGCGTGAGCGACATTACAAGGTGCTGCGGGATGCCGTTTACGGGCATGATGTAGGGGAGGTTGATCTCCGTCGTGGTCGAGCTCGAAAGCTCGATCTTGGCCTTCTCGGCAGCCTCCTTCAGACGCTGCAGGGCCATCGGATCGTGGCGCAGATCTACGCCGTGCTCCGCCTTGAAGGCCTCTGCCATGTAGTCGATCAGCACATGGTCGAAGTCGTCACCACCCAGGTGCGTGTCACCGTTGGTCGACTTCACCTCGAATACGCCGTCACCCAGCTCGAGGATCGAGATATCGAAGGTACCACCACCGAGGTCATATACGGCGATCTTCATGTCGCTGTTCTTCTTGTCCAGACCGTAGGCCAGCGCGGCTGCCGTCGGCTCGTTGATGATGCGGCGCACCTTCAGGCCGGCGATCTCACCAGCCTCCTTCGTGGCCTGGCGCTGCGAGTCGGAGAAGTAGGCCGGTACGGTGATCACAGCCTCCGTAACCTCCTGACCGAGGTAGTCCTCAGCCGTCTTCTTCATCTTCTGCAGCGTGATGGCCGAGATCTCCTGCGGCGTGTACTGACGGCCGTCGATCTCTACGCGGGGCGTGTTGTTGTCGCCGCGTACGATGGCATAGGGAGCACGCGCGATGTCGTTCGCTACATTGTCATAACGCTCACCCATGAAACGCTTGATCGAGAAGATCGTGCGCTTGGGGTTCGTGATGGCCTGACGCTTGGCGGGATCACCCACCTTACGCTCGCCATTCTCGGTAAATGCTACCACCGAGGGGGTGGTGCGGTGACCCTCCGAGTTGGGGATCACTACGGGCTCGTTGCCCTCCATCACTGCTACGCAGGAGTTCGTCGTACCTAAGTCGATACCAATAATCTTTGCCATAATGCTATTGTGTTTTAATTTTGTTTTGTTTGCTTTTTCTCTGAACAGCGTTTTTTCGCGTTCGCATATCTACTGAACAAACGCTGTACCAAAACACTTTTTCTGCCAATTTGTCAGCCAAGGCGGCGTCTTTGGCATAAAAAAGTCGGACAAGGGGTGCTTTGTCCGACTTTGTGGCGTGTTTTTCTGCTGAGAGGAGGGGGCGTGCCGTTAGCGCGTGAGGCGTCTGAGTGCTTCCGCGGCATCGTAGCGCGATTCGAAGTTGGGCTGAATGACCCACTGGTTTTGGCGGTTAATCACGCCCCAGCGCCCTCCGACGGGCTTCACCACGGCAAAGCCATCGCTGTCGAACGACATTACATTGTCATACTGCGGCTCGATGTGCCAAGCGCCGAAGTGGTTGAGGAAGCCGTAGAGCTCCGTCTGCGGATCGCGTGCCTCCCACAACTCGATGCCCGGCAGACGCCCCTTTGTGATGGAGGTCATGGCGTTGTCGCAAGCTGAACTTGATTGGAAGACGGGTTGAATGACCCACTGGCCGAGTGGGTTGATCGCTCCGTAGCCACTCAACACCTCTACGCGAGCCATGCCATTGCGGAAGTTCTGCGCACTGCGGTATTGCGGAGCAAGCGCCCAAAGACCAATGTCGTTCAAATAGCCATAGAGCCCTGTGGCGCGATCCTCGGTCGGGGTGAGGCCGCGCGTGATGCGCTCCACCTGCTCACCCATCGGGGCGTAGGAGGTGTAGAGTAGTTGGGTGCAGGCGGTCGAGAGCCCTGCCGCCAGCAGAAGAAGCATTAATCGTTTCATAAGGTCTGCGTATCGGAATAGATAACCAAAGATAAATGGCCTGCATCGCCGATGCAAGCCACTCGATACAATTTACCCGTTGGAGGGTTAAATGATCACGCCAATCTCGTCGATGAGTTTGTTCACCTGACGGCGCAGCTTCTTCACGATCGGCACCCAGATCAGCGTCAGCGCAATCACACTGCCAATACCAATCCCGGCCATCATGCCGCGGCTGAAGTCGATGATACCCGGATCCTCGACGAAGAGCTCCACCATCGAGAAGAGCATGATCTGCACCATAAAGATCCGCAGCAGGCGGCAGATGGTGCGAATGGCAAACGAGTAGATCTTGTTCACCTTGCGCAGCTTGGCATAGGTGTCGTTTTTCATGTCAAACGGGCCGTCGGCGGCGCGCTTCTGCAGGTAGATCCAATCCTTATACTCGCCCACGATGCGAATGCCGCACTCGGTCAGGAAGTTGAAGTAGCTCTCCTTCACCTCGTCCTGCGTCGTGCGCTCCACCATGTCGAGCTTGTAGATAAACTCCCCCGGGCGGGTGCGTCGGAAGATGAAACGGCAGAAGCCTACGGCCGTAAGCGCCCATCCGTCGCGGGCCATCTCGTTGATCCACTGCTCCTCCTGCTCATACTCGGCAATCGTCCAGAAACGCCATACGCGCTTCGTGATCTGTTCCTCCATCATATCTTATCGGTTTAATCGTGCAAATCCATTGGTTACCAACTCGTTCAGTCGCGCCAGCTCCTGCTCCAGCACGCTCCTTCCAAGCACCGTGATGCGATACTCCTTCTTGCGCCCCTCCTCGGGCAGCGGCTCGATCCACCCCTTCTCCTGCAGCGAGGCCAACGCTCCGTAGAGCGTCCCGGCCGAGAGCGAGAGTCGCCCGTGGCTCAGCTCTTGCACCTGCTGCATGATGCCGTAGCCGTGCTTCGGCTCTGTGAGCACAAGCAAGATGTAGAAGACCGCTTCGGTCAGGGCATTGTTGGCGTTGTTCATGAGTTTGGTTGTTATCTCGGCTGCCGTTATATCGGCAACCGATACAAATGTAGTTTCTATTTCTCTTTTAAGCAAGAATTTGGGCGAAAAAATTGTCGTTTTCTCTTTTCTTGCTACCTTTGTAATAGAATCAACCAACTCAACACCTTATTATTATAATGATGAAACGACTTTTAGCACTTGCCCTGGTAGCCGTGTGCGCAGGGTGTGTCGAGCAGCAGCCCGCCGAGGCCCCCTCGCTCGACCTCTTCCAAGATGGAATTCACCATTGGTATTTGGTGCACGAGCGTGGCTCTGTCGAGCGCTATGCGGATGATGACTACACGGCTATCGCAGAGAATATCCTCCGCTATCAGAACGAGGATGGTGGCTGGCCGAAGAATATGGATTGGCAGGCGAAGATCGATCCTGACTCGGTGAAGGCAACCCTCTCGAAACGCGAGGGACGCTCGACCTTCGATAACCGCAACATCTACCCGCAGGTGGAGTATCTGGCGGCGGTCTATCAGCTGACAGGCGACAAGCGTTACCGCGAAGCGGTGGATCGCGGTGTGGAGTATATCCTCGCGTCGCAGTTCCCCAACGGTAGTTGGATCGGCTGGGAGGATGACGCCATCGCCTACAACGACAGCATCATAGACGGAATTTTGACCTTCTGGATGAAGGTCTTGAAGGGCGAGACCGGCCTCGATTGGCTCTCGCGCAAGACGCTGCGCCGCATCGAGCAGTCGTGGGAGAAGGGTCTGCGCATCATCCTCGACACGCAGTATGTGCAGAATGGTGTGAAGACCGTCTGGGCGCAGCAGCACGACCAACAGACACTGCAGCCCGTAAAGGCACGCACCTATGAGCTTCCGTCGCTCACGGCGAATGAGAGCGCGGGCGTGGTGCTCTTCCTGATGTCGATCGAGAACCCCTCGCAGGAGGTGATCGAGGCGGTGAAGGCGGCTGTGGCGTGGTTCGATCAGACGAAGATCCTCGGCAAAAAGATCGTCACGATTCCGATGCCCGAGGGGAATCCCGAGGATCGCTCGATCAAGGCCGATCGTCGCCTGGTGGATGATCCCGATGCCAAGCCCATCTGGGCACGCTTCTATGAGCTGGAGGACAACACGATCTTCCTCTGCAACCGCGACGGTATCAAGGTCTACTCGCTCGAGAAGGTGTTGCCGGAGCGCCGTGTGGGCTACGCTTGGTATGGCACCTGGGGCAATGAGGTGCTGGAGGCCTATCCCGCTTGGTTAGAGCGGATTGGCGAGTAGCCGTAACGGCGTAGTAACAAAAAAGAGATCTCGTGATTGAGATCTCTTTTTTTTTGTGTAGCGGGTCGATTATTTCTGCTCGCTCAAAATGCGCATAGCCACATCGAGGATCGTCGTATCGTCGAGCGTAACAACGCCACCGTCCGGTCCCGGCTCGAAGTGAACACCTACACACTCTTTGGATGCGTGGCTGCCGCCGAAGTAGTTGCGTACGGTCTCTACATCCAGGCCAAGTTCATCTGCAATACGCTGCGAGCTGCCGCTCGGAAGTCTGTCCTTGATACGGCGCAGTTCATTAAAAGTAATAATCATATCCGTAGAAATTTTAAGTTGATAAATTCGTACTACTAAATTAAGCTAAAAAAATCAAACTGCCAAATTTTCCCGGGAAAAAGTGCGAAAAGAGGAGTTTCTGCGCGTGTACCTATTATATAATAAGCGAGCCGAACTTTGCGGGTTCGGCTCGTCTGTGTGTCGGTTTGGTCGCCTCTGTTGCTACTCGGCGGGTTCGATGTAGAACTCGAAGATCAGCGGGCAGTACGACGGAATCTCGGTCGAGGTCGTCACGGTCGTCGTCGTGGTCGTATCGCTCGTGCCGTAGTAGTTGTTGTAGTAACCGCTGTAGTAGGGGTTGTAGTAGCTGCCACCGTAGTAGTTGTCGTAGTAGTTGCCATAGTAGCCTCCGTAGCCGCCATAACCACCGTAACCGTAGCCACCGTAGTAGCTGTTGTAGTAGTTGTAGTAGTTCAGGTAGTTCAGGTAGTCGTAGTAGCTCGACGAGTAGCCCGAAGTCGAGCTGGTGGAGCTACCGCCCGTGCCCGAAGCACCGTAGGCGTGGGTCGAAGAGGTGATGAGCGCACCCCACTGGCCGTAGCGCATCGAGGGGATCACATAGTAGAAGGCGTTGATCAGGCCACCCTCCTCGGGTTTGTACTCCAGAGCCGAGCCCTCGCTCAGTACCTCGCCGTAGACAATCTCCTTCACCTCGTCGATGTTCGTGTCGAAGATGAAGCCGTCGAGGAAGCGACCGATGTACCAAATCTTGGCCTTGCCGTCCAGCTTCACCGAGTCGGCACCATCGGCAACCAACTGCTCCACACCGACATAGGGATCCTCTTCGTGGAATCGCTTCTTCAGCGCCTCGGCAATCTGCTGGTTGATCTCAGCCACCGAGCCCTCGTTCTGGTAGGGCGCAATGCCTACCTGGTAGGGACCGTAGTTGATCTCGCCATAGCGCGGATATTTGTTGTTGACGGTCGATACCTTGCGGTTGAAGTGCAGGTCGTGCTGCATCTCCTGCGGGTTGTTTGTCGGGTCGAAGCGGTAGTTGGCGTAGAGCTGTGCGATCGAGTCGCAGGCGCTCACCCAGCGTGCCGGGGTGAGGTAGGGGTGGTTCTCGTCCTCCATCGTGGTCGGAATGGCCGCCATCTCCACCTCGGCAACCTCCGTCGTCTGTTTGTTCTTGCCATCCTCGTCGGTCTTGGTGTAGATCTTCAGACCGCCGTTTGCCTGGCAGAAGGCATCCACATCGAGCGCTTCGCGCTGCAGCGGGTTCTTTACCGTGTCGGTGATCATCAACTCCACGATGAGCGGCTTGCCCGCATCGAGCGAGTACTGACCCTCATAACCGCCATCGCCCGAGAGGCCGCCACCTACGACGCGCGAAGGCATATAGAGCGCTACATCGGCACCGATGCGCATCTGGTAGTTGCGTGAGGTGAGGCCAAGCTCCTCCTGCTTCGAGGCGAAGTAGCTCTCGCCGAATGTCTGCTCCTTCTGCGTGGCGAGCGAGATACCCTCCATGAGCGTGTAGTACGATTCGCCGCAGTACATGTAGTAGGGGGCGTAGTGGGTGTACTTGGTGAAGGTGCCGGCCAGCTGTGCCTCGTGAGCACGGCGCGTCATGATGATGTTGCCCTGCAGGTCGCGACCCGAGAAGTCGAAGCGAATCCAACGCGTCGTGTCGTTGATCGGCTCGCTTGCCAAATCGCCCGCCTGGCGCAGGTCGATGTAGTAGCTCGACTCGTCATACTGCTGGAGGTTCTCCACCAGCTCGGGACGGTGCTGCGTCATCCACGCCTTGAGCGCCATGTTCTCGAACTTCTCGTAGGGCTCGCTGATCTCCTTGGCACACGAGGCCAATACCACAACGGCCAGAGCCATCCATATCTTATTCATCCAATGCATCATATCGTCTGCTTCGTTTTTTTTCGTTATTCAACTGCTTTCACCGTGAAGAAGTAAGCGATGGGCTGCTGCTTCCCGATGATGTTCAGGTAGTGGTCTCCGTAGGCCATGTTGTAGGTCATGTAGGCCTCTACGCGATCCTGCTCGCGGCAACCGATCAGCGCGTGGCGCAAACCCTTGATCACGCTCTCCTTCTCCAGGTCAATCACCAGCGGCTCGAAATCCCAGGCTCCGGGGGTCAATCCCACCTTGTCGCTGAAGAAGAGCTCCTTGAGCAGCGGGTCGTTCGAGTAGTAGGGTATCGTGCGGTTGCTGCCCTCGGTCTTGATGTTCTGGAAATTAAACTGGTAGGCGCTGAAGATGATCGTCACCTTCGAGGTGGCAGTCACCTCCTTGCGCGCGGCACGGTCGGGGTTGTAGTAGCCGTCGATGTAGCGATAGACCGTGCTGCCCAGCATTGTGTAGAAGGGCTGCTCGGTACCCGATTCAACCACCTCTTCGGCCACCAAACGGGGGGCGTGGGTCGATTCGAGGTAGCTGACCATGCGCTCACGCTGCTTGGGGAGCACATCTTCGTCCTCCTTCGAGCAGCCGGCAAAGATCAGCAGTGCCAGGGCTATGATCGTGAATTTATACATCGTGTAGCGGATAATTAACGGACAAAGTTACGAAAAACAATCCGTATTTCCTCTTATGAACGCAAAAAAAGCACGCTTTCGTATCTGGTAACGAGCGAAAAAACACTTTTTTTCTCTTAATCCAACCACGCTCCAAAAAAGAACCCTTCCGAAACGCGGAAAGGTTCTTAAACAATGGCATATTAAGGGCTAAAAAGAAAAGCCCTCCCAAAGCGGGAAGGCTTTCCAATACCGAAGGCATACGAAACATTACTTGCCCATATAGCCCATACAAGGAGCTCAGCGACTAAGCCCCCTTTACAGAAAGGGGGTTTGGGGGATAGGTAACACACGGTGGCATCGCCACCACTATATTAAGGGCTAAAAAGAAAAGCCCTCCCAAAGCGGGAAGGCTTTCCAATACTGAAGGCATACGAAACCTTACTTGCCCATATAGCCCTTAATATAGTGGTGGTGGCTGCCCCAGCGCTCGAATGCTGCCTTGTCGAGCTCCTCACGAGCATCGGGGTGAGCAATCGAGATCAAGAGGCGAGCACGCTCCTGCAGCGTCTTGCCGTAGAGATCCACTGCACCATACTCGGTAACGAAGTAGTGGATGTGGTTACGCGTCGTCACGACACCGGCACCGTCGAGCAGCGTCGGGCAGATCTTCGATACGCCCTTGTTCGTGATCGAGGGCATGGCGATGATCGCCTTACCGCCCTTCGAGAGCGAAGCGCCGTATACGAAGTCAACCTGACCACCTACACCCGACCAGAACTTCGTGCCGAGCGAGTCGGCGCACACCTGACCCGTCAGGTCAACCTGCAGGGCCGAGTTGATGGCCGTTACGCGGTCGTTCTTCGAGATGATGTAGGGGTCGTTCGTGTAGCCCACATCCATCATCAGCACGCCCGGGTTGTCGTGGATGAAGTCATATACCTTCTGCGAACCCATCAGGAAGGTCGAAACCATCTTACCCTTGTCGATGTTCTTTGCCTCGCCGTTGATCACACCCTTCTCTACGAGCGGGAGCACACCGTCGGCAAACATCTCCGTGTGGATACCCAGGTTCTTGTGGCCACCGAGCTGTGCCAACACAGCGTTCGGAATAGCACCGATACCCATCTGCAGCGTAGCGCCATCCTCGATCAGCGCGGCGCAGTGCTTACCGATGGCCGTCTCCACCTCGTTCGGAGCGGTGAAGTGAGCCTCCATTAGCGGCGTGTCGTCCTCGCACCAGATGTCGATCTTCTGCATCGGGATCATCGCGTCACCAAACGAACGGGGAACATTCGGGTTCACTACGGCGATCACATAGTCAGCGCACTCAACAGCAGCCAGCGTAGCATCTACCGAAGTACCGAGCGATACATAACCGTGCTTGTCGGGAGGCGTAACCTGAATCATCGCCACATTGCAGGGAACAGCACCGCAACGATACAGACGCTGCGTCTCGCTCAGGAAGATCGGAATATAGTCAGCGTGGCCGCTCTGCGTCACCTTGCGAACATTGCCGCCCACGAAGAACGAATCGAGCTGGAATACACCCTCGAACTTCGGATCGGCATAGGGAGCCGGACCCTCGGTGTGGAGGTGGTGGATGTGTACATCCTTCAACTCGCCGCGCTCACCGCGTGCGCACATGGCCTGAATCAGGCACTGGGGGGCCGAAGCCACCGAGCTCAGGTGCACATGGTCACCCGACTTGATCACCTTGACAGCCTCTTCGGGCGTCGTAAATTGAATGGGAGTAAGCATAATGCTTGGTCTATAAAGTTTTAAGTTAATTGCTTAATTATTTGCGTTTTACCTCTACCTGCTCGTAGCCCTCGATGATGTCGCCCACCTTGATATCGTTGAACGACTCGATGTTCAGACCGCAATCCATGCCGGTCGAAACCTCCTTCACATCGTCCTTGAAGCGCTTGAGCGAGCCGAGCTTACCGGTGTAGATTACGATACCGTCGCGGATCACGCGGATCGGCGTGTTGCGGCCAATCTTACCCTCACGCACAATACCACCGGCAATCGTACCCACCTTCGAGATCTTGAAGGTCTCGAGCACCTCTACCGAGGCCACGATCTCCTCCTTCATCACGGGCTCCAACATACCCTCGATAGCATCCTTGATGTCGTTGATCGCATCGTAGATGATCGAGTAGAGACGGATCTCGATCTCCTCCTTCTCGGCGAGCTTGCGGGCCGAAGCCGAGGGACGCACCTGGAAGCCGACGATGATGGCATTCGAAGCGGCGGCCAGCAGCACATCCGACTCCGAGATCTGACCTACGGCTGCGTGGATCACATTCACCTGTACGGTCTCCTTCGAGAGCTTGATGAGCGAGCCCGACATAGCCTCTACCGAACCGTCCACATCACCCTTCACGATGATGTTCAGCTCCTTGAACGAGCCGATAGCAATGCGGCGACCAATCTCATCGAGCGTGACATGCTTCTGGGTCATGATGCCCTGCATGCGCTGCAGCTGCTCACGCTTATTGGCGATCTCACGAGCCGAGCGGTCATCCTCCATCACATTGAACGAGTCACCGGCCTGCGGAGCACCATTCAGACCCAGCACCTGTACCGGAGTCGAGGGACCTGCTGCCGTAACCTTCTTACCATTCTCGTCGAACATTGCCTTCACACGGCCGGTAAAAGTACCCGACAGGATCACATCACCCACGCGGAGTGTACCGCTCTGCACGAGGATTGTCGATACATAACCGCGACCCTTGTCGAGCGTCGACTCGATCACCGAGCCCGTGGCGCGCTTGTTCGGGTTGGCCTTCAGCTCGAGCAGCTCGGCCTCCAAAAGAACCTTCTCGAGGAGCTTGTCGAGGTTCATACCCTGCTTGGCCGACACCTCCTGATCCTGATACTTACCGCCCCACGACTCTACAAGGTAGTTCATCTGCGAGAGCTGCTCCTTGATCATCTCGGGGTTAGCCTGCGGCTTATCGATCTTGTTGATGGCAAATACCATCGGCACACCGGCAGCCTGGGCGTGGTTGATCGCCTCGACCGTCTGCGGCATGACGCGGTCGTCAGCTGCCACGATGATGATCGCCACGTCGGTGATCTTCGCACCACGCGCACGCATGGCCGTAAAGGCCTCGTGACCCGGCGTATCGAGGAAGGTGATCTTCTGGCCGTTGAGCTCCACGCTGTATGCACCGATGTGCTGCGTGATACCACCTGCCTCGCCGGCAGTTACATTCGTCTTACGGATGTTATCCAAGAGCGAGGTCTTACCGTGGTCTACGTGACCCATCACGGTCACGATCGGCGGACGCGGAACGAGCTCCTCCTCCGAATCCTCTTCGTCGGTGATCGCCTCCTGAATCTCCACCGATACGAACTCGGTCTTGAAACCGAACTCCTCGGCTACAACCACCAATGCCTCGGCGTCGAGTCGCTGGTTGATCGACACCATCAGACCGAGGTTCATGCAGGCCATGATCACCTCCGTCGGCGCTACATTCATCATCGTCGCCAGCTCGCTCACGGTAACAAACTCGGTTACCTTCAGCGTCTGACGATCGGCTACCTCGCGCTCAAACTCCTCGTTCATGCGCTCGGCGATGATCTCGCGCTTCTCCTTGCGGTACTTCGATGCCTTCGTCTTTGTACCCTTGGCCGTCAGGCGTGCCAGCGTATCCTTAATCTGCTTCGATACCTCCTCGTCGCTCACCTCGGGGCGTACAACGGGCTTCGGCTGTGCCTTCTGCTGCTTATTCTTGTTGCGGCGACCCTCACCCGGCTTGGGCTGGTTCTGCTGCTGGTTGTTGTTGCGGTTCTGCTGGTTGTTGCCACCCTGACCCTGCGGCTTGTTGCCACCGCCCTGCTGGGGACTCTTGGCAGCCTTGCTTACATCCACCTTCTCCTTCTGCAGACGCTTGCGCTTGTGCTTGCCACCCGGAACGAAGCCCGACACATCCATCGTGCCGAGCACCTGCGGGCCGCTCAGCGTCACCGACTCGGGACGGAATACGCCGCTCTGCTTCGGCTTTTCTGCCTCGGGCGCAGGGGCGGGTGCCGGAGCGGCAACCTTCACCTCCGTCTTTACCTCAACGGGCTTCACCGGCTCGGCAGCCTTTACCTCCTCAACCGGCTTTGCGGGCTCGGCCTTCGGGGCCTCCACCGGAGCAGCCTTCGGGGCCTCGGCCTTGGGTGCCTCCACCTTTGCTTCGGGCTTCTTCGGCGAGAGATCGATCTTGCCCAGAATCTTGGGCTGCGGGATCTCATCCTTGACACTGATGACATTCGACTTGATGATCACCTCCTTCTCCTCGGCCGGCTTCGGGCTCTTCTCGATCGTCACCGAGCTCTGCTTCTGTGCAATGCGCTCGCGCACCGAGTCACGCGCACCCGAGGTGCTGCGGTTCGATCCGAACTCCTTCTCCAAGATGGCGTAGGTCGCAGCGTCGATCTGCGTATTGGGCGATCCGTCGCTCTTGATGCCCTTCTTCTGCAAGAAGTCCGTGACGGTATTCAAACCGACATTGAACTCCTTAGCAACCTGAATGAGCCTTAATTTCTTTTCATTACCCATGTTTATCGCTCCTTTCTTTTGTTACTCTTCAAACTCGGCTTTCAAGATCTCGATTACCTTCTCGGCCTGCTCAACCTCGAGGTCGGCACGCGCGGCAATCTCCTCGGCGGTGTGCTCCAAGACGCTCTTGGCCGTGTCGCAACCGACATGCTGCAGCGCCTCGATGATCCAGCCCTCGATCTCATCCGAGAACTCCGTGAGCGCCACATCCTCCTCCTCAACTTCGCGGTATACATCGATGTCGTAGCCCGTGAGCATCTTCGAAAGGCGGATGTTCAAACCACCCTTACCAATAGCCAGCGACACCTGGTCGGGCTTCAGGTATACCGAGGCGGTCTGCTTTTCCTCATCGATCGTGATCGACGAGATCTTAGCCGGGTTGAGCGTACGCTGGATCAGCAGCGAAATGTTGCTCGTGTAGTTCACTACATCGATGTTCTCGTTGCGCAGCTCCTTCACGATCGAGTAGATACGCGAACCCTTCATACCTACGCATGCGCCTACCGGATCGATGCGGTCATCATACGACTCTACGGCTACCTTGGCGCGCTCGCCCGGGATGCGAACGATCTTCTTGATCGTGATCAGGCCGTCGAAGATCTCGGGAACCTCCTGCTCGAAGAGGCGCTCCAGGAACTGCGGAGCGGTACGCGACAGAATGATGCGCGGCTGGTTGTTGTTCATCTCAACCGACTTAACGATCGCCTTGATCGTGTCGCCCTTGCGGTAGAAGTCGTTCGGAATCTGCTCGCTCTTCGGCAGCAGCAGCTCGTTCTCCTCGTCGTCGAGGATCAGCACCTCCTTCTTCCACACCTGGTAAACCTCACCCGTGATAATCTCACCGACCTTCTCCGAGTACTTCTCGAAGAGGTTGGCCTTCTCCAGGTCGAGGATGCGCGATGCGAGGTTCTGACGCAGCGAGAGTACGGCGCGGCGGCCAAACTGCGAGAACTGCACCTGGTCGGTGTACTCGTCACCCACCTCGTAGGTCGAGTCGATCTTCTTCACCTCCGATACGGCGATCTGCGTGTTGGGGTTCTCGACAGCGTCGTCCTCAACTACCTCGCGGTTGCGCCAGATCTCGAGGTCACCCTTCTCGGGGTTGATGATCACGTCGAAGTTCTCATCCGATTCGTACTGCTTTTGGAGTGCGTGGCGGAATACATCCTCCAACACACCGATCATCGTCGACTTGTCGATGTTTTTCAGCTCTTTGAACTCGGCAAAGTTGCTGATCAGATTCAGATTGTCCATGGTTTTTGCAATTATTTTTTGTTATTCTAAATTTGTCACTATTTGAAATCGAGGTACTCGGCCGTCGATTTAATCTCCTCGAAGGGATAGGTGCGCGTTACGGTAACCACCTGCTTGCGCTTCTTGCCCTCGACGGTCTGTTTCTCCTCATAGGAGAGCGTGAGCGCCGTCTCATCTACGGCGTCGAGCTTGGCGAGGATCTTGATGCCGCTCTTCAGCACCACCTCTACCGAGTGGCCGAGGAGCTTGCCATATTGGCGCAGATCGACCAGCGGCTCACCGATGCCGGCCGACATGACTGTCAGCTCGAAATCCTCCGCTTCGCGATCCAGCTCGCCCTCGATGGCGCGGCTCAGGGTGATGCAGTGTTCGATGTCGACCGACGAGAGGCTGTCAATCGTCAGTTCGATCTCGTTCGAAGGGGAGATCTTGCACCCTACGACAAAGCGATCCGAGCCCTCCAAGTGGCGCTCGGCAATCGTTGTAATGAGTTCTTTATCAATCATTTTGCTTCTGTTTATATCGACCAAACTACGACAAAAGGCCGCTTAGGGCGGCCTCCTGTTCTCTTTTTCTGTTGCAAATATACGGCAAAAGTTTCAGATTACCAATACTTTTTGTGGATTTTTTTAGTTGAAAAGAGGTTTTCCCTTAGTAACCCTTAATGGCCTTCACTCTCCCTTCAACCACAAAAAAACCGCCCTCGTTTCCGAGAGCGGTTCTGCTTTGCTATCTGAACGGCTTGATCACGCCGCGCTTCGAGCCTCGAATGAACTCGATAAGCTTGTCGCGCTCGGGCGACTGCGGCACGGTGCGCTCCACCTCGTCGCAGGCGGTCATGTAGTTCATGTCGCTCTGGAAGAGGAGGCGGCACGAGTCGTTGATCGATTTGATCTGCTCCTCCGTGAAGCCGCGACGCGACAGACCTACCTTGTTCAGACCGGCGTAGCGCGGGGGCTCGGCATTGCGTACGATGATGTAGGGCGGCACATCCTGCGAGAGGCCAGTCATGCCCTGGATCATCGCGTGGTCGCCGATCGTGCACCACTGGTGGATGGCGGCGTGGCCACCGATCACAACCCAGTCACCCACAGTCACCTCGCCTGCAAGCGATACGCGGTTAGCGATCACGCAGTGGCTACCCACAACATCGTCGTGAGCCACATGCACATAGGCCATCAGGAGGTTGTGGCTGCCCACTACGGTCTTGCCCTTCGAGGCAGTACCGCGGCTGATCGTTACGCACTCGCGGATATCGTTGTAGTCGCCAATCTCGGCCGTCGTGGCCTCGCCGACAAATTTCAGGTCCTGCGGCAGACACGAAATCGAGGCTGCGGTGTGGATCTTGCACCCCTTGCCGATGCGTGCGCCGTCGTGGATCACGGCACCCGGGCCGATCCAGCAGTCGTCGCCAATCACCACATCGCCGGCGATGTAGGCAAAGGGCTCGACCGTTACATTGTTACCCAACTTTGCGTCGGGATGAACATAAGCTAAGTTGCTGATCATAAGTTTATTTGTAGTAGTTGTTTATTGCTTGTTTTTTACCACCTGTGCCGTCATCACGGCCTCGCAGGCCAGCTGCCCGCCCACGAAGGCCTTGCCCTCGGCTACGCAGACGCCGTGGCGCGTCGGCTCGAGCAGGCGTACCTCCATGTGGAGCTGATCGCCCGGTACCACCTTGCGTTTGAACTTCACATCCTCGAGTTTCATGAAGTAGGTCGAGTAGTGCTCGGGATCGCTTACATTCTGCAGGATCATGATCGCTGAGCACTGTGCCATCGCCTCAACGATCAGTACGCCCGGCATGATGGGCTCCTCGGGGAAGTGACCCGCGAAGAAGGGTTCGTTGACGGTGAGGTTCTTGATGCCGGCTACCGACTTCTCGTCGCAGTGGAAGATGCGGTCCACGAGCAGGAAAGGCGTGCGGTGGGGGAGCATCTTGCGGATGGCGTTGATGTCGTAGAGGGCGGGCTTCTTCGGGTCGTACTTGTAGCGCGGCTTCTCACCACCGGTGCGGATGCGCTGCTTGAGCTGCTTCATAAACTCTGTGTTGGCGTAGTGGCCGGGGCGGGTGGCCCAGACGCGACCCTTGATACGCATGCCAAGCATGGCGAAGTCGCCCAAGAGGTCGAGCAGCTTGTGGCGTGCCAACTCGTTGTTGCAACGCAACTCGGTCATGTAGCCGCGCTGGATCTCCAGACCCGGCTTATTGAAGAGCACGCGCAGGTGATTCTTCGTCTCGTCCGAAACCTCGTTCTCGACAACCACGATGGCGTTGTCCAGGTCGCCACCCTTGATCAGGTTCATCTTCAGCAGCGGCTCGAGCTCGTGCAGCATGACGAAGGTGCGGCAGGGTGAGATCTTCTCGGGATAGTTGTCGCCGGGGTTAAAGGTGGCGTACTGGTTACCGATGACCTTCGAGTTGAAGTCGATATGGAGCGATACGGAGAACTCATCATCGGGGTAGAGGATAATCGCCACGCCCTTCTCGGGAATGGTATAGACCATCTTCTCGGTGATGTGGTAGTAGTTGCGCTCGGCTTGCTGCTCCTCGATGCCTACCTGCTCAATGGCCTTGGCATACTCGCACGCCGAACCATCCATGATCGGAACTTCGGGGGCGTTGATGTCGACCAATGCATTGTCTACACCCAGCGTCCAGAGTGCCGACATGAGGTGCTCGATGGTGCTGACGCGTGCACCGTTCAGTTCGATGGTTGTGCCGCGAGAGGTATCCGTCACATAGTCGCAGAGCGCGGGAATGGTCGGCTGACCCTCCAGGTCGATACGGCGAAATGCGATGCCGTGGTTGGCCGCTGCGGGGTGTACGGTCATGGTGACTTGCAGACCCGTATGCAGACCTTTACCGGTAAAGGAGATCGGAGCCTTCAATGTCTGTTGTTTCGTGGACATAGTTCTTTCGGTATAAAGTTTGGTTTTAACCCTCAAAGATAACAAAAGTTCTGTGCTTTGCAAAATTTTATGCCCGAAAACCGGAAGTACCTGCGTTAAAAAAGGCTCGGGTAGGTGGCTTTGTCCGCTTTGTGTGAATTTTTTTTGTGGTTTTGAACTCGAAAAGCCGAAAAAACGCTATTTTTGCTAAAAATTAAATCGAACGATTGGAAACACCACAACATAACAACGAACAAGAACCCATCCACGCGCCCGCGTCCCAGCCCGCAGTCGAACGGCCGCGCGTGCGTCGTTGCCGTCGGCTCGATCTGCCGTTCGACAACCGCCGCGAGGATGTGGGCGAGTGGACCTATCGCCATCGTATCGGCTTGTGTGTTACGCTGATCTGTTATCTGCTGCTGATGATCGGCTTCGTGGGATCGAAGATCGTGGTTGGCAAGCGAGCCTCGATGCAGGGGATGTATATCGACCTGGAGACGCTCGCCGAGTTGGAGTCCGAGCGTGACCGCCTGCAGCGCGAGATCGAGCAGAAGATGCAGCGCGAGCAGGCCGACTGGCGCTCGGTGCAGAACCGCATCTCGAATGAAAATGCCACCGATGAACGCCTGCAGGACGATCGTGGTACGAATGCTGCAGCCTTGAACGATGCGGCGGCCGAGGCGCTGCAACGCATGCAGGCCAACCGTGCCGCTTATGAGCAGGGCCTGGCTGAGGAGCAGGCGCTCTACGAGAAAAAGGGTGGCCAGGGTAAGGATCAGGAGCGAAAGGATAGCCGCGTGAAGGGGCGTGTGACGGTCTCGTTCACGCTGACCGATCCGGTGCGCCATTCGCGCTACCTCGACATTCCAGCCTACCTCTGTGAGTCGGGAGGCGAGGTGTTGGTGCAGATCACGGTGAACCGAGGCGGTGAGGTGGTTGCTGCGCGTGTGCGTGAGGGCGGAGATGCCTGTATGCGCGAGACGGCGCTGCGTGCCGCTCGACAGTCGATCTTCAACATCGACAATACCGCACCCGAACGCCAGGTAGGAACGATCCTCTACACCTTCATTCCGCAGTAGCGATTGCTGCCGGTGGAGGCGTGTGAGTGTTTGAAGAAAAAGAGAAACGAGATAGCCGTATGAACAACAAGTATGCATTGCCCAAAGAGGGTGGTCTGGTGCTCGGATCGACCCCGCGCGACATTCTGCGTCGCTATGAGCGTGTCCGCACGACGGTCTGTGAGAGCGAATACGAGGGGGTGACCCGCGTAGCCGATGTGATCGTGAAGGCGATCCGCAACTACAATGAGATCTTCCTCCCGAACGAGATCTACGAGGATCAGCAGCCCTTTGTGCTGGGTCTGACCACGGGGCGCACGCCGCTGGGCCTCTACCGCGAGCTGCTGCGCCGCTACGAGGCGGGGGAGGTGTCGTTTAAGAATGTGGCGATCTTCTCGCTCGACGAGTTCTATCCAATCGACCCTTCGGAGGCGGCCAGTCGCAACTACCGCATCCGCGAGGAGCTCTTGAACCACATCGACATCCTGCCGGAGAATATCCATATGCCCGATAGTACGATCCGCGAGGATCGTGTCTCGGCTCACTGCGACTCCTACGACAAGGCGGCGCGCAAGATCGACCTGATGATCATCGGCATTGGTGAGGATGGTCAGATCGGCTTCAACGAGCCGGGCTCGTATGTGAAGTCGACGACGCGTGTCGTGAAGCTGACCCACAACACCCGCATGGTGCAGTCGAAGAGCTTCTTCGGCTTGGAGCATACGCCTCGCATGGCGATCACGATGGGTATCCAGACGATCATGCGCGCCGAGCGCATCATCCTGATGGCTTGGGGCGAGGAGAAGGCGCCGATTATCCGCCGTGTGGTGGAGGGCGAGATCTCGCCGCAGGTGCCCGCCTCCTATCTGCAAGAGCATACGAACATCGAGGTGGTGATCGATGAGCATGCCGCTTCGCTCCTGAGCCGTACGCAGACCCCCTGGTTGGTGGGTCCCTGCGAGTGGACGCCGAAGTTCACGCGCAAAGCGGTGGTGTGGCTCTGCAATCAGGTGCAGAAGCCGATCTTGAAACTGACCTACAAGGACTATATCGACCACTCGCTGGGCGAGCTGTTGGAGCAGGGTCGCACCTACGACCAAATTAACATTAGCGTCTTCAGCGAGTTGAAACATACGATCACAGGGTGGCCGGGTGGAAAGCCCAATGCAGACGATTTGACGCGCCCCGTCTCGGCAAATCCCTTCCCGAAGCGTGTGCTGATCTTCTCGCCCCATCCGGATGACGATGTGATGGCGATGGGTGGTACGCTGATGCGCTTGGCGCAGCAGGGAAACGATGTGCATGTGGCCTACCAAACCTCCGGTGGCTTTGGGGTTGATGATAGCATTGTGATCCAGTGCGCGGAGCTCATGCGCGAGCTGGGGCAGGGCGACTGCTGCCACGAGATGACCGAGCTGATCGCCGCAAAGCAGCCGGGTGCTGCCGAGCCACAACAGCTCTCCGCCTTTAAGGGGGCGATCCGTCGCTCGGAGGCGCGTGCCGCGGTGCGTGTGTTGGGTCTGGAGCCCGACCGGCGACTCCACTTCCTGAACCTCCCGTTCTATGAGCAGGCAGGCGTGAAGAAGAATCCGCTCACGGAGGCTGATGTTGAGCCGATCGTGGCATTGCTGCGTGAGGTGCAGCCGCACCAGATCTATGCGGCGGGCGACTTGGCCGATCCGCACGGTACCCACCGACTTTGCCTGGAGGCGCTGTTGGGTGCGCTGGAGCAGACGGCCGACGACGCTTGGCGTGCGGAGTGCCACCTCTGGCTCTATCGCGGTGGTGGTGCCGAGTGGGATCTGGCGCAGGTGGATATGGCCGTGCCGCTCTCGCCCGATGAGCTGATGCGCAAGCGCCACGCGATCTGCCGCTACATCTCGCAGAAGGGGGCTGACGGCCTCCTCTCGGAGCAGCCGCGCGAATTGTGGCAGCGTGCCGAGGAGCGCAATATGCAGACGGCCGAGGCGTTTGATAAGTTGGGCTTGCCGGAGTATCAGGCCATCGAGGTCTTCTTGCGCCTCTTCTAAAGTTGATTGGAAACGAATAACATTACTAAAATAGACTAAACCATGCGACTGATTATTGAGAACAATTCGCAAGAGGTAGCACGATGGGCGGCTGATTATATCATCCGTGCCATCAACCGCAAAGCCGCCGTGACGGATGCCCCCTTTGTGTTGGGCCTGCCGACCGGCTCGACGCCGCTCGACACCTATGCCGAGCTGATTCGCCGCCACAAGGCGGGAGAGGTGTCGTTTAATAATTTCATCAATTTTAAAATGGATTAGTATGTAGGCCTCCCCGAGGAGCACCCCGAGAGCAACCACACCATCATGTGGAACAA
>JAFZHB010000010.1 GCA_017555105.1 Alistipes sp.
CGGATCAGCCGCTCATACTTTATACATCACCAAAGATGCTTCCTACTTCAACGCACGATACTGCGAAGGCGACATGCCGGTGTTGCGGCGGAAGTAACTGCCAAAGAAGGATTGGTTAGCAAAGTTCAGGGCGTTGGAGATCTCGAGGATGCTCTTATCGGTGAACTTCAACATCGTCTTTGCCTCGATCGTCACATAGTAGTCGATCCACTGCGACACGGAACGACCGCTCACACGCTTAATCAGCGTCGTGAGGTACTTCGGCGTGATATTCAAGCTATCGGCATAGAAACCTACACCGCGTTCCGTGAGGTAGTTCTTACCCAGGAGGTAGACAAACTGCTTGAAGTAATCCTCCGCACGATTCTTCACATCGTTCAACTCGCTATGGCGCTCGATGTGGCGCGAGAGCAGATCTCCCACCTTATACATCGTAGCAGCCACCAACGAGCCGATCAGGTCCTTCGTGAAGGGCGAAACGCTCTTCGAAAGCTCGTAAGCGATGCGACGGATATACTGAGCAATTGCCGCAACCTCATCATCGTCGAACGCAATCTGCGCGTGACCGAGCTCGATCGAGAGGGGCATCAACTGCTTCGTATCGATGTTGATGCTGTTGAACCACTCCGACGAGATAAGAAGCATGGTTGCCTGAAAATCGCGCTGTTCGAAGATCTGCGAGAGGTGCATCGGAGCCAACGAGAAGAAGTCGTTCTTCTTAATCGTCACGCGCTGCAGGTTGAGCAGCACATCAGCCTCACCACCGGTGCAGACACCCACCATAAAGGCATCCACTCGACCGGGAGTGCTGAGCACCGACCCACCGGGGAACGCTCCTTCGACCACGATACACTCCTGCAAAGTACTATCAATAGAGATAGCGCTCGCCTCAACAAACTCTTTTATTTGAAAACTTCTAATCGACAAATCTGACAATTGCTGCGGAAACATAGGCTTTTTTTTTCGCTACTTTTAATCAATTTTCATTACAAATATAATAGATAAAATGCGTTTAAAAAACTTTCTAACGCATTTTTTCGATTTACCCCCCCCCCTGAAAACAACCTTTTGAACAAATTGAACAATTCGAGCGTATTTTACTTTGAATTATATTTCAAAAAAGATATGTTGCTTCGAAAAAAAAGATTATCTTTGTAAAACATATAAGGATTAAGAACGATCAGCATGGAATATAAACTGAGTTCAAATGCCCGTTGCGCGGTGATCGGTTACGGCACCTGGGCGACGGCGCTTGTTGGTGTGCTTACGGCGAATGAAGCTCGCGTGGGTTGGTATGTGCGCAATCCCGAGGTCTTGGAGTCGCTCCGCAGCGAGGGTCGCAACCTGCGCTACCTGAGCGACCTGGAGTTCGACCCCGAGCGCATCGCCGTATCCGACGACCTGAATGAGGTGGTGGCCAATGCCGACATCATCATCATGGCAGCCCCCTCGGCCTATCTGAAGGCCTTCCTCGAACCGCTCACCGTATCGCTGAAGGATAAATTCATCATCTCGGCCGTCAAGGGCATCATTCCGGGCGACTATAAAACCGTGGTGGAGTATCTCCACGACACCTACGACCTATCCTACAAACAGATTGGCATAGTCACCGGCCCGACGCACGCCGAGGAGGTGTCGCGCGAGCGCCTCTCCTACCTCACCGTAGTCTGCACCGATCCGGAGAATGCTGCCGTCGTAGGACAGAAGCTCTCGACCAAATACATCCAGTTGAGCTACTCGTCCGACCTCTACGGCACGGAGTATGCCGCCATCCTGAAGAACATCTACGCCCTGGCCGTCGGTATGGCCATCGGCTTGGGTTATGGCGACAACTTCCTCGCGGTGCTGATCTCAAACTGCGCCAGCGAGATGACCCGTTTCCTGGCCGAAAGCTATCCCGACGAGCGCAACACGCAGGCCTCGGCCTACTTGGGCGACCTGCTCGTGACCTGCTACTCGATCCACAGCCGCAACCGCCGTCTGGGACTGATGATCGGCCACGGCTGCTCGGTCAAGACCGCCTTGAACGAGATGACGATGGTAGCCGAGGGTTACTTCGCCGCCGACTGCATCCGCCACATCAACTTCCGCCACAAGATCGAGATGCCCATTGCCGAAATGGTCTACCAGGTGCTCTACGAAAAGGGCTCGGCGCGCAAGCTGATGAAGGCACTCACCAACAAACTTGTTTAGACAATCAACTAAACTAAAACCATACACAATCATGAAACTGGATTACAGAAAAACCGGTATTGAGATCTCGGAAGAGATGAAGGCAAAGGCACTCGCAGCCAACGCACTGTTGCACTCGGGTGAAGGCAAGGGTAACGACTTTTTGGGTTGGGTGAACCTCCCCTCGTCGATCGGCGATGAGGAGCTCACGGCCATCGAGGCTGCTGCAGCCAAGCTGCGCGAGAAGTGCGACCTGGTGATCTGCATCGGTATCGGCGGTTCGTATCTGGGTGCCAAAGCCGTATTGGAGGCTATGGCCAACCCCTTCCAGCTGCTGAAGAAGGAGCAGACGGATCCCGTAGTGGTCTTCGCCGGCCAGAACATCTCGGAGGACTACCTCTACGAGCTGATGGAGGCTTCGAAGGAGCACTCGATCGGTGCGATCGTAATCTCGAAGTCGGGCACGACGACCGAGCCGGCCATCGCTTTCCGCCTGATCAAGGCCGAGATCGAGGCTCGCTACGGCAAGGCTGAGGCTGCCGAGCGCATCGTTGCAGTAACCGACCGTGCTCGTGGCGCACTGAAAACGCTCTCGACGAACGAGGGCTATCCCACCTTCGTTATTCCGGACAATGTGGGTGGTCGTTTCTCGGTGCTGACCCCCGTAGGTCTGCTGCCGCTGGCCGTAGCCGGTGTCGATGTACGCGCACTGGTGAAGGGCGCTCAGCAGATGGAGGAGCAGACGAAGGAGGGTGTCGCTTTCGAGGAGAACCCCGCTGCCATCTACGCTGCCGTGCGCAATGTACTCTATGCCGATGGCAAGAAGATCGAGATCCTCGGTTCGTATGAGCCGCGCCTGCAATACATCAACGAGTGGTGGAAGCAGCTCTACGGCGAGTCGGAGGGCAAGGAGGGCAAGGGTATCTTCCCGGCCAGCGTAACGCTCACGGCCGACCTGCACTCGATGGGTCAGTATATTCAGGAGGGCGAGCGCACGCTCTTCGAGACGATCATCTCGGTAGCTACGCCGAAGCACGAGTTGATCGTGGAGGCGGATGCCGAGAACCTCGACGGCCTGAACTTCATGGCCGGCAAGCGCATCTCGGAGGTGAACCGTATGGCCGAGCTGGGTGTACAGCTGGCACATGTCGATGGTGGCGTGCCCAACATCCGCATCGAGATCCCGACCATCGACGAGGCTACGATTGGTGCGCTCTTGTACTTCTTCGAGAAGGCGTGCGGCATCAGCGGCTACATCCTCGGCGTGAATCCGTTCGACCAGCCGGGTGTAGAGGCCTACAAGAAGAATATGTTTGCCCTCTTGGACAAACCGGGCTACGAGGAGGAGTCGAAAGCGATCAAGGCTCGCTTGTAAGCGAGACAACTCCACCCAAAAGGTGCTGCGAGCATTCGCAGCACCTTTTTTTTGGTACAATTCGTGCAACAAAAGCACTTCCCTATGAAAGTGCGTCCCATACTTCTGTTGCTCTTGTTGGCGGGGCTGATCTGCGCCGTCGGTTGGCTCTACTATGCTGTTACACGCCCCGCGGTCGAGGTGCACGCGGAGGGTAATCTGGAGGTGATCAGCGAGCTAGAGCGTTGCTGTCGCGAGAAGCACAGCCACGCAGCACGATACGAACACTTTGCCCACCGAGCCGAGCAGGAGCACGAGGTGCAGGCCGCCACGCTCTTTCGGGCACTGGCGCTTTCGGAGCGCGTGCAGGAGCGACAGATGGCCGAGGCCATCACAAAACTTGGCGGGCAATACCACCCGCCTCAACGCATCCTGCTCTTCCACGGAGCGACGCGCGAGAACCTCCTGCACAGCCTCCGCGTCAAGCAGCACGAGGATACCCTCTCCCGCAGTCGCATCCATCGCCAAATGTTGCGCGGAAACCGCCTGGCTGGGCGCGCCCTGATTTGGGTAGCCGCGGCCGATCATCGGCAAGCGGGGCTCATGGAGCGTTTCTTGGAGCACCCCACGCAACGAACCGCCTACCTGGTTTGTCCCCACTGCGGCAACCTCTACGACAGCGAGCGAGCAGACCCCTACTGTCCGCACTGCCTGACCGATGGACAACGCTTCGTGCAGGTACGCTTTGTGGAAGTGCCGTGAAAACAAAGAAGGCCGTGCGATGCACAGCCTTCTTCAAGTATAAGGGCAAGGACTACTCCTCCTCTTCCTTCATCGTGTGATATACATTCGTCACATCGTCATCCTCCTCCAGGCGCTCTACGAGCTTCTCGATCGCCTCGCGACCCTCTGCATCGAGCTCCTTCGTGTCGGTCGGGATGTAAACGCCCTCACCCGATACAATCTCGTAGTTCTGATCGTCGAGCCACTTCTGAATCGTACCGAACGACTCGTAAGCAGCGTATACCGTGATGCCATCCTCCTCGGCGTAGAACTCGTCCACACCCAGGTCGATCATCTCCAACTCGAGCTCCTCGGGATCAACACCCTCGGCTGCACGGAACTTGAAAACACACTTGTGCTCGAACATGAAGGCTACCGAGCCGCTGTTACCCAGCGTACCGCCGCACTTGTTGAAGTGCATACGAACATTGGCCACCGTACGGTTCGTGTTGTCGGTTGCCGTCTCCACGAGGAAGGCGATACCGTGTGCGCCATAGCCCTCGTATACTACCTCCTTATAATCAGCCGAATCCTTCTCCGTAGCACGCTTGATGGCACGCTCCACATTCTCCTTGGGCATGTTCTCCGCCTTGGCGTTCTGGATCAACAGACGCAGACGGGTGTTGGCCGACGGATCGGGACCTGCAGCCTTCACCGCAATTTCGATCTCCTTACCCAGCTTCGTAAATACACGCGCCATGTGACCCCAGCGCTTCATCTTTCTCGCCTTGCGATACTCAAATGCTCTTCCCATAGTATGATTGTTTTTTTTAATTTTTTCGTTCGTGTCGCAAAATTACGCATTTAAAACCGAAAAATAAAAAATTAAAATTGAAAATTCGTATCTTTGTTAAAACCTTAATACAAATAGCTATGGAAATTGGAGCACGCTTTGATCATTTCAACATCGATGTACAGGATTTGGATCGCAGCATCGCCTTCTACCAGAAGGCACTCGGCCTGCAGGTCATTCGCGAACGCGAAGCCGAAGACGGCAGCTACAAGATCGTCTTCATGGGCGACGGCAAGACAAATTTTGCGCTTGAGCTGACCTGGCTCAGAGATCACGCCGACCGTCCGTGGGAGCTGGGCGAGAACGAGAGCCACCTCTGCCTGCGCGTCGAAGCCGACTACGAGGAACTGCGCGAGTACTACCGCGAGATGGGTTGTCTTTGCTACGAGAACCACAAGATGAACCTCTACTTTATCAATGACCCCGACGACTACTGGATCGAGATCCTGCCGGTGAAGAGATAACGAGGTTCTTCCATCTTTGGCTTAAAAATTGCCCTTTGCCCTGTGTGGGCAAAGGGCATTATCATTGGAATCTGATTGCAGCAAATCTGCTGTTTGGAGCGAATTTCTCGTTCTATGTATCGCTTATACACTCCTACATCGGCTATCGCCAGCTCTTTCTCTGGCAGGTGATCGCCGCAGCTCTCTTCTTCATTCCCTCGGCGCTCTTCTCACCCCGCACCTACCGCATCTCGTGGCGCGATGCGCTCCACCTGCTGCTGGTATCCGTGCTGGTCATCTACGGCTGGATGTACATGCTCCTTTGGGGCTCCTCCTACACCACCCCGATCGACGCGGCGATCATTGCCACGCTCGGTCCTGCCTTCACGCTGATGATCGACCATCTACTCCACCGCCGCGCCACCTTCAGCCACTCGCGCATCGTCGGCGTGGGGTGCATCCTGGCGGGAGCTTGGCTGCTGATTTTCGACAAGGGGTTTGTACTCATCCACGGCAGCCGCGGATATGGTAACCTGCTCGTCCTATGTGCCGTACTGGCGATCGCGACCAACACCGTGCTGATCCGACCGCAGCTCGAGCGGCTCGGGGCTCGCGTGGTGATTGGCTGGTACTACTTCTTCGGTTTGGGTATCACACTTCCGTTCTTCCACCGCACCATTAACCCGGGATTGCTGTTGGAACTCCCGCTGCCGGCGTTGGGCGAACTGGCTTATATCCTGCTCCTCGGCACTGTTTGGCCGATGTGGCTGCTCTACCGCGGATCGGAGCAACTGGGCGCCGTCCCCACGGCGCTCTACCGCTACATCCAACCCCTCATCGCAGGCTCACTCGCTCTCTATCGCCACCAGGCACAATTCGACGCCACGAGCGTTGCTGCACTTGTGGTGATCTTCGTTGGAATTGTGCTGATCGTAATCGGATACCGAGCCAGCTTACAGGCTCTTAGCGAATCACTTGCACCTCACCGCCTTCGCCGAAAGCGATGATCGAGGAGGGCTTCCCCGTCGGACGACCCTGGAAGCGAGGATTGACCACATAGTCCACGCCGTCGACGATCTCGCGCACCACCTCGGCAAGCCCCTTCGGGCTCTTCTCGCCGGAGATGTTGGCCGAGGTCGAGACAATCGGACGACCAAAGCGGCGCAATAGCAGGCGACAGAACTCATGGTCAGGCACACGCATACCCAGCGTACCCTCGGCCGGAATCAGGTTCTCGGCCACACCGACAGCACCGGGGAGGATCAGCGTCAGGGGCGAGGTGGCCATCTCCATCACCTCGAAGGCGATGCCCGGAGCTCGATTTACATAGCGCACGATCTGCTCGGCCGAATGGCACAACACCAGCATCGAGTGCTTATTCTCGCTCTGCTTCAGGGCGTAGATCTTGGCCACAGCCTCGGCATTCGTAGCGTCGCAGCCGATACCCCAAAGCGTATCGGTCGGATAGAGGATCAAACCTCCTGCCTTGAGCACCTCCGCCGCCTCCTCAACGGCCGCCAACAGGGCCGCCGAAGGCTTCTGCTCCACGGGACGGGATTCGCGCTGCGGAGCGCTCTGCTCCATCGGGCGACTATTGCGTTTTGTCTTCATCGTTTACTCTTTTTTCGTTAAACCACGCTCGGCAGCCAGGCGCTCCATGAGGGCGTAGGCAGCCTCGTATTCATTTGGGATCTCCCCGTCTAAAATGGCATTCTTAATCCGCTCCTTGATTTCACCGATCATCTGGCAGGGGGGAATCCCATAGGTCTGCATCACGATCTCACCCGTGATTGGCGGCTGGAAGTTGCGGATGCGATCGCGCTCCTCCAGGTCCTTCATCTTGCAGCGCACGAGCTCAAAGTTTTTCAGGTAGCGCTGCACCTTACTGTCGATACCAGAGGTGATATCCGCCTCGCAGAGCATCATCAGCTGCTCGACATCGTCTCCCGCCTCGAACAAGAGGCGTCTTACGGCCGAGTCGGTCACCAGATCCTCCGACAAGATGATCGGACGCAGGTGGAGAAAGACGAGCTTTTGCACGAACTTTATGTGCTCGTTCATCGGCAGTTTCAGGGTACGGAAGAGGTGTGGCACCATCTTCGAGCCCACCACCTCATGGCCATGGAAGGTCCATCCCACCTTCGGATCGTAGACCTTCGTCTGCGGCTTGCCGATATCGTGCAACACCGCTGCCCAACGCAACCAAAGGTCATTGGAGCGACGCGCCACATTATCAACCACTTTCAGCGTATGCAGGAAAACATCCTTATGGGCGTGCACACCTCGCTTCTCCACCCCCTTCAGGCGATGCATCTCAGGGAAGATGCGCTCCAGCAGACCGGCATTCTCCAGCAGCATAAAGCCCATCGAGGGAACGGGTGAGAGTACTATCTTGTTCAGCTCGGTGATGATGCGCTCACGCGACACGATGGCGATGCGCTCAGCATTACGACGAATTGCCGCAAAGGTCTCATCCTCAATCGTAAAGCCCAGCTGCGCCGCAAAGCGCACCGCACGCATCATACGCAACGGATCGTCCGAGAAGGTGATATCGGGGTCACACGGTGTACGAATGATCCCGTCTTCGAGGTCGTACATCCCCTCGAAGGGATCGACCAGCTCGCCAAAGTGCTCCTCCGAGAGCGACCAGGCGAGGGCGTTGATCGTAAAGTCGCGGCGGCGCTGATCATCCTCGAGTGTGCCTGCCTCCACCTGCGGCTTGCGCGAGTCGTGCGTGTAGCTCTCACGGCGTGCGCCGACAAACTCCACCTCCACACCATCTCGCGTACGCAGCATGGCCGTACCATAAGTTTTGAAGATCGACACCTTCGTATGCAGTTCGCGACCGAGGGCTTCGGCCAGGGCTACACCGCTACCGACCACCACCACATCGATGTCGGTCGAGGGACGACCCAGGTAGTGGTCACGGACATAGCCGCCCACCACATAGGCATCAACCCCCTGCTCATGAGCCAAACGGGCTATTTTTCGGAATATAGGGTGCGAAAGGGGCATCAGCGACCGAGTTCTCGTTGGTAAAGTTGCACGGTATTCTCCAAACCGTAGTAGAGGGCATCCGAGATCAGCGCATGGCCGATCGACACCTCGTCGGTCCAGGGGATCTGCTCGGCATAGTAAGCGAGGTTCTCGAGCGAGAGGTCATGACCGGCATTCAAGCCCAACCCCTGACGACGCGCCTCCTCAGCCGCTGCCACAAAGGGAGCAATTGCCACCTCACGCCCTGCGGGATAGAGGCGGGCATAGCTCTCCGTATAGAGTTCGACGCGGTCTGCACCGCACGCCTTCGCACCGGCCACCATCACCGGATCGGGATCGACAAAGATCGACACGCGGATTCCCTTCTCGTGGAAACGAGCCGTCACCTCAGTCAAAAACTCGCGGTTGCGAATCGTATCCCAACCGGCATTTGAGGTGAGGGCATCGGGAGCGTCGGGCACGAGGGTCACCTGTGCCGGGACGACCTCCAGCACCAGGTCGATAAAGCTCGGGATGGGGTTACCCTCAATGTTCAACTCCGTTGCAATCACCCGCTTCAAGGCGCGCACATCCTCGTAACGGATGTGGCGAGCATCGGGACGCGGATGTACCGTGATCCCATCCGCGCCAAAGCGTTCGATATTGAGCGCAGCCTGTACTACATCGGGGCAGTTCCCGCCACGCGAATTGCGAATAACCGCAATCTTATTGATATTTACACTTAATTTTGCCACAATTTCGTTATATTTGCTCCGTAAAGTTACTCATTTTTTTGTTTTTGTGGTGATGAAAATCGTACTTTTTTCCCGCCGACAACTCACGCACACGACTGAGGAGCTCGTAGCGCTGCGCGACGCCGTCCTGCAACACGGATTTCAATACGCTGTAAACGAGGAGTTTGCACCGCTACTCAAGGAGCTGGCCGCCTGGCCTATACCCGCCTCGTGTTGCTATGGACGCACGCTCGAGAAACAGCCCGAAGGGACGGTCATGGTCTGCTACGGCGGTGATGGTACACTCCTCGAAGGGGTACATCGCCTGGGCGAGAACGAACTCCCCGTGTTGGGCATCAACGCCGGTCACCTGGGCTTCCTCACGAGCGCACCGACCGAGGGACTGAACGCTCTCTTCAACGAGCTGGCCGAAGGACGCCTGAAGGTCGAGCCGCGCAGCCTGCTCTCCGTGACGGGAAACTTCGCCGAGGAGCCCGATTCGAGACTGGCACTCAACGAGTTCTCGATCCAGCGCAACGGCGCCGGCATGGTCTCGGTAGAGACCTATGTCGACGGGCAGATGGTGGCCACCTACCACGGTGACGGTGTGATCGTATCGACCCCCACCGGATCGACCGCTTATGCGCTGAGCGCCGGAGGTCCGGTTGTAGCTCCGAGCTGCACCTGTCTGGTCATCGCTCCGCTCGCTCCGCACAACCTCACCATGCGCCCCGTCGTTGTACCCGACACGAGCCACATCCAGCTCAGAGTACGCACACGCCATGCCGAGGCCTTCGCCACACTCGACAACCGCTCGTATGGTGCCTCCGATGGCGCCGAATTCGAGATCAAACGAGCCGAAAAACCGATTTTTCTCGCTGTCCCACACAATATATCGTTCTACGATGCGTTACGCAATAAGATGATGTGGGGTGTCGATCTTCGCGGATAGTACCCCTCTCCGAAGCCGCTCTGCGCAGGGTTGTTGGTCGTCCAAAGCACGCAACGGCTTTCGCTACTGAAAGATATTCGGAGAAAAGACCGCGAATTTGATTTTTTATCGCTATATTTGCACCCTATTATGAAGAACGAAAAACCGATACCGCAGCATGTTGCCATCATCATGGACGGCAACGGTCGATGGGCCAAGCAGCGTGGCAAGGAGCGCTCGGAGGGACACATTGCAGGTGTGGAGTCGATCCGCGCCACGCTTCGTGCTGCCCAGAAACACGGCGTGAAGTATGTCACCTTCTACGCCTTTTCGACCGAGAACTGGGGTCGCCCGACGGCCGAAGTGGACGCTCTGATGGAGTTGATGTGCTACAGCGTGATCAACGAAACGCCCGAACTGATCAAGCAGGGAGTGCGTGTGCGTACGATCGGCGACCGTTCGCGCTTCTCGGAGAAGGTGCAACAGCACCTCGCCAAAATCGAGCAGGAGACGGCCGAGGGTCAGACTCTGACGATGATCTTGGCGTTGAACTACTCCTCGCGCGATGAGTTACGCCGCTCGTTTCGCCAGTTGGCCGAAGCGGTCAAGCAGGGCGAGATCCAGCCCGAGGAGATCAACGAGCAGCGCATCAGCGCAATGCTCGACACGGCAGCCTACCCCGATCCGGATTTGGTGATCCGCACCAGCGGCGAACAGCGTCTGAGCAACTTCCTGCTCTGGCAGTCGGCCTACGCCGAGTTCTACTTCCCGGAGGTGCATTGGCCCGATTTCAACGAGGAGGAATTCGAGCGCGCATTGGAGGTCTATGCCGGTCGCGATCGTCGTTTCGGTTTGGTAAAATAGAAGCAGTTGAATTTTACGATATCCATGAATTACTGGAAGAAAATCTTAATAGCGGTAGCAGTGATGGGCAGCGCGCAGTTGCTCTCGGCTCAAACCGCACCCGCACAGCAGGAGGCTCCCGCGCAGCAGACCGACACGGTCGAAGTGCAGCGCACCTTCGATGAAAATGCAGCCATGTTCTCCTCGCTCGGCACGCCGAAGCGATATTTCGTGCGCAAGATCAATGTGCACGGTTTGGAGTACCTGGATGCCAACCTGGTGAAGGCATCGGCCGAGTTGATCGAGGGCGACTCGATCTACCTGCCGAGCAACTACATCTCGAATGCTATCAACAACCTGTGGAATCAGCGCCACTACGCCGATGTCAAGATCGGCGCAGAGCTCGATGGCGAGGAGGTGATTCTCGAGGTTTTCCTCAAGGAGCGTCCGCGCATCTACAACTGGGAGTTTGAGGGCATCTCCTCGAGCAAGAAGAAGGACCTGATCGAGAAGTTGAAGTTGCGCCCGAACACCGAGTTGTCGGACTACATCATCGACAAGAACACGAAGCTCATCGAGAAGTATTGGCGCGAGAAGGGCTTCCGCAATGCCACGGTCGACCACCGCATCACACAGCGCGACACGACCCGCTCGCAGTTTGTCACCATGACCTTCGTGATCGACCGCGGCGAGCGCGTTCGCATCGGCGAGATCAACTTCAAGGGCAACGAGCAGTTTGACGATCGCCGTCTGCGCCGCACCTTCAAGAAGACCCACAAGAAGTCGATCAACTTCTTCCGTGGCGCCAAGCTCAACGAGGAGGAGTATGCCGAGGACAAGGAGTTGCTGGTTGACTTCTACAACTCGAAGGGTTACCGCAATGCCACGGTGTTGCGCGACTCGGTCTACGACATCTCGTCGAACCGCATCGGCATCGACATCGACATCTCGGAGGGTAACAAATACTACCTGCGCGATATCTCGTGGGTAGGCAACTCGGTCTATCCGACCGAACAGCTGCAGGGTATGTTCGGCATGTCGAAGGGCGATACCTACGACAAGAAGGCGATGCACAAGCGCCTCGGTATCGGCAAGGAGGAGAACCCCGAAGGCATGTCGGTCAAGTCGCTCTATCAGAATCAGGGTTACCTGATGTCACAGATCGAGCCGGCCGAGACGATCATCGGCGCCGATTCGATCGACCTGCAAATCAAGGTCTTCGAGGGTAAACCCTTCACGATCAACGAGGTGGGCATCACGGGTAATGTGCGCGTGGATGACGAGGTGATCCGCCGCGAGCTCTACACCCGCCCGGGTGAGCTGTACGACCGTTCGATGCTCATGCAGACGATCCGTATGCTCGGCTCGATGGGGCACTTCAACCCCGAGGCGATCATGCCCGACATTCAGCCCGTATCGAATGAGCTGGTCAATGTGAATTGGCCGCTCGAGGAGCAGGCTTCGGACCAGTTTAACATCGCCGGTGGTTGGGGATCGGGCACCTTCGTAGGTTCGGTGGGTATCTCGTTCAACAACCTCTCGATCAAGAACACCTTCAAGCCGGGGGCTTGGCGTCCCTACCCGATGGGACAGAACCAGCGTCTGTCGATCAACGCCCAGACGAACGGTACCTACTATAAAGCCTTCTCGTTCAGCTTCACCGACCCCTGGATGGGTGGCAAGAAACCCAACTCGTTCACCCTCTCGGCCCATGTATCGGAGCAGAACAACGCCTACTATGTATGGCAGACCTCGACGATGCACTTCCGCACCTACGGTTTGGCGCTCGGTTTGGGTAAGCGTATGAATTGGCCCGACCCCTACTTTACCTTCTATGGTGAGGCGAGCTACGAGCGCTACAACCTGAAGAACTGGGGTTCGTTCATCATGTCGAATGGTTCGGCCAACCTCTTCTCGTTGAAGTTCGTGCTGGCCCGCAACTCGGTCGATCAGCCGATCTACCCGCGTCGCGGTTCAGAGTTCAGCTTCTCGGTGCAGGTAACGCCCCCCTACTCGTTGTGGGATGGCAAGGATTACAGCGACTCGTCGATGAGCGACAACGAGCGTTACAAGTGGATCGAGTTCCACAAGTGGCAGTTCAAGTCGCAGTGGTTCCAGAGCCTCACGCCGGATGAGAAACTCGTCCTGATGGTGAAGGCCGAGATGGGTTACCTGGGTCACTACAACAAGTACAAGACCTCACCTTTCGAGCGTTTCGAGGTCGGTGGTGACGGCATGTCGGGTTACAACATCTACGGTATTGACATCATCTCGATGCGCGGTTACGAGGATGGTGCCCTCGATCCGGTGGACGACTACTATTCGGTGGCCTACAACAAATACACGGCCGAGCTGCGCTACCCGATCATCCTGAAACCCTCGTCGCAGATCTATGTGCTGGGCTTCATGGAGGGTGGTAACGCCTTCAAGTCGTGGCAGGAGTTCTCGCCCTTCAAGATCAAGCGTTCGGCCGGTGTCGGTGTACGCCTCTACCTGCCGGTGGTTGGTATGCTGGGTATCGACTGGGGTTATGGTTTCGACGCACCCGCCGGTTCGACCTCGAAGAGTGGCAGCCAGTTCCACTTCGTCATGGGTCAGCAGTTCTAACCCCGTGTGGCAAACTATTTGAGCAGACCGAAAGCAACCAAAGCAAGCTAAAACTATGAAACGAATTCTTTTCACGATTGCCCTTGCACTGACGGCTACGGCAATCTCGGCACAGAACTACATCGTTGTCAATAGCGAGAAGGTCTTCAAATCGATCTCGGCTTATAACAACGCCATCACCGAGTTGGACAAGCTCGCCACCCAGTATCAGGAGTTCATCGACTCGAAGTACCAGCAGGTGGAGCAGCTCTACAACACCTACCAGAGCGAGAAGGCGAACCTGAATGCCGCCGCACGCCAGGCCTTCGAGAACGAGATCCTGCAGAAGGAGCAGCAGGCCAACGAGGACCAGGAGCGCCTCTTCGGCGAGGATGGTGCCCTGATGAAGAAGCGCATCGAGCTGATTCAGCCGATCCAGGAGCGCGTCTTCCAGGCCATCGAGCGCTATGCCAAGCAGGTGGGTGCCGATGTGGTGATCGACTCGTCGAACAACCCGACGCTGCTCTACAACTCGACCGCCGTAGAGCGCACGAAGGAGGTTATCAAACTACTTCAGTAACAAGCGAATAATTCACAAAAAAATAATTAACATTAATCCATTATGAAGAAAGTATTGAAATTGGCCGTGATGGCCGTGATGGTATTGAGCAGCACGACGCTCTTCGCCCAGAAACTGGGTCGCATCAACACGCAGGAGGTGCTGCTGGCTATGCCCGAGACGAAGGAGGCGCAGGCCAAGCTCGAGGCTTCGGCTAAGGAGTGGCAGGAGAACATCGAGGCTGCTCAGGTAGAGTTCAACAACAAGTTTGCTGACTACCAGAAGAACATGAACACGATGTCGGACGGCGTTCGCCAAGTGAAGGAGAAGGAGCTGCAGGATATGTCGAACCGCGGTCGCGAGCTGCAGGGTCTGGCACAGCAGGCTATTGCCCAGGAGGAGCAGGAGCTCATGACGCCGGTGCTCGAGAAGGCGCAGGCTGCCATCAAGAGCGTAGCTCAGGCAAACGGTATGCTCGCCGTATTTGAGGATGCTGCCATGATTTACTTCGACGAGGTGAACATGACGAACCTCACGCCGCTCGTAAAGAAGGAGCTGGGTATCACGGAGACGACCGCTGCTAACTAATCTGGCCGAGAAGTCAAAAAAAAGAGCGTTCGATCAGACGATCGGACGCTCTTTTTCGTGGAAAAAATGGAGCAAAAATCTTCTCGAATTTTGCTCCGTATTCGTTTGTTTTTTCGTACCTTTGTAATGGTGAAAACGGTATCCCTGCCAGGGCTACCCTAATACACCAAACAAACAGCTGAAATAGAATAAGTTAAACGATATAACGAAACAATTCGAAATGGGAATTTTTTCATTGACACAGGAGTTGGCTATTGACCTTGGAACGGCCAATACGCTGATCATTCACAACGGCAAAGTGGTCGTTGATGAGCCCTCGATCGTGGCTCTCGATGTACACACGGGTCGCCTGATCGCCGTGGGTGAGCAGGCACAGAAGATGCACGAGCGTACGAACCCGAACATCAAGACGATTCGCCCCCTGAAGAACGGCGTGATCGCCGACTTCAACGCCACGGAGCTCATGCTGCGCGGCTGGATCAAGAAGGTTAAGACCTCGGGCTCGCTCTTCGCCCCCTCGCTGCGCATGGTGATCTGTATTCCGTCGGGTTCGACGAATGTGGAGATCCGCGCCGTACGCGACTCGGCCGAGCACGCTGGTGGTCGTGAGGTCTTCATGATCTACGAGCCGATGGCTGCTGCGCTGGGTGCCGGTATGGATGTGGAGGCTCCGGAGGGTCACATGGTCATCGACATCGGTGGCGGTACTTCGGAGATCGCCTGCATCTCGCTGGGCGGTATCGTATGCTCGGAGTCGATCAATGTAGCCGGTGATGTATTTACGACCGATATTCAGAACTATGTACGCCAGCAGCACAGCATCCGCATTGGTGAGCGCACGGCCGAGGCGATCAAGCACGCTATCGGTGCCGCGATCTCGGATCTGGAGGAGGAGCCCGAGGATTTCGAGGTTACGGCCCCCAACATGTTGACCTCGCTGCCGCAGCTGGTGAAACTCTCGTACAGCGAGGTGGCTCACGCGCTGGAGAACTCGCTCTCGAAACTCGACGATGCACTGATGAAGGTGCTCGGTTCGATGCCTCCCGAGTTGTACACCGACATCGTGAAGAACGGTATCTACCTGACCGGTGGTGGTGCCTTGATCAAGGGTCTGAATGTGCGTTTGCAGAAGAAGACCGGCATCCCTGTCTACATTGCCGACGATCCGCTGCGCGCCATCGTGCGCGGTACGGGAATCGCGCTGAAGAACATCAACCGTTTCTCGTTCCTGATGAAATAAACACCGAATTGCGGGCTGCGGGCTCGCAATTCGTTTCTTGAACCATGCGCAAACTCATCGAGTTCATACGCAGTACTTATGTGGCGGTGCTCTTCGTTCTCTTGGAGCTCATCGCCCTGAACTACTATGCCCATTCGACAGCCTACACCGAGGCTCGCCTCGTGGCGCGGTCGAATCAGGTCGTGGGAGGCTTGCAACACGCTGTCAGCGAGGTGCGCCTCTTCTTTGGGCTGGGTCGACGCAACCAAGCACTGACGGCACGCATTGCCGAGTTGGAGGAGCTCATCGCCCACTACGAGGAGGCCGCCACAGAGAAGCGCCTGAAGGCTACGAACAAGAGCTTGGGAGCATCGAAGTGGCGCATGATGGCTGCCGCCGTCGTGAGCAACACGGTGGGTAAGCAGCACAACTACATCGTCCTGAACCGTGGTCGCATGGACAATGTCTATGGCGGCATGGCCGTTACTACTCCGGAGGGGGCGATTGCCGGCTATGTGATCGACTGTACGGAGCGTTATGCCGTAGCCGTATCGATCCTCAATACAGCCTTCCGTGCGAGCGGTTCGATCGAGGGGTCAAACTACTATGGTTCGATCCACTGGGAGGGTCGCAGCTCGCGCTTCGTGACGCTGAGCGAGCTGCCGAAGTATGCTAACCCGACCCCCGGACAGCGTGTCGTGACGACCGGATTTGAGCCCTACTTCCCGCAGGGGATGTTGATCGGAACGGTCGAGGAGGCACGCTTGGACGAGGTGGGTACCTCCTACACCGTAAAGGTACGCCTGGCCGCCGACCTGCAATCGATGAGCGACCTGGTGCTGATCGACAACCTCGATCAGCTCGAGCTGGAGGACCTCAGCCGCAGCGAGGCGATCCGCGAACTTGAATTTTAAATGATCGAAGCTATGCATCGTACTGCCCCCTATATCTTGCTGATCGTGCTGGCTTTGTTGCAGATTTTCCTCTTCAACAACCTTGCAATCAGCACCTATTTCTCGCCCCTGGTCTACCTGATCTTCCTTGTGATGTTACCGCTCGAGACCTCCGGCATTGCCATGTTGGCGTTGGGTCTGATTACCGGTATGATGATGGACTATACGATGGGTACGGCCGGCATCAATACCTTTTCGACGCTCTTTGTGGCCTTCTTCCGTCGCAACCTCATCTCGCTCTTCGCCAACCGCGAAGACCTGCGCGACGAGGGTATCCCTTCGCCCGCACGAATGGGCGTATTGCTCTTCTGGAGCTATGCCATCGCCATGGTGCTGCTGCACCACACGATCTTCTTCGTGATGGAGTCGCTCTCGTGGGCGCACTTTGGACGCACGCTGCTGCGCATCCTACTGAGCAGCGCAGGCACGCTCTGTGCGCTCTACCTAACCGAGCAATTGTTCACCCCTAAACTCTCGAAGCACGCATGATCGACCGCCAAGAGGGTTTTTCCCGTATGCGCACCCTGCAGTGGGTGGTGCTGATTATCTTTGCCCTCTTGGGCGGACGCATCGCCTACATTCAGCTCTTCGATGCGCGCTACAAGGAGTTGGCGCGCACGAATGTGATGCGCCGTGAGGTACAGTATCCGCCGCGTGGCGAGGTCTTCGACCGCCGCGGTGAGTACTTGGCACAGAGCCGCGAGTGCTACGACCTGATGGTGGTCTACCGCGATATGGATAAGCGTGGCTTCGATACGGCCAAGCTCTGCAACATCATCAACATCCCGCCCAAGCGTCTGAAGCAGAAGCTCGCCGATGCCCGCATGTCACCGCGAGCACCGCTCATGATCACGAACTATGTCTCCAAGGAGGATAAGTTGCGCCTCGATGCCGCCTCGTTCCGTGGTTTCTACACGGTCTACCGCACCGTGCGCCACTACCCGCTGCATGTGGGAGGCAACCTGTTGGGCTATGTGAGTGAGGCTTCTCCCTCATACTTGAAGCGTAATCCCGAGTACAAGGCCGGCGACTATGTCGGCATTGGTGGTGTGGAGTCGGCCTACGAGCCACAGCTCAAGGGTCGCAAGGGCGTCAAGATTCTGGAGCGTGACACACACGGCGCGATCAAGGGCTCTTACATGGATGGTCACTACGACTCCCTGCCCGTGGCCGGTCAGCACCTCATCAGCACGATCGATGCCCGCCTGCAACGCCTCGGCGAGGAGCTGATGGAGGGCAAGGTGGGTGCTGCCGTTGCGATCGAGCCCTCGACGGGTGAGATTCTGATGATGGTCTCGTCGCCGACCTATGACCCCGACGAGTTGGTGGGTCGCGAGCGTGGTAACAACTACATGAAGATGCTCGGCAACAAGCGCAACCCGATGTTCAACCGTGCCGTGAAGGGTAAGTATCCTCCGGGATCGACCTTCAAGTTGGTGCAGGGTCTGATCGGTCTTCAGGAGGGGGTCTTGCGTCCGAGCGATATGTATCCCTGCCGCATGGGCTACACCGTGGGACGCCTCCATGTGGGGTGTCACGCCCACACATCCCCGGCCGACCTGCGCTTTGCCATTGCCACCTCGTGCAACGCCTACTTCTGCTATGTCTTCCGCGATATTCTCGAAAACCCGAAATATGGCAGTGTCAAGAAGGGTTACGAAGTGTGGCAAGAGTATGTCGAGAGCTTCGGCTTTGGCCGTCGTCTGGGATCGGACTTCCTCGACGAAGGTAACGGCTATGTGCCCGACCGTGCACTCTACGACAAGCGCTACCGCAACTCGTGGAATGCACTGACGGTGCTCTCGCTCTCGATCGGACAGGGTGAGTTGGGTTGCACGCCGTTACAGATGGCCAACCTGGCCGCCATCATTGCCAACCGCGGTTACTACTACATCCCGCACATCGTCAAGCAGGTCGAGGGGAGCGATTCGCTCGACCAACGCTTCTACGAACGCCACTACACGAAGGTAGACCCGAAACACTTCGAGCCGATCGTCGAAGGTATGTGGCAAGGTGTGAATGTAGCCGGCACCTCGACCGCAGCACGCCTCGAGGGGTACGATGTCTGTGGTAAGACCGGTACAGCCGAGAACCCGCGCGGTAAGGACCACTCCACCTTCCTCTCATTTGCGCCGAAGAACAACCCGAAGATCGCCATCTCGGTCTATGTCGAGAATGGAGGTTTCGGCGCCTCGGTGGCGTTGCCGATCGCCTCGCTGCTCGAGGAGTTATACCTGACGGATACGATCCGTCGCCCCGAACTTGTTAAACGCATCAAAGCGATGAAGATCGCCTATCCCGCTTATGACCGCTAACCATTCCAATTCGCTCTTCGAGGGGGTAGACCGCTGGGCGGTGCTGCTCTACCTGATCATTGTGATTGCGGGCTGGCTCTCGATCACGGCGGCCTCCTACGATGAGACGGCTGTGAATCTCTACTCCTTCTCGCACTTCTACATGAAGCAGATCGTCTGGATTGGCGTCGCCATGGTCGTTGCCCTGGTCGTGCTGCTGCTCGATGTGCGCTACTACCATATGTGGGCCTATCCGGCCTACATCGGAGGTGTCTTCTTACTCATCGCCGCGCTCCTCTTTGGTCGCGAGGTGAATGGTGCGAAGGCGTGGTTCGAGTTCGGCTCGTTCCGCGTGCAGCCTGTTGAGTTTGCCAAGATCGCCACGGCGTTGGCCATCGCACGCGTCATGAGCGAGTACTCCTTCTCGATCTCCCGCGTAGGCGATCTCCTGCGCATCGGCTGGATCATCTGCCTGCCGCTCTTTATCATCATCCTGCAGAACGACACGGGATCGGGCATCGTGCTCGGATCGTTCCTCTTTGTCTTCTACCGCGAGGGTCTGAATAAGTGGCTTTGCATTCCTATTCTGCTCATTGCGGCGCTCTTCATTGCGTCGTTCCTGCTCTCGCCCATGACGCTGCTACTGCTCGTCTTGGTGATCTGCACCATCTCGGAGATCATGACAAGCGGCGAGGTACGCTCGCGCCTGATCTTTCTCGCCTCAATCTTCCTGGCGGCAGTGCTGCTGGCGCTGCTGATGGCGCTCATCGCCCCCGGCGTGCTCGATCTCTATGAGTCGTTGCTCTGCGTATCCCTACTCGCAGGTGTCGGAGCGCTGGTCTATGCTCTCCGCGTGCGCATTGCAGCAACGACGCTCACCCTGCTCCTCTTCTTTGGAGCAATGATCTTCCTGCCGACAACCGACTACCTCTTCGACTCGGTGCTGCAGCCCCACCAGCAGAAGCGCATCTTGAGTTTCCTGGGCATTGTCAGCGACCCCTCAGGTGCCGATTTCAATGTCAACCAGGCAAAGATTGCCATCGGCTCGGGCGGCCTGTTCGGAAAAGGATTCTTGCAGGGTACACAGATCAAATACGGCTTCGTGCCAGAGCGCCACACCGACTTCATCTTCTGTACGGTGGGTGAGGAGTGGGGATTTCTCGGCACAAGCTTCATCCTCGCCATGTTATGTCTGCTGATCCTGCGCCTGATGCGCATGGGTGAGCGACAGGAGGAGCCCTTCGGGCGCATCTACTGCTACTGTGTAGCCTCGATTCTGCTCTTCCATGTGTTGGTAAATATAGGTATGACCGTAGGACTGATGCCCGTGATGGGTATTCCGCTGCCCTTCATGAGCTACGGAGGTTCGTCACTCATCGCCTTCACGATCCTGCTCTTTATCGCCATACGCCTCGATGCTTCGACGCGTCAATTCTCTGTAAATAAGTTTTAAGCCCAAACAATGATACCCTACAATCCACAAGGCCTGACCTCGGAGGAGGTTGAGAAGAGCCGTCTTGAACATGGAGAAAATGTATTAACCCCACCGAAGGATAACTCGGCTTGGGAGCTTTTTGTGGATAAATTTCGTGATCCGATCATCCAGATCCTGCTCTTTGCTGCCGCCCTCTCGCTGGTGATCGGCATCGTGGAGCACGACCTCACGGAGTCGATCGGCATCGTGGCCGCCATTCTGCTGGCCACCTGCGTTGGCTTTTGGTTCGAGTGGGATGCGCAGCGTCGCTTCCGCCGCCTGAACAGCGTGAACGACGAGACCCCCGTGAAGGTGATGCGCAATGGTACGATGTGTGAGATCATGCGTCGCGAGGTGGTGGTAGGCGATCTGGTATCGATCGAGGCGGGTGAGACCATCCCGGCCGATGGTGAGCTGGTCGAAGCGGTATCGTTGCGCATCAACGAATCTACCCTGACGGGCGAGCCCGAGACGGAGAAGAGTGTTGATCCGACGCAATTCGATCCCGAGGCTACCTACCCGACCAACATGGCCCTGCGCGGCACGACGGTCATGGATGGCTACGGACAGTTGGTCATCACCGCCGTGGGCGATCGCAGTGAGGCGGGTCGCGTCACGGAGCAGGCTACCGTAAGCAGCGGCGAGCAGACCCCGCTGAACCGCCAGCTGGAGCGTCTCTCACAACTCATCGGCAAGGTGGGCATCCTGCTTTCGATCTCGATCTTCGGCATTTTGCTGCTGAAAGCGGGTCTGAACGGGCTCTTTGAGCAGGGTTGGTTGGCGATTGTCGAGCACCTGCTGCACCTCTTTATGCTCTCGGTGGCGATCATCGTGATGGCTGTACCCGAGGGACTACCCATGTCCATCACCCTCTCGCTTGCTATGTCGATGCGTCGCATGTTGAGCACGAACAACCTTGTGCGCAAGATGCACGCCTGCGAAACGATGGGTGCCGTAACGGTGATCTGCACCGACAAGACCGGCACGCTCACGCAAAATCGTATGTCGGTGGGCGAAATGCACCGTTATGGTGCGACCTCCGCAGAGGCCTTGGCCGAGGGGATCGCGCTCAATTCAACCGCCTTCCTCGATGCCAACGGACAGGCTTTGGGCAACTCGACCGAGGGTGCCTTGCTGCATTGGATGGCCGAGCAGGGATATGACTACCGCACGCTGCGCGAGCAGAGTGAGATCGTCAGTCGCCAGACCTTCTCCACCCACACGAAATATATGGCTACGGTGATCCGCAGCAGTCGCGACGGAGCGTTGCACCTCTGCGTGAAGGGTGCTCCCGAGATCGTGCTGGCGATGTGTAAGGGGGATATCGACCACGAGGCGGTGTTGCAGGAGCTCCTCGCCTATCAGAAGCGCGGTATGCGTACGCTGGCGATCGCCGGCTGCACCACCGATCAGGAGGATGTAGCGGAGGCCTTGAGCCGGGGCGCAATCGAGCTGATGGCCGTGGTGGCCATCGCCGATCCCGTGCGTGGCGATGTTCCGGCCGCGGTGCAGGAGTGCCTCGCCGCAGGCATTGCCGTGAAGATTGTTACGGGCGATACGGCGGCTACGGCCACGGAGATCGCTCGCCAAATTGGTCTTTGGAACGACGCAACCGACTCGGATCGCAACCGCATGACCGGTCCGGAGTTTGCTGCAGCAAGCGATGAGGAGCTGCTGGAGCGCATTGCCGAACTCAAAATTCTCTCCCGCGCCCGCCCGCTCGATAAGCAACGCCTCGTGCAGCTCTTACAGCGTCAGGGCGAGGTAGTTGCTGTAACCGGCGACGGCACGAACGACGCCCCGGCACTGAACTTTGCCAATGTAGGTCTTTCGATGGGTTCGGGTACCTCGGTAGCGAAGGAGGCTTCGGATATCACGCTGCTCGACGACTCCTTCTCCTCGATTGCTACGGCAGTGATGTGGGGTCGCTCACTCTACCGCAACATCCAACGCTTCGTGCTCTTCCAGCTGACGATCAACTTTGTAGCGATTGTCATCTGCTTCGTGAGCGCCATCCTCGGCTCGGAGCTGCCGCTTACTGTGGTGCAGATTCTTTGGGTGAATATCATCATGGACACCTTTGCCGCGATGGCTATGGCCTCGCTGCCCCCTTCGCGCGAGGTGATGCGCGACCGCCCGCGTGCGCGTGACGAATTCATCATCACACCCGACATGGGGCGTATGATCCTGGGATGCGGATCGGCGATGATCATCGTGCTGCTAGGCCTGCTTCTCTCGTGGGAGAGCCCCAGCGTGAAGGATTTAACCCTCTTTTTCTCGGTCTTTGTGATGATGCAGTTCTGGAATATGTTCAACGCCAAGGCCTTCGAGGCGCGCCACTCCTCGTTCACGCAGTTTAAGGGCTGCCGTGAATTCCTGCTGATCCTGTTGCTGATCCTCGTTGGACAGCTGCTGATCGTCGAGTATGGCGGTGAGGTGTTCCGCTGCGAACCGCTGCGCTGGCAGGAGTGGATCGGCATCATCGGCAGCACCTCGCTGCTGGCCATCGGTGGCGACATCGTTCTCCGCTACCGTCGCAAGCAGCACGCCAAACGGCAGTAAGAGATTGTCGAAACTTTTTTTGCGAAAAAGTAAACATATTACTATCTTTGTAAATATGTTGCAATCGTTTCAATACCAAATCGTTACAGCTCGCCTTCGCAACTCGCTGAGGGGGGGGGCAATTTCGGCGTTTACCTCAAGTAACAGATCCATAAATTAACCCAACAGGGGACAACCATCTTCGGAGATGGTTGTCCCCTATTTTGTATTTATCCGAACTTATTACTCAAAAAAAATAAACCCATGAAGAAAATCTTTTACACCGCACCCGAAATCGAGGTGCAAACCATTGCCATCGAAAAAGGATTTGCCGTAACGGGCGATCCGTCGGATATGGAGTTCGGCGGCGATTTATCGTAACAAACCAAAAGTAAAAACAGCGCATGAAAAACTTTACACTCTATCTTCTGCTTTTGGTAGGCGTACTATGTGCGGCCTGCCAGAAGAGCGAAATTGTCGAAACGAATCGCGTTGGGGAGCAGATTACGCTCTCGGCCTCGATCGACAACGGCAACGCAAGCCGCGTAGCCCTCACCCCCTCGACCGACACAAACGGTAACCCGATCGTCAAGGTCGATTGGAATGCCGGCAACGAGTCGTTCCGCATGTGGGGGGACAATAGCTACGAGAATTTCATACAGGTCGGCTCGTCCAACCAATTTACCGGAGTCCTGCCGGAGAGTGCCTATGGCCAATATTGGATCACCTATCCGGCTGACGACCGCATCGTTTACGGAAATGGTTACAGCATGACCCCGATTACCTACGATGAGAGCCTCTTTACGACGCAGGACGGCTGCTTATCGGAGGCACGCACCGTCTTGGCGGGTTTCTATGCACCAAATTACGGCCCGAATATCACTTTCACTCACGCAACCTTCTTACTCAAACCGCGATTTAAGGTGGATGGTGAGCTGATCGCCACCAACACGATCAGACAAATCACCTGCAAAGATATGCTGATGAAGGACGGCACGGTCGATTTCGAGATCAACTGTTCGGCTTTGGGCGAAGATGATCCCATCTATATCTATGTCCCCAACTGCGAGGCAAAACAATATGCCAATGATCCGGAGCAAAAAAACACGATCGAGATGGTGGTAATCACCCGAGACGGCAAACGCTATGAGGGTACGATTACCATTCCGGCGGATAAGTGGCTCGAGAGCGGCAAACTCTATACGGCCACCGTTCAGCTGGCCGATGTAACACCCGCAAACGCCATTATCTACACCACCTCGGATAATCAACCCTTGCCTGTGGATTCAATGAACGAATTGAACGGGTTGTACAGCTCGCACAGCTTTGAAAACGGCTATGGCACGATTGTACTGAACAACGGTATCACGGAACTTCCCGGGTGGAGTTTCTATAATCGCGATGGGAAACGATTAACCTCCATTCATCTGCCGTCGCAGATCAAAACGATTGGTGCTAACGCTTTCGTTGACTGTACCGGTCTGACGGCAATTGATCTATCGCATGTGACGACCATCTGCGATGGCGCCTTTTCGAGTTGTGAGAATCTTGCTCAAATCACGATGCCTCAAAACAGCTACACAATCGGCAGTAGTGCCTTTAATTATTGCGCTGCGCAGGAGATTGATCTGACGAATGTGAGTTCGATTGATCATTATGCATTCGCGTATAGCACACAATTGAAAACAGTGATTGTAAACAAGACCACACCACCGGCAATCTACTCGACTATCTTCTATGACTGCACCGCCTTGGAGAGTATCTATGTGCCGACGAGTGCTGTAACTGCTTACAAGAGTTCGTGGTCGGCCTACGCCGCCTACATCAAGCCGCTGGAGCAGCGCGACGCAGCCGAGTCGATCATCTACACCACGACCGATGATCAACAGGTCACGCTCGCCCTCAGCAATTGGATCTCGGATGATGATGAGGCGCTCATCATCGATCACACCTTCACCGACGGCGTAGGTGTCATCACGCTCAAAGAGGGGGTAACCACGCTCCCCACAAACGCCTTCGATGCGCTCTACACGCTGAAACAGGTCTATCTCCCCGAGGAAATCACCGCCATCGGCAACTACGCCTTCCGCTACTGCAAAGGTTTGACGGAGATCTCGATGCCCGGGGTTACAACGATCGGTGCCCACGCCTTCAACATGGAGGGTACCGGCACCGCGACGACCGATAACAACCTCAAAGTGGCCGATCTGTCGAAGGTTACGAGCTTCGGTGAAAAGGCCTTCTACGAGGCTGCACTGAGCCATATCGACCTCACGAGTGCCACCTCGATCGGCAAAAAGGCGTTTGCCATGACCACCTCGCTGAACTCGATCATCTATCCCGCACAAGATTGTACGCTTGGAGGTTGGGGTTTTGCCCGCGTCCCGCTGGAAGAGATCGACCTATCGGCCTTCTCGTCGTTGGGCAAGCAAGCCCTGCACGCCTGCGGATCACTCAAAACGGTGATCATCAATCGTGCGGATGTGCCCTCGAACGACGGCTCTATGTTCGATGAGTGCAGTGTGCTGGATAGCATCTATGTACCTGATGCTTCGGTCGATACCTACAAAAACGCATGGCCTGCATATGCCTCGAAGATCAAAGCGATGTCCGACAAGAATCCGATCATCATCACCTATAAGGCAGATCAGATGATCCAACACTTGGGTGGATATCCGACCTCTTGGACGAGCGATTATGTCAATACTTCGAGTGCTTGGCACACCTTCGATGCAGCAACCGGTACGGGTACAGTTCGCGTGAAAAGGGGGGTAACGGCTCTGCCGGCCAACGCTTTCACAAGCCAGACAGGTGGTGGCGATTTTCAACCTTCACCCATTAGGGCGATTACACTGCCGGAGGAGATTAAGACGATTGGGGAGTGGGCGTTCTGGGATTGCAACCGGTTGGAGGAGATAGATCTGTCGCATATTGAACGGATTGAAGATAATGCATTCGAGGGCTGCACCTCGTTAAGGTATGTATACATCAACAACCATCGGGTTTCCGAAATCGTTATTGAGATTTTTAGCAGCTGCCCTCAGGTAACGATCCTTGTTCCGCACCACTTGGTTGATCAATACCACGACAGGTGGCCGGAGTACGCCGATCGGATCAACGAAGGACATTTCTAACAACTGCCCCAAAAAAGCTGCACACCCCCTGCCATTGAGTTGGCAGGGGGTGTTTTATATCATAGCGGAATAAGTAAAATAGGGTTATAGGTAATATAAGAACGAAGTTATAGGAGTCTTGGGAGCCTTAGGAATATTAGGAATTGAATAGATCTCGCAGAACTCCCAAAATTCCCAAGATTCCTAAAACACTAAGATTGTCTATATTAATTGGCGGCCTGAATCTGTACGAGAAACAATGAGTGAGCTTAACTTGAGCGATGTGCTATTGCACATACGCTCTTCGATCGGCGGCGGCTCGGCAAAGCTCGCAAGCGGCTCTGCACTCGCCTTGCACGATCGGTCTCTGTTACACAGAGCCGTTAAAACTCACTCATACCAATAGGTACTCAGGTTATCTCTCATAAAAGAGCAGGTAGCCGCCTCTTCAAGGAGCAGATACATCTGTGTTCATTAACCGTCTTTTTATTTATAGCACACCGCAAAAACTTGCTCCTCTTGATTTTTGGTTAGAGTGCACCGAATGCTGTGCAAAGCAAAGAGGTGATGATTGGGATAGTACATTTCGTACAGCCCAATCATCACCTCGCGTCTTGTGCAGCAAGCGGTGTGCTATAAACAAAAAGAAAAGGAGCAAACCACATTGGGTCTGCACCTTGAAGAGGCGGCTACCTACTCTCCCACGGGAAAACCGCAGTACCATCGGCGTGAGTGAGCTTAACTTCTCTGTTCGGAATGGGAAGAGGTGGAACCTCACTGCTATAACCACCTAAAAGAACCTATGCTTCTATTTCAAAGCGGTGTGATGTAATCCGTCACACACGGTAAATCGTTGACACAACTTCGGATATGAGATAAATTAACTGTAAGAAAGCCGTTCGGGTAATTAGTATTGCTCGACTTTGATATTACTACCTTTACATCTGCAACCTATCAACGTAGTAGTCTCCTACGCCCCTCAAGGGAAGACTTATCTTGGGGATGGCTTCGCGCTTAGATGCTTTC
>JAFZHB010000011.1 GCA_017555105.1 Alistipes sp.
GATCGCCTCGCCCCCGATGAGCGAGCCTTGGTGCAACTTCACTACTACGAAAATCGCCCCCTGGCCGAGTGTGGCGAGATACTTTCGATCAGCGAATCAAATACAAAGGTGCGCCTGCACCGAATCCGTAAAAAATTAGGACTATGGATCAACGAAAAACAATAAGCGACAGCGAGTTGCGCCGTGTGGTGCAATCGCGAAAGCAGCCCTTAGAGCCGGCCTTTATGACCGAGAAGATCATGCGCGAGGTAAGGCGTGAACAGGAGCGGATGCTCCGCCGTGAACGACGACTCTTCTTCGCTCCCGTTGTGGTGGCGATTGTGGTGTTGCTGGCCCTCGGAGCCTATGCGATGGTACACTCGTCGCAGACGGAGCTCACGCCCCGCGACGAGATGGCCTCCATGCTCCTCGTGGGCTTCTACCTGCTCTACGAGTTGCAACGCCGGTTGTGTAAAAAATGGAATATCCCCGAATAGGAATTTTTGTAACCCAATGATGGGTTTGTCGTCAAACAAAGTGCAAAACCGGTTGCGTGAAAAACCAGAAAGTAAAACCTTAAAAAACAAAAAATTATGGATGAGACCCTTTTTACATTGGTTATCGCTATTGCGATTTATAAAATTGTCGAATTGTCGCTGAATCGTTTCGAGCGTCTGAAGGCGTTGCAGAAGCTCGAGGGACAAGCGTTGGTCGAGTATCTGGGTAAGGCCGCACCGCAGGAGGACTACCTCAAGCAGACGATGTGGTGGCTGATGCGTATCGGCAGTATTCTAATCGGTGTCGGTATCGGCTTTTTGCAGAGCATATGGATTGAGCAACTTCCTGAGGGAAACTACAACGACACTCCCATGATGGTACTTAGTGGTGCGATGATGCTCGGTGGTGCGTCGTTCCTGATTGTTGAGTTGCTTATCGAGCGCAAACTGCGTAAATAAACAAGAACCAACCTCTTTTAACAACAAGCGAGGGCGTCCGTTTGGAGGCCCTCGCTTATCTTTACGCGCTTTTCTACTCAATACCTCTTACATACTTCTCCCAGGCCCAGGCCGAGCGGAGCGTGTCGTCGAGATTGCGCGTGGCTTTCCAGCCCAGCTCCTCGTTTGCCAGCGTGGGGTCGGCCCAGATGGCGATGATGTCGCCCTCGCGGCGGTCGGCAATCTTATAGTTGAGTTTCAGGTTGTTGGCCTCCTCGAAACGGCGCACCAGCTCCAAGACCGAGACGCCGTTTCCGGTGCCGATGTTGAAGACCTCGTACGACTCCTTGTTCTTGCCCTCGATCATGCGGGCGATGGCCACCACATGGGCGCGCGCCAGATCCACCACATCGATGTAGTCGCGGATGTTCGATCCGTCGGGCGTGGGGTAGTCGTTGCCGAAGACCGAGAGGCACTCGCGGATGCCGGCGGCGGTCTGCGTCACGAAGGGAACGAGGTTCTGTGGCACGCCGCGCGGCAGTTCACCGATGAGTGCCGAGGGGTGGGCACCGATGGGGTTGAAGTAGCGCAGGGCGATACCTTTCAAATCGCCATAAGCCTTCACCGAATCGTGCAAAATATCCTCGCACATGGTCTTCGTATTGCCGTAGGGCGAGGTGGCGGGCTTACGAGGTGTAAGCTCCGTGACGGGCTGCTTGTCGGGCTCGCCGTAGACCGTGCAGGAGGAGGAGAAGACGATGTTGTGGCGGTTGTAGGTGCGCATCAGCTCGATGATGTTCATCAGCGAGGTCAGGTTGTTGCGGTAGTACTCGAGCGGCTTGGCGACCGACTCGCCCACCGCCTTGTAGGCTGCAAAATGGATCACCGAATCGAACTCATAGCGCTCAAAGAGCTCTTTGGCCAACTTTTCGCGGTCGCAGCAGTCGACCTCGACGAAGGGAACATCTACGCCCGTGATCTTGCGGACACCCTCCACACCGCTCATATCACTGTTTGACAGGTTGTCGGCAATGACGACATCGTAGCCTGCCTCGATCAACTCTACAGCCGTGTGTGAACCGATATATCCGGCTCCACCGCTGACCAATACGCACTGTTTTTTCATGATTTTCGTAAAATTGCTTACAAATCTTCACAAAGATAATCCTTTTTCAAAATTAAATCGTATTTTTGTTGCAATAAAATGTGTTTTACCCGATTTTTCTAAAACATCGTCACTATGTATTCGAAAATGCAAGCTCACCTGCAGGCCGAGTTGGAACAGATCAAGGCAGCGGGTCTCTACAAAACCGAGCGTGTGATCTGCTCGCCCCAGCGTGCCGAGATTGAGGTAGCAGGCCGTCCGGTGCTGAATTTCTGCGCCAATAATTACCTGGGTCTTTCGGACAATCCGCGCCTGATCGAGGCTGCGAAGCGTGCCCTCGATGAGCGTGGCTACGGCATGTCGTCCGTGCGCTTCATCTGCGGTTGCCAGGATCTGCACAAGGAGCTCGAAAAGGCCATTTCCGAATACTTTGGCACGGAGGATACGATCCTCTATGCTGCCTGCTTTGATGCCAACGGCGGTGTCTTCGAGCCCCTCTTCACGGAGGAGGATGCGATCATCTCCGATGCGCTCAACCACGCCTCGATCATCGACGGTTTGCGCCTCTGCAAGGCGGTTCGTTATCGCTATGCCAATGCCGACATGGCCGAGTTGGAGGAGTGCCTGAAGAAGGCGCAGGCGCAGCGCTTCCGCATCATCTGCACGGATGGTGTCTTTTCGATGGACGGCAACGCCGCTCCGCTCGATAAGATCGTAGAGCTCGCCGAGAAGTATGATGCCATGGTGATGGTCGACGAGTGCCACTCGGCCGGCGTGTTGGGTAAGACGGGTCGCGGTATCACGGAGCTCTACAACCTGCGTGGTCAGGTGGAGATCCTCACCGGTACGCTCGGTAAGGCTTTTGGTGGTGCTGTGGGTGGCTTCACAACGGGTCGTAAGGAGATCATCTACCTCCTGCGCCAGCGTTCGCGCCCCTACCTCTTCTCGAACTCGTTGCCTCCCGCAGTGGTGGGTGCCGGCATTGAGCTCTTCAAGATGCTCTCGGAGAGTGATGCGATCCACGATCGCTTGGTTGAGAATGTGGAGTACTTCCGTACGCGCATGATCGCTGCCGGTTTCGATATCAAGCCCACGCAGTCGGCTATCTGCGCCGTGATGCTCTACGATGCTAAGCTCTCGCAGGATTTCGCTGCCAAGTTGCAGGAGGAGGGTGTTTTTGTGACGGGTTTCTACTACCCCGTAGTGCCGAAGGGACAGGCGCGCATCCGTGTGCAGGTGTCGGCTGGCCACACGACCGAGCAGCTTGATCGCTGCATCGCCGCTTTTGTGAAGGTGGGTAAAGAGTTGAAGATTATTCAGTAAATTAGAACGATACGCATAGCTATGAAAACGAACCTCGACGCCATCGATCATAAGATCCTGAGCTTTTTGATCAAGAATGCCCGTATGCCCTACCTCGAGATTGCTCGCGAGTGTGGAATCTCGGGCGCTGCCATTCATCAGCGTATCAATAAACTGACCGAGTCGGGTGTGATTCAGGGAAGCTACACGGTGGTGAATCCGAAACTGCTCGGCTTCGATGTCTGCGCCCATATCAACATCACGCTCAAGGATCCGAAGCTGATGCAGCAGACGATTTCGGAGATCAGTCACGTTCCGGAGATTGTCGAGGCGCACTTCATTTCGGGTAAGGGAAGTATTCAGGTGAAACTCTACTGCCGCGATAATGACCACCTGATGCACACGGTCTATGACAAGGTGCTCTCGTTGCAGGGTGTCGCCTCGACCGAGACGACGATCTCGCTGCATGAGGTGTTCCACCGTCCGATCAATTTCTCGGAGTAAGTTATACCCACAAATAAGTAAGAGCCCCTCGAGCAATCGAGGGGCTTCTGTTTTGTTAGGTCGATAGATTGACGCCGTGGCGGGTGGCAGCCAACGCCGCCACGCTGATGCGGGCATCGGGCACCGCCTCTGCAATCGCCTCGATGCAGGCAACGAGTGTGCTTCCCGTGGTCAGCACATCATCTACCAGAAGCAGATGTTTGTCGCACAGCCTCTCCGCATGCCGTACGGCAAATGCCCCCTCGACATTGGCGGCGCGTTCGCGGTGGGGCTTGCGTGCTTGCGAGGAGGTGAAGCGGCTGCGTATCACGCTGTGTCGATCAACCTTTACGCCGAGTTCCTCGGCGATGCCGTCGGCAAGGTATTCCGCTTGGTTATATCCGCGCCAAAGGAGTTTTAGAGGGTGGAGCGGCATCGGAACCACACAATCCACATCATCATACAGCCCGCTCTCGCGGAGCAACTTCCCATACCAACGGCCTAGGCGGCGAGCCCAAAGACGGCGATTGTGGTATTTGAAACCGTGGATGAGGCGTTGCCACCCTCCGCCTTCGACAAAGAAGAGAAGAGCCGATCCCTGCTCGATGCGCACCTCGCTCTCGAAACGCTCGGTGACGGGGTTGATCGCCTCCCTCCAAAATCCCGTGAGGGGTGCTAACAACATGCAGTGCGGGCAGAGGAGCTGCTCGGAGCTCTCCAGCGCCGCGCCACATACGGGGCAGGTGGGCGGAAAGAGTACCCCCGAGAGGGCACTCCACCAACTATTGAGGATCGACATTGATGGAAACGATTACCGATTTGTAGGCCGGCACAGCTTGCAGGCGTGCTACGGCCTCGGACAAGAGATCGTTGGCGCGCAGGTGGGAGGCACCTTGTTCCACTTTGAGGAGCAGCTGTGCGATATACTCCCCGCGGATGCGATCCACCGGCGGGGTGATGGGCCCCATCAGTCGTCGGCCGAACCGCTTGCGCAGCTCGGTGGCGAGGGCGAGGGCTGCTCCGTGGAGCGTCTGCGGATCGGTGTGACGCAATGCAACGAGCGTCAGGCGTGCAAAGGGCGGATAGGCATACTCGGCGCGCTCGGCCAGTTGTACGCGTGCCATGGCGTGGTAGTCGGCATTGAGCACCTGCTGTAAAACGGGGTGGTGCGGGTCACATGTCTGGATCACCACCTCACCCGGTGTCGAGCGACGACCGGCACGACCGGCCACCTGCGTTAAGAGCTGGAAGGCTCGCTCCCCGGCACGGAAGTCGGGGTTGTTGATGAGGTTGTCGGCATTGAGCACGCCGACGAGCGAGACGCGCTCGAAGTCGAAACCCTTTGAGATCATCTGTGTACCGACCAGGATGTCGGTCTTGTGGCTTGCAAAGTCGTTGATGATGGTGTTGAAGGCTCGCTCCGAGGTAACCTGATCCCGATCCAGGCGCCCGACGCGTGCCTCGGGAAAGAGCTCGGCGATCTGCTCCTCGATCTTCTCCGTGCCGAAGCCCATCGGTTGCAGGTCGACTACCCGACACGAGGGGCAGCGCACCTCGGCTGCCGTGCGGTGACCGCAGTAGTGGCAGACAAACTCGTGGCGCTGCTTGTGGTAGGTGAGCGTCACATTGCAGTGGGGGCAACGGGCCGTCCATCCGCAGGTCGGACACTCCAGGTAGGGGGCAAAGCCGCGGCGATTCTGGAAGAGCATCACCTGCTCATTGCGGGCGAGCGTCGCCTCGATCTTGTCGAGCAGGAGCTTATTGAAATGGCCTTGTCGCTCGTTGCGTTGTGCGGCTCGGCGCGTATCCGAGAGGTAGATTGTGGGCGGTTGTGCCTCACCATAGCGCTCCGTGAGCGCGGCGAGGGCATATTTCCCCGTGGTGGCATTCTGCCAACTCTCGAGCGAGGGTGTGGCACTGCCGAGTAGCGTGCGGATGCCGCGTGCATGCGCCATGTAGACTGCTACATCGCGCGCCGAATAGCGCGGTGCTGGCTCTGCCTGCTTATAGCTCGGGTCGTGCTCCTCGTCGACGATGATCAGTTGCAGTCGCTTCAGCGGCAGGAAGATCGAGGAGCGGACGCCCACCACAAACTCCCCTCCCTGGCTGCGGTTGAGGCGCAGGTAACACTCCGAGCGACGGTGATCTGTGAGACGCGAATGATAGGCCGTAACGCGTGCCCCGAAGATGCGCTCCATGCGTTCTATGAGCTGTGCCGTGAGGGCAATCTCGGGCACAAGCAGCAAGACATCCCCTCCGGCCGAGAGTACCTCGGCTATCAGATGGATGTAGAGCTCGGTCTTGCCCGATCCGGTGATGCCGTGCAGCAGTGCCGTGTGTTTTCCGTTCGTAAACTCCTTCCGCAGGGTGTTGAGCGCCGTCTGCTGCTGCTCCGAGAGCGTTGGCAGGCGGAACTGCGGTGTGCCATACTCCACCTCAGGCGTATGGTCGTGTTCGAGGAGCGCCTTACGCTTGCAGAGGGCGTTCAGCAGCGTACGATCGGCCTCGAGCAGGCGGCGTGCAACCTCGCCTCGAGCCTTGAGATCGGGGTGGGAGACCACCTCTAACAACGCCGCATACTGCTTCGGCGCACGGCGCTCGAGCTGATCGAAGAGCGTATTGAGAGCCTGCTCGTCAGAGGCATAGGGCTCTGCGAGGGCATAGTAGTGTTCTGTGCGGGGATGAAACTCCTCTTCGAGGAACTGTTCGGCCGAGTCGGCCGATGGCTTGATCAGGGCAGGCAATGCGCAGCGCATCACCTCACCCAGCGTGGAGCGGTAGTAGCGGGCAATCCACTCCCAAAGGGTGCGTTGCTGCGCATCCAGAAGCGGTCGATCGTAGAGCTTCCGCTCGATGGATTTGATACGCTTGGCCTTGGGAGGCTCGTTGTGCAGTCGCCAGACGATGCCCGTATAGTAGCGTCGAGACCCAAATTGAACCGAAACGGCATCTCCCTCCGACACCTCCATCGTATCCGGCACGGCGAAGGTGTAGGTCGGCTGTGCCAACGGAAGGACGATATCGGCAAACTGCTTCAAAATTCAAATTCAGAATGCAGGATCCAAAATGGGAATTTTGGATGCGGTATCAGGTGTGTATTAGATCTTGTTCAGCGTCTCGAAGCCCTGACCATAGACACCCATGACCGAACCTACGGTCATAAAGGCACTCGGATCCACCGACTTGACATACTTGAGCAGCATCGGGGTCTCGCGCTTGCGGCAAACCACCATCACCACCTTCGTATCCTTCTTCGAGTACCAACCTTGACCATCGAGCAGCGTCACGCCGCGGTGTACATTGTTGGCAATGGCTTCGGCCATCTTCTCAGGATCCTGTGATACGATGAGCACCTGGTTCGACTGTTGGCTACCCTGCTGAATGGCATCGACCGTGTAGCCCACGACGGCGGTCATAATGTAACCATAGATGACCGTGGCGATCGAGTAGCCCACGAAGAGCGACGATCCGATGATGAAAAGGTCGCTATAAATGAGGATCTTACCGTAGCTAATCGTGCGGTAGTGGTTGATGATCACGGCTGCAATATCCGTACCTCCGGTCGATCCGCCCTGTGCAAAACAGATCACGATACCGACACCGGCGCAGACACCACCGAGCACGATGGCGACGATCGTATCCTGCAGACCGAGGAAGTTACCCGGGGGCAGGATCGTGGTCCACATATTCATACTGAGCGAGAGTACGACGACGCAGTAGATCGTCTTGAAACCGAAGTTCCATCCCACGATAAAGCCCGATATAAGGAGCAATATCATGTTGATGATCAGAATCATTGTACCGATCTGCATGTCCACGATACCGGCGCTCGAGAGAGCCTTCGTAAGCACCAGTGCCAAACCCGAGGCACCACCGCCCGTACCATCGTTCGGGAGAATGCAGGCTACCCAACCAAACGAGTAGAACAACATACCACAAGCCATGAAGATATACTCCTTGGCGGTCTTGAAAATTTTATCTGCCGAGATCATCGTTGCAGGTTTTAGTTGGTTTTATTTCGATCTATTCCTTTTCAGGATGCAAATGTATAAAAATTTCCCCTTGATAGGTATCTTGGGCAATTAATCTTTTTTCGAGCATCGCCCACAACTGCTCATTGCGTACCAAACCCCAATTCGGGCCATGGTGGAAACGGGGCGGAGCCTCCGAGGCAAATCGCTCGACCACCAAGTCGGGGCGCAGGCGGCGCAGGATCTCGACCATGTGGTCGATGTACTCCTCCACGATCGGAAAGTGGAAGCGCTCGGGGTGGTGGTCATACTCCTCGGCCATGGGCGTTCCGCGGAAGAGCTGCAGTTGATGAAACTTGATGCTCGTCAGCGGCAGGCGGTTGATCTGCTCCACAGCGGCCAACTGCTTGGCCTTCTCCTCCCCGGGAAGCCCCAGGATAAAGTGCGCACCCACATGCAATCCGCGTGCGGCACTCGCCTCTACCGCTCGGACGGCTGTTGCGAAGTCGTGTCCGCGCCCGATGCGCTGGAGCGACTCGTCCCAGACCGATTCGATGCCATACTCCACCGAGATGTAGTGCTTGTGGCTCAACTCGGCGAGGTAATCCAGCTTTGCCTCGTCAACACAATCGGGGCGTGTGCCGATCACCAAACCCTCCACCAGGGGGTGTGCCAGCGCCTCCTCGTAGCGCTCGCGCAACACCTCGAGCGGCGCGTGCGTGTTCGAGAAGGATTGAAAGTAGACCAGGTAGCGCTGCGCCTCCCGGTAGCGGCGGGCGTGGAACTCGATCCCCTCCTCAATCTGTTGGCGGATCGGCTTCCGTGCGCTGCAATAGGAGGGGGTGAAGGCTGCGTTGTCGCAGAAGGTGCAACCCTGCGTGCCGAGCGTGCCATCCCGATTCGGGCAGCTGAACCCGGCGTCGACCGAGAGCTTCTGCATGCGGCGGCCAAACAGACGCCGAAAGTAACCCGCATAGGAGTTATAGCGTCGGGTGTCGCCCCACGGATAGATCACCTCCTCCAACTCCGATACCGCTTATAAGCCCCACTCTGCGGCCGAGTAGCTCTCCTTCGGAGCGTTCGGCACATTCGTGAAGTAGTTGAATCCGGTCAGCTTCTCCAGGTCGGCAACCGACATCACCCAACCCTTCTCTACGAACTCCGAGTACTTAACCGTTGCGGAGTAATCCTTGTGCTCGATCATGATCGCAACGCACTGCAACTCAGCCTTCGAGCAGCTCGTAATGGCCTTGTTTACATGGTTCTTCGTGCGCAACAACACCTTGTAGTAGTGGGTCGGAACCTCCACGCCATTCTTCACAATGGGGCTCTTCGCCGGATCCCAGTAGGCACCGATTACCTGATAGGTCGTGTCGGCCTGGTTCTGCCACTGCTTGCCCTCCAGGGTCTCAGCCTGCCCCCAGGTGCCCTGGTTGAAGCTGGCAAGCTGCGGGGCGATGTTCGAGAAGTAGCAGGTCTGCTCGTTGGCCAGGCGGCTTACATAGCGGTCGGCCGAGCCGAGCATGTGGCCACGCTGATAGCCGATCTGCGAGAAGGTCCAGGTCATCTGCGTGAAGTCGAACGACGGGTCGGGACCATAGGCATCCGTGCGGCTTGTGTTCTTCTGCGTATAGAAGGAGTGCATCGGCGCAGCTACCCACACGACGCACTGCTTCGTGCGGCTGTAGCAGGCTGCATAGTTGCGAGCCGTCGTGCCCTGCGGATTGTTGACATCGATGTAGTGGCGCGTGTAGTAGTAGTCGCCCTCCTTCTTCACTACGCTCGGGAGCTCGCCCCAACCCGTGTACTTTGCAAGATCGATGCCGTTGACCGGTGTCGGGTTTACAGGCGTGTCAGGGTTTTCGGGGGTTTCGGGATCCTCGGGGTACGAAGGCACCTCCTCGGGCTTGCCCTCGGGCTGCGTAAAGGAGATCTCCACCGAGCTGATGCCGGCATAGTTGAGCGTCAGCGTCGCTTTGCGCGCTGCACCGTTGTTGGCTGCGATGTGGTAGCGGACTTTGGCCGTCATCATCGGCTGCGCGAGGTAGCTGCCCATCGTGCCGGCGGTCGAGACCTCGGGCACGAGCCAAGCCACATCGGAGCTGGCCGTGGCGATCACATCTCCCAGCGGATAGAGCACCTCATAGACCACCACACCATCCGTGGCGGCTGCACTCGGAAGCGCAATGGTGGTGGCGCAGGTGGTGCGCAGCGTCGGCGTGGTGTCGAGCGTTACATCGTTCGTGATTTCGTTCTCTCCACATGCGGTGGCGAGCAGTGCCGTGATGGCAACCAAAAGGGTTAGAAAGTGTTTCATATAACGAGTTTATTTTATGCGTGTTACATACGGTTTTTTGAATCGATCCAGATCGTTACGGGGCCGTCGTTGACGAGTGCGACCTGCATATCTGCTCCAAATTGACCCGTGGCCACCGTGCGGCCGGTGAGTTCGCTCATACGCGCCACAAAGCGTTCGTAGAGCGGTCGGGCGATGGGCTCACCCGCAGCAGCGATGTAGGAGGGGCGGTTGCCCTTGCGTGTCGAGGCCATGAGTGTGAATTGGCTCACGACCATCAGCTCTCCCTCCACCTGCTGCAGGTCGAGGTTCATCACGCCGTTCTCGTCGTCGAACAGGCGGATCTTCAAGAGCTTCTGCGCCAGGTACTCCAGGTCTTCGTCCGTATCTTCGTGCGTGACACCGAGCAGCACCAAGAGACCCTTTCCGATGCGGGACTCCTCCTTACCCTCGATCGTAACCGAGGCCTCTCGAACGCGTTGAATCAAGAGTCGCATGGCCTATTCCACTTCAAAGTAAGCCCAGAGGTTGTCTCCCTTGGGTACAGGAGCCGTCACCTCAATCCATTCGTGGCGCGTGGGGTGATCGAAACCCACTCTGCGCGAGTGGAGCGAGATGCCTCCGCCGGCAATCGAGCGCTTGGCGCCATACTTCAGGTCGCCACGAATCGGACAGCCGATGGCCGAGAGCTGGGCGCGGATCTGATGGTGGCGCCCCGTAAGCAACTCCACCTCCAACAGCGTGTAGTGCGTGCCTGCTCCGATCATGCGGTAGTTCAGACGCCCCTCTTTGGCCTCTCCGCGCGGCTGGCGAAGTGCCTTCGAACGGTTCGTGCGGCCATCGCGCAGGATGTAGTGCGTCAGCGAGCCGGTCTCCGCTTCGGGACGCTCCTCGACCAATGCCCAGTAGTACTTCTTGATCTCGCCTTGGCGAATCATCTCGTTGAGGCGGGCGAGTGCCTTCGAGGTCTTGGCGAAGATCACCGCGCCACTGACGGGGCGGTCGATGCGGTGCACCACACCGAGAAAGACCTGACCGGGCTTCGAGTCGCGACGCTTGATGAAGGCTTTGATCTGATCCTCCAGGGCGCTCTCGCCCGAGGGATCGGGCTGCACCAGGTCGCCTGCGTGTTTGTTGACCACCAGCAGGTGGTTATCCTCATAGAGGATATCTTCGGGGCTAAACATAGTTCAAATTACAAGACAAAGGTGAAGGGAAGGAGCAGTTCGGCCGAACGCACCACGCTCGCTGAGCCGCCTCCAAACATAATGATACGCATGGGCTGCTGCTGGCGTCGCTCGACATCGACCAACACCTGACGGCACTGTCCACAGGGATAACACTCCCGCTCCGAAGGGTCGGATGCGATGGCGAGTGCCTCGATCGGATCGTCCGCATGGTTTGCTTGTGCATAGAAGAGCAGCGAACGCTCGGCGCAGAGACCTGCGGGGAAGACTTCGCTCTCCGAGTTGCTGCCCGTGAGAATGCGGCCGCTTTGCAGGCGGGCGGCTGCGCCCACATGGAAGTTCGAGTAGGGCGCATAGGCGCGCTCGGTGGCCTTTACAGCCTCTTCAACCAGTGCACGATCAGCCGGCGAGAGCTCGTCGGTCGTGTTGTAGTGCTCGTATGCAAAAGTAAATTGTTTTTCCATGATAGTGACTATTACGGGAATCAAAACAAAGATAGCAATAAAAGGGTAAAGAGCAAAAGTTTTGCCCCTCGGTTTTGAGGTTTTTTTGCTTGAAGGAGTGAGATTTCAGAAAAAAACGGTGCAAATTTTGTAAATAATGAAAAAGTGTGTATATTTGCACTCCCGAAAGGACAAAAGTTGGTCTGATGGCCGAGTGGCTAGGCACAGCTCTGCAAAAGCTGCTACAGCGGTTCGAATCCGCTTCAGACCTCAAAAATTCGACAAACGACTGATGCAAATCAGTCGTTTTGTTGTTTTCTGCGGGGTGGTGTGCGAGCCCACCCCCGCCCAAAACAACTAAGCGAGCCTGCGGCTCTTTGTCGAATTGTGCGATTTGGCGACTGCTCACCTTTTGCGGGCGGTTGCGGGGATAGGGGTGTTTGACTGCTCGGTCTGCGACCTGCGCTTGTAAGGTATCCCCGCGAGTTCGGGCAAGCCCTCACTTCGAATCCGCTTCAGACCTCAAAAAAGTGCGTTACGGATATCTGTAACGCACTTTTTTTGTTTTTTACGCCTCCACGCTTGGTTTATTGAATCTCCTTGATCGACTCGATGCCGTTGCGTGAGAGCGAGACGCGGAAACGCTTGTAGTCGGTCTTGCCATCGAACTGATACTGCATCACGATGTTCAGGAAGTAGACCTTCTTGCAGTCGATGCGGCGCAGGTTGTTCTCCTCGTCGAGGCACGGCAGCGAGAGATAGGGGTTGTCCATCTTGTGGATCAGGTTGTTGACATTCAGACGGATGATATCGTTGATGCCGTCCGTGTGGTAGACATTGTTGGCGGCCATCTCTGCACGGTCGATGTGCACCCACTTGCGGTAGAGCAGCACCTTGTCGTCCATAATAAACTGCTCGGCGGGAGTGATCCTATCCTTTTCGCGCAATTGCATCACCTCCCGCGGGATTTTGCTTCGTTGCAGGAAGTCGACACCCTCCTTGATCCAACCGATGTTGCGCTCGCCGATCGAGATTTTCGCCTTGTTGTCGAAGTATTTGCTTCCCTTGCGGTGGGCGAAGTAGTAGCGGGCGAGCTCCTTAATGCGGTCCTTGCCCATGTAGCTGATCACCAGCACAATGAAGAATGGCCAGGTGAAGTTACCGTAGCGTTGCTGGAAGTAGAAACTCACGATGGTGGCGAAGATCATCGAGAGTCCGGCCGCGATGCTCAGGTAGAGCTGCTCGATCATCACGCCGTCGCGCTTCTTCGGCACACGCAGGTAGAGGGCGCTCTCGATATACTTCTTCAGCACACCATGCGAGTAGATCAGGTCGCGGTTCTCGAGCGGATCATCCTCCTGCACCCTGCGATAATTCATCTGTGTGCGGTACTCCTCCTCGTGGCGAATCAGGCCGGCGGCCAATTCGATCTGCTCGGCATAATGCTCCTGATCCTGCATCAGGCGCTTAAGGAGGCGGTAGGTCGACTGGTTGAGCGTATAGCTGATAAACTCGTCGCCGTAGTGGAAGCACGCCCGCACGGTCGGGCTGATGCTGGGGGTGTTGATGATCGGTCGAAGAGCTCGGTAGGCCTCGACGATCGTGGTGGCATTGCGACAGAAGTTCTCGCTCAGCTGACAAACATCCTCTACGCGTTGCCCCTCCGAGCTGATGTGGTGTACCTCCTCGCGCAGTGCGCTCTTGACGATTGCAGCGAAGATCTTGATCTGCGTTTCATACTCGGCGATGGCCGTGCGTGTCGGATCACTCGCCATGCGCTCCATGGCCGTGCGTAGGCGTCCCGCAGGGGATTGCGCATCGCCCACGATGTCGCGCATGAGGAAGCGTGGCGTGATGAGGCGGACATTCGACTTCACATCGCGGTAGAAATCCGCCTTCGAGTAGGTCGATGGGTTGATGTCGAGCGAGTTGGGCACAAAGATCCACATATAGACCGAGAAATCGTTGTGGCGCATCTTGCGGCGCGTCACAAAGCCCACCTTGAACTCGATGGAGAACTGATCGTGTATTTTGGTCGTAATGTCAATCATTGCACCCTGTATTTATCTCAAAAGTACCCTCTTTAGAAGAAGAGTCCCTCGGTGTAGCCCAACCAGCGCAGCACTGTTTCGCCCCAGACGATGATCATAACCCAACCGATGAGCATCATCGTGAAGCCGTAGCGGAAGGTGTCGCTCCAACTGTAATGGTTGGTCGTATAGAGCAGTGCTGCAGGTTTCGAGTTGAAGGGCAACACATAGACATGCTCGATGAGCAGCGCTACGGGGAAGGCGAGGCTCATAATCGGATAGCCGAACTTCTGTGCCACACCGATTGCAATCGGGATGAAGATCAGCGCACGCATGGTCTTCGACTGGAAGAGCAGCGCTGAGAACAACATCATGGCCGTCAAGAGCAGATACAATACCCAGAAGGGGGTGCTATCCGTTACGCCGAGGCTGTTGAACATCACATCGACCATGCTCTTGGGCAGTGCCGTGGCATCCAGACCCGTACCGATGGCGTAAGCACCTGCCGAGAAGAGCATCAAGTGCCACGGAATATCCACATCGTTCCATTTTACAACACCCACACCGGGCAGCAGCGCAACAACCGCGCCGATGAAGGCTACGGTGGTGGCGTCGATGCCGTGGAGCTTGTCGGTGGCCCACATCAGGAGCACACCTACGAAGATGGCGATCGACTTGATCTCCTCCAGATTCATCTTACCCATCGAATCCAACTCGACGCGCAGCTTGGCCAGACCACCCTCGATCTGCGGCACGCGCTGCTCCTTCGGGATCGGGAAGATCACCTTCACACCGATCCACCAACCGATGAAGAGCAGGATTAGGGCGAGCGGGAAGGCCGCTATGAACCAGTCGCTGTAGCTGATCGAGGTGATACCCATTGCACCACCGATGAGCGAGGCAGCCAACAGGTTTGCGCCCGAGCCGGTGAGGAAACCGCTTGCACCGATGTTTACCTGGAAGAGGTTCTGCAATACGATGTTGCGGCCAAAGTTGTTGCGATTTCCGTTCGAGGCGCCATAGACTGCCGCTACGACCATGAAAATCGGCAGCAGAATGGCAGCCTTCACCGTCGTGGCCGAGATAAAGGCCGAGAGTACGATGTTAATGACCAGGAAGCTGAAAAATACACCGCTGGCCGAGTGCCCGAAGCGCAGGACAAACCAGAGTGCCAGGCGGCGTGCCGCTTTGGTTTTAACAAGCATCGAGGCCAAGACAAACGAGAGAATGTTGAGCCACATCACCGGGTGTCCCAACTGTGCAAAGGCCTCCTTTTGGGAGGTGACCTCCGTGAGTACCAAGCCCAAGATCACGAGCAGCGCCGTGAGGTAATTGGGTATGGCCTCCGTAATCCAAAGGATGATGGCGGCGATGAAGATGGCGAGCATCGCATAGTTCGCTCGCGTGAACTCCTCGAAACCGTTTGTTTGGATAAACTGCACGGCCTTTTTGACACTCTTGTCGGGTGCGGGTTGCATCGTGACGAGCGTGCCGTCAGCCTGCTCAACCACCACTTCGGTCGGTATAAAATCGCTCTCCGTTAAGTTGTCGATAAAGGGAATATCCACAACCCAATAGACCAAAATGAAGGCGATGATCGCCAAAGGTCCTCCCCAGCGCGCCATCCACTTCTCAAAAGTGGACTTCTGCATCTTGGGAAGTTTCTCGATTTTATAGTTGTTCATATCCAGCGGATCGAACGCGGTAGTTTGTTGCAGCTCTTGCTCCTTCATGGTGCTTGAAAGTTGTTTGCGTTAAAAAAACGGAGGGGAATTGCTCCCCTCCGTTGTCATAGTCGTTGGTTATTTCCAATTCTTGTAGGGGTTCTTCATCAGCATCGAGTTGTAGTACTTCACATCGCCCGTCACCTCCTCGCCAAGCCATGCCGGCTTGATGAAGGCTTCGTCTTCCGATGCGAGCTCTACCTCGGCTACCGTCAAACCATCGTTGTCGCCGTAGAACTCGTCTACCTCGAAGGTGTGCTCGCCCGACTTCACCAGATAGCGCGTCTTGTCGATCACACCCGGCTCGCAGATAGCCAACAGCTGCTCAGCCTCCTCGGTGGGAATCTCCTTCTCCCACTCGAAACGGCTTGCACCGCTCTGGCTGCCGATGCCCTTGATGGTGATAAAGCCCTTCTCGCCCTTCACACGCACGCGGACCGTACGCTCGGGTACCGAGCTCAGGTAGCCCTGAATGATGCGGGTTGCCTTGCAGGCCTCCGGCTTGAAGTCGCCGGCCACCAGGAACTTTCTTTCAATCTCCTGTGCCATAGCTTACTCGTTTGCCAAAGGTTTGTTCGACATACCGATCACGCGCTTGATAGCCTGCAGGTAGTTGATGTTCTCAACACCCTCCAAACCTACGTCGGCGATCGTCTTCTTGATATCCTCGATCTCGGTTGACTCCGAGTTGATCGTCACGACCTTTGCGCCGTTGATCAACACATTGCCTACCTCGCAGATCGTATCGTTGACCATGTAGCCGAAGCGCTGCTTGTGTACGCGTACGGCAGCCAGGTCGGGGTGCTGCTCCACCATCGAGATAAACTCCTCGTAGGTGTAGACCTCCTTCGTCAGCTCGGGCATCTCCACCATGAATGCAGGGAATACCTCCTCCTTGAGCACCTGTGCGGCGATCGGGAACTCGCCCTTCATGAGCGGATTCCACTGCTCGAGACCATCGACCGTCTGTACATAGGTCTTGATATCCATCTTGCCGTCACGAATCTTCGTGTTGTTGATGTCGTTCGTGCGCGAGATGATGTAAATCTCGTCGCTCTGACGCTCCCATACCTTTTCAGGTACGGGAACCGACAGACGCGCCATACGCTTGTGTGCCTCGCAGAAGCACTGGCCAAACGAGCGGAACTCGAAACGCGGTTTCGAGATCGCGCCAATCTCCATTTTCTCTTTTGCCATGGTTCTCTCTACAAATTAGAAGGCGATCTGGAAGCGCATTGCCAGCATCTGGTAGTCTACACCACCCTTGCCAACAACCTCCGACGACTTCTTCGTGGGCTTGCCCTTCTCGTCAAGACCTACATAGAACTTACCCTTGTCGGCGCCCTTACCGTTGGCGTACTTGTCCTGATCGATCGTCGACCAGTTGAGAACGATCTTCACATTCTTGGTCGGGTAGTAGTTCAGACCCAACTCGAACATCTTGGCCTTACCGCCCGTGATACCGCTCACGAACTTGCCGTCCTTGTCGAACTTAGCGTCGTTGAGGTCCATCTCCTGATAGCGAGCTGCGAGCTCGAGGTCACCCCAGCTGCGACCGGCCTTCGTACGCGTGTACTTCGCACCGTTCGAGTCATAAGCCTGCTTACCGCCGAAGAGCAGGTACGAACCCTGCAGGTACCAACCATCACCGGTGAAGGTCTCGAAGCCCTTCTTGCCATAAACAACCTTATTTACAGCCTCGTTCATGTGAGCCGTGCGCGAGATGTAAGCACCCTCATAACGCAGACCCTTGTAGTGACCGGCAACCTCGACCGTCCAAGCCGTCTCGTGATCCAGACCAATCAGGTCACCCGAGTTTACATACTTCTTGCGGTTGATGTCCGTCGAGTTACGAGCGTCCATTGCACCACCAAATACATCGAGCTCGCTGAACTTGCCCTCGTCGATAGCATCCATGATGTCCTCATCCTCCTCGATCAGCTCCTCGAAGTCCTTCACCTTGAAGCCCGTCGTCTTGGGGTTGCGATACGAGAATGCAGCACCGATGTGCAACGATGCGTCGGGCTTGTTGATCGGGCGGAATACAACCTTACCGGTGTACGACAGACCCTCGCTCATACCGTAGTCCTTGTTGTAGTCCTGCATGAAGCCCAGAGCCTCCGAATCCTTCAACTCGGGACCAAATACACCGGCCGAAGCCCAAATCCACTTGTGAGCATAGCGTACATTGAAACCAAGGTGACGCGACGGAGCCAGCGAGGTAACCATCGGGCGCTCCATGAATACGAGGTAGCGCGAGGTGGTGTTACGCTGGATCGAGAAGTTCTCCTTGAAGTTACCGGCCTTGAACTCGAAGCCCTTCAGACCCGTGAAGGCGATGTAAGCGTCCTTCAGCTCGGGCGTACCGCTCGTCCAGTCGGTATCGAGCTCACCGTACCAGTTCTTGTCGAGCTGACCCTTGATCGCGAAACGCGTGCGACGCAGCGACATACCGTCACCAATCTTATCAGCGTAGCCCGGCTCGCCGAAGAATACGGCAGCGTCGGCCTGGATGCGGATGTCGAACCACATCTTGTAGTTCGCCTCCTTGTTCTGGAATACCAGCACGCCGTCCTGAGCTACAGCCTCAACGGGAACGGTCTTCACCTCCTGACCATACTGGTTCACCTCCTTAGCGGCGGGTTCCTGAGCAGATGCTGCTACACCAAAGCATACAAGTGCCATCGAAAGTAAAATCTTTTTCATGTTACTTGAATTTAGGTTAATAAAAAGTAATGTTAATTGAGTGTTGTTTTTAATAGTTTAATACAAAAGTAAAGATAAATCTTTAGATGTGCAATTTTTTTTGGCAAAAAAGAAGGGAGTCGCATGACCCCCTTGTTCGTATTTTCTTATAATTTGTAGACTTCCGATCCGGCCAGCAGGAAACAGCCCGTGCCGTAGTCCTCAAAGTCAGGCTTCGAGGTGTAGGTCACCGGTTGGCCATCTTTGGGTTCTTTACCGGTGCCCTGCACATAGCCTAAGAAGCCGTTTTCGTGAACGGCCTGCTCGACCATGGCGTTCCAGGCCTTCGTCACGAAGGGAAGATACTCCTCGCGCTTCAGCACGCCGTTGTTGATGCCCCAAGCCATGCCATAGACAAAGAGCGCCGTGCCCGTGAGCTCCTTGCCACCGAAGTTGTTCGGGTCGTGGAGGCTGACATTCCAGAAGCCATCCTCGCGCTGACACGCCTTGAGTGCCTTACACATCGCCTGCAGGTCGCCGATGTAGAGATCTCGGTGGGCAGCATCCTGCGGCAACTCCTGCAGCACGCGTACGAGCGCAGCTACTACCCAGCCATTGCCGCGCGACCAGTAGCAATCCTCGCCATTCGGCTCTTGGTAGGGAGGCGTGAAATCCTTGTCGCGCCACCAAAGGCCCTCGCGCTTGTTGTAGAGACCGCCGGCGAGCGTGTTGCGCGCCCAGGCGTACATCTCGTAAGCCTTCTCATAGTAACGCGCATCCCCCTGCAGCGTACCCATCTTCGCGAGCACGGGCATACCCATTTGAATGGCATCGATCCAGGTCCAATCCTCCACCTGCGGCGTGTTGATCAGCATGTTGCAGAGCGCGAGGCTCTTGCGCAGGCGCTCGGGGTGCGGTTCGAGGCGATAGAGGTCGATGTAGGTCTGCGCGCAGCAGTAGTTGTCGGCGTTGCGCGTCGTGGTGTCGTCGCGGCGCATACCCCACTGGTGGAACTCCGCCCAGCGCGTGGCGTAGTCGTAGTAGCGATTCTCGGGCGAGATGGCATAGAGCGCCATCAACCCCTCGTAGTAGACGGCGCGCGTCCAGATGTTCGACTCGTAGACCTTCTTGCGCGAGTAGTAGGGCATGACGGCCGTTGGGTCGGGGTATTTGCGCAGCATCAGGTAGTCGTTTACGCGCTTCGTCACCTCGAGAATCTCGGTGCGTGAGGGGAGTGTTTGTGCGTGCGAGATTGACGCAGCGAAACAGCCGCAGAGTAGAGCAAGGAGCAGTTTTTTCATGGGTGTTGTGTTGTTTTAATTATTTGTCGTAGTAGAGCGGGGTGAGCGTCACGGTGCTGTTCAAACCCGCCGGATCGGTCCCCCAATCGCCGAAGGTGAAGCTCTTTGCGCCGGTCACGGAGGCGATGTTGGCATCCTTGAAGATGCGCCACGGCGTGCCGTTGCGTTCCAACTCCGCAATGGCGTTGGCGTGTAGGTTCGTAACATCCACCAGCAGACAGTTTTCGCCCGCACGGAGGTACTTGCCCACCTCCACCGTGAAGGGGAGCGTGGCGAGGGTTGCCACCCGCTCGCCGTTGATCCATACGACGGCGCTCTCGCGCACATCGCCCAGATCGAGCCGCCACTCGTCGGCCTGCTGTGGGTTCTCCATCGTAAAGTGTACCTCGTAGCGCGCTGTGGCGCGGTTGATCCGAGCACGCGGATCGGGGAGGTGTGTCCAGGCGGTCAGTGTATCGGTGAGGAAATGCTCCTCGATGGCAGGTTCGCTCTCGGGAAAGGAGATCGACCAGCCGCTCGTCAAGGGGCGTTTTTCGCCCTCCTGGGCGATGTAGGGCCAGGCCTCCGCCTCAATGGCGTGGTCGAAGGTCTTCAGGAGCAGCGACTCGCCGGGGCGCAGTTGCAGACGCACGGCAATCGTGCCGTCGTTGTTGTGGCGCAGCTCGGCTTTGCCCGTGCGACCGCTCATTGGGTCGAGGATAAGAGCCGATTTGGCGGATACGGTGAGTGGCATCCACCCATCGATCGGGTGGTTGGTCAGCTGGGCGAGGAGGTAGTTATGTCCTCCGACCTCGTTCTTGCGGCGCAACATCGTGCCGTGCCAATCGCGCTTGAAGGGCTCGGCTGCAATGCCGGCGGTTGTGAGCAGCTCCTCGATGGCCGATCCGGTAATGATGCGTCCGCGCCCGAAGCGGTGGGTGCGGGTGGAGGTGAACTCCTGCGGCTGGGGGAGCGTGGCGAGCAGGGCCTCGAATTGAGGACGCTCGGCCAGGCGGCGCAATCCCGGCAGGTCGCTCGGATAGTGCTCCGAGAAGAGGATCGTAGCCCCTTGGCGTGCCAACTCGGTCAAGGCCTGCAGCGTCTCGGTCGGCATCTTGTGGCAGGCCGGCACGAGGAGAGCTCGGTAGCGAGCGCCCCCCTCCGAGATGAGTACGCCGCGCTCGACACGCAGCCTCTGCAGGTAGCGGTCCGAAAGGTGGTCGGCGTCGTATCCCGCAGCAACGATGCGGTCCATCATCGCCTTGATGTGGGGCATCGTGCGGTCCATCTTGTGGATGTCGAAGATCAGGAACGGGTTCTCCTGGTTGGTGTGCCAGATGTCGTACTGTGGGAAGTAGAGCAGCAGGTCGTTATCGGGCTCACCCGCCGCGAGGAACGATTGGCAGCGTGCTACATAGTGGGTCAGCGGCTCCACATCGCGCCAGAAGGAGGCCGTGGGGCTCATGTTGATCGCCGCATAGAAGCGCCAAGCGGGGAAGGTTGCCCCCTTGGGTGAGTAGGGTGCGCCGTGGAAGACGATGTGGTTCACGCCGGCAGCCAGCATCTGGTCGATCTCAGGCTTGCATTGCGCCAGTGAGGTGCGGAAGTGCTCCGTGAGCCAGGTCAGCGCCTCGGCCGAGGTGGTGCGTTTGCCGGTCAGGTGGGCAGCCGAAGAGGCAAACTTCAAGACCGCCGGTGTGCCGTCGTTGGGTTTGCGGATTGAGTCGTAGCGTAGGCCTGGGAGGTCAAACTCCGAGCGACCAAAGGACTCGCACTCAGGGATGTCGACCGCGGCGTAGATGTCGATGATGTTGCCCGGCGAGCCGTGCGCCTGGTTGCGTGTCACCGCACCGTGGCGGTGCGCCCAGGCGGTCCAGGGGTGTGTGAAGTTCTCGAGCAGGAGCTCGAAGAGCGTTTCGCGATAGTCACTCACCAGGCGGGCACGCACCTCGGGATCCCCCTCGCCGTAGAGTTCGGGGAGGTAGTCCGTCAGCTTGTAGCCGTTGCGTGCGGCAAAGGCGGCGGGGAGCTTCGCATCCCAGCTCGATCCGTAGACCTCGAACGAGTCGTTGAAGAAGACCTTCGGGTAGGGTACGCCGCTGGTGGCAAAGGCCTCCTCGAAGCGAGCGAGGTAGGTGTGCAGGGCGCAGCTGTCGTAGTGGTTCATCACCAACCCCTCGCCACCCGGTGCTGCGCGCTTCACCTTCTGCAGCGTACGGCCGGCAAACAGGGCGTAGATCTTCCATGTTCCCTCTGTGGGCGCGTTCCAGCGGAGCATACGATCCGCTCCCACCTGCTCGGTGAGGTCAATGCGATGATCACCCGACACGGCGGTGAGGGTGACGAGCTCGGCCACGGCGGCCTGCTTGGGGTTGCTTGGAAGGATTTCTTGGATGAAGGGTTTCCCCTCGGCTATGTGCTCCCAGCGCTCGATGATCATGCGCTGTGCTGCCTCTTCGTGGCCAATCTGTGGGCCACCAAAGGGCCATCCCGTGCCGTTGTTCATGTCGATCCCTAACCCCAAACGCTCGCCTTCGCGGAGCGTGTGGTCGAGCATCTCCATCCAGCGCGGCGAGAGGTAGCTGATGTCGTTCTGCTCGTTGCCCTGCACGCCGTAGATTGGCGTGATCTCTACGCCACCAAAGCCCTTGGCGGCAAACTCCTCCAGGTTGTAGGTCAGCCCCTCACGATCTACGGCGCTGCCCAACCACCACCAACGCAGGTAGGGGCGGTGCTCCTTGGCGATCGGATACCACTCGGTGGGGCGAGGCTGCTGCTCGGTCGGCTTGGCCGAGAGTGCAAGAGCTCCCAACAAGATAGCTGCTGCGCAGCAGAGATAACGCTTGATATAGCTCTTCATGCGATTTTGCAGGTGTTGTGGCGGATCGACGGGAGGGGTGTTTTGGCCTCACTCCTTCATGTCCGCCCTGTAATATGAGCGAAAATTACTCAAAATCTGGCAAAAAAACAAATTAGGAGCGAGGAATGCTCCCCTTTGGTGCGGCAGCGCTTTTTCAGGGACGATCAGTAAAGAGTGAGTTTGAGGTGGAAAAGATCAAAAACGGATAGGATGGAAACCTCTTTTGTGCTATTTTTGCAAAAAATGAGCGCGTATGCGAAGAGTATTTGTTACGGGAGGAGCGCACGGTATCGGCCGTGCCATTGTCGAGGCCTTCACGCAGGAGGGCGATCGAGTGGCTTTTTGTGATCTGGAGGCGAACCTCGGCGAGGAGGTGGCTGCCGCTACGGGGGCACGCTTCTTTGCCCTCGATGTCTGCAACCGCGAGGCTCTGGAGGGTGCTGTTGCGACGCTGCTTCGGGAGTGGGAGGATCTCGATGTGATCGTTAATAATGTGGGGATTAGCGAGTTTGAACCTATTACGGCTACCTCGGTCGAACACTTCGATCGAGTGATCCACACCAACCTGCGCAGCGCCTTTATCACGGCGCGTATGCTTGCCCTGCATCGTGAGAAGATGGGTGCGAAAAATAGCTATGGTCGCATTGTGAACCTCTGCTCGACGCGCTACCTGCAGAGTGAGCCCAATACGGAGGCCTATGCCGCCTCGAAGGGTGGTATCTGGTCGATGACCCACGCCCTGGCGGTCTCGCTCGCTCCCTACCACATCACGGTGAACTGCATCGCTCCGGGGTGGATTCATGTCCGCGAGGAGGAGCCCCTGCGACCTGAAGATCACGCCTTTCACCTCTCGGGCAGGGTGGGGCGCCCGGAGGATATCGCCCGCACCTGCCTCTTCTTGTGCGATCCAAAGAGCGATTTTATCAACGGGCAGTGCATCACGGTCGACGGCGGTGTCACCAAGAAGATGATCTACCCCGAGGAGTAATGCGGGAGCAAAACAAAAAAAGACAGCTCGAAAGGCTGTCTTTTGTTTTGAGAGCGGGAAACGAGCTTTGAGCTCGCACTGCGCGCGTACATTTGTTCTCGCGAATCGTCGTATTGTATACAAAAAAAATCAGGCAACTACTTTCGTAACTGCCTGATTTTCAGAGCGGAAAACGAGACTCGAACTCGCGACCCCAACCTTGGCAAGGTTGTGCTCTACCAACTGAGCTATTTCCGCATTAAAAAAACTGCGCACCGAAGTTTTTATCGGTTTGCGGGTGCAAAGATAGGGTGAAAAAATGAATCCTCCAAATAATTTTGCGAAAAATTTCTAATTTTCTGCAAAAAGAGCTCTTTTTCCGTTGAAAGAGCCCTCTTGGAGGCTTCGCACACCTCGATTCTCTTTCGAGAAGTACCCCTATAAAAAGAAAAAGATCGGCCAAGCCGATCCTATTTCTTTGCAAAAGCGAGGGTTGGACTAGTACTTGAAGGTCGACTCGTCCGATACCGTCAACTTCTTGCGACCCTTTGCGCGGCGAGCTGCAAGTACCTTGCGGCCGTTAGCCGTAGCCATACGAGCGCGGAAACCGTGCTTGTTGATGCGCTTGCGACGCGAGGGCTGGTAAGTTCTCTTCATTGCCATAGCTGTATCGTTTTTGTTGTTTTAGACTCTTTTACGGACTGCAAAAGTACAACAAAAAACTAATCCGCAAAAATTTTTCGAGAAAATATTTCAAAAACAGCCTAAAAAGCCCCAAAAGATGTTATCTTTGTACAGTTGCAGGGCTCATTCCGGCGGCTTTTGTCTGCGTCGGTAAAAAAAGAGCCGTGCAGTACCTCACACCCCAAAAACACAGATTATGGCTATTTTTAAGGTCGAGGGCGGTCATCGCCTCCATGGATCCATCACCCCGCAGGGTGCTAAAAACGAAGCATTGCAGATTCTCTGTGCCACACTCTTGACCAAAGAGCGTGTGACGGTTCACAATGTGCCGCAGATCCTTGATATTCTTCACCTGATCGACCTCTTGCGCAAGATGGGTGTAGAGGTCGAGCAGCACTCCTCGGACTGCTACTCCTTCTGCGCACGCGAGATCAACTTCGACTTCTTGCGCAGCGAGGAGTACCGTCGCATCGGTACGAAGCTGCGCGGCTCGGTGATGCTCATCGGCCCGATGTTGGCTCGCTTTGGTGTGGGTTACATCCCCAAACCGGGAGGTGATAAGATCGGTCGTCGCCGTCTCGATACCCACTTCCTCGGCTTCCAGAAGCTCGGTGCGAAGTTCAACTTCGACCTCGGCGAGGATATCTACGCCATTGAGGCCAAGGAGCTGAAGGGTACCTATATGTTGCTCGATGAGGCTTCGGTGACCGGAACGGCCAACATCGTGATGGCGGCTGTGATGGCCAAGGGCACGACGACGATCTACAATGCAGCCTGCGAGCCCTACCTGCAGCAGCTCTGTAAGATGCTCAACCGCATGGGCGCCAAGATCACGGGCATTGGCTCGAACCTCCTGCAGATCGAGGGCGTGAGCGAGTTGGGCGGTACGGAGCACACGATGCTGCCCGACATGATCGAGGTGGGTTCGTTTATCGGTATGGCCGCCATGACGCAGTCCGAGCTGACGATCAAGGATGTCTCGTTCGAGAACCTCGGCATCATCCCTGCGCAGTTTGCCCGCCTGGGTATCAATTTCGAGCAGCGTGGCGATGACATCTACATCCCGCAGCAGGATCACTACCGCATCGAGACCTTCCTCGATGGTTCGATTATGACCATTGCCGATGCTCCCTGGCCGGGACTCACGCCCGACCTGCTGTCGGTATTCTTGGTGGTGGCAACCCAGGCGAAGGGTGCCGTGCTCATTCACCAAAAGATGTTCGAGAGCCGCCTCTTCTTCGTCGATAAGCTGATCGATATGGGTGCGCAGATCATCCTCTGCGACCCGCATCGTGCAACGGTGATCGGCCACGACCACCAGATGCGTCTGCGCGCTACGCGCATGTCGTCGCCCGATATTCGTGCCGGTGTGGCGCTGCTCATTGCAGCGATGTCGGCCGAGGGCACCTCGACGATCCAGAACATCGACCAGATCGACCGCGGCTATCGCGACATCGATGGTCGACTCAATGCGCTTGGTGCGAAGATCACGCGCCTGGAAGAGTAGAAATTTTACGAAGTATATATAAAGGAGAGATATGTTTTTAGAGAATGCAAGTAAAAAAGGCTGGATCGAGGTGGTCTGCGGCTCGATGTTTTCGGGTAAGACCGAGGAGTTGATCCGCCGCTTAAAACGCGCCAAGTTTGCCCACCAGAAGGTGGAGATCTTCAAGCCCAAGATCGATGTCCGCTACTCGGACGAGGAGGTTGTATCCCACGACTCGAATGCGATTCGCTCTACGCCGGTCGATTCGCCGCAGAACATTCTGCTCATGACGGCCGATGTGGATGTGGTGGGTATCGATGAGGCGCAGTTCTTCGACGAGAGCCTGGTGGATGTCTGCCGTCAGCTGGCTGATAGCGGTATCCGTGTGATTGTGGCCGGTCTGGATATGGACTATATGGGCAAGCCCTTCGGCCCGATGCCGACCCTGATGGCTACGGCCGAGTATGTGACGAAGGTACACGCCATCTGTGTGCGCTGCGGTAACCTGGCACACCACTCCCATCGCCTCACGGCCGACCAGGCCCAGGTGATGCTTGGCGCGCAGGATAGCTACGAGCCGATCTGCCGCCACTGCTTCAACGAGCTGATGAAACAGGAGCGATAAGCCTGCTCCCCTTCCATAACAACGAACCTGCCTAACAATTGTTGGGCAGGTTCGTTGCTTTATGGCCGTTTAGTAGAGCTATCGCAGTAACTCGAAGAGCGCAATTATCAGACCGAGAAGCGTCACGCTGATTGAGGCATATTTGATTACCTTCGATTTCTGCATGATCTTGTGCGTGTTGCCATAGACGCGCTGCTTGACACGCGAGACGCGTTTGTCGTGCTGATGCAGCTCCTTGATGGCAATCTCCAGATCGGCGGCAAAGTCCTTTAGTAGCTCAATCTGCAGCTCCTCCATGTAGCGGAATGAGCTGTGGGCGAGCGCCTGCTCCTTCTCACTGCGGTGCAGTTCGATCTGGCGGCGCAGCTCCTCGGGGAACTTCGTGATCGAGTTACTCAGCGGATCGGCCGGGGGTGTTGCTGTAGGATGCTGCTGCGACTCCATCTCGGGCACCTCGATCGTGCGCTCCAACACGGGGAGGTAGTTGTAATAGGGGTAGCCGATCAGCGGTTGCGAGTAGGCACCCAGACGCACGATGTTGCAGCGGCGCTGCTCGTCGTCGGAGGAGATCAGGTGGAGACGGATGTAGCGAATCTGCATGGGGCGATCCAGGTGGAAGACCTGCCAGCCGTTGTAGCCGTCGCGCAGCGTGTCGTAGAGAACCTGCCAACGCACGGTCGAGCCATCCGTAGCAACCACCTCATCCTGCTCGTTGCAGTGCAGGTCGCCCGCATAGTCCGAAACCAAGAGTCGGTAGCCGACCTTGATGTCACACGCCTCGCGCTTGTCGCAACCGCGGTTGTCCCAGATCAGGAACTGAATGGTTTGCACCGTGTAGAGCGATGCGTCGTTGTTGTTGCTCCCCTTCAGGTCGAAGGTGAGGTAGTTCGGCGCGACAACGGTGGTGCAGCCGCTGAACTCCGAGTATTCGAGCTTTGGAATACCCTTTTCGTTGAGGAAGGGCGAGGTGACCATTTTGGGCGAGAGCACGCGGCGGCAGTTGCGCACATCGGGACACTCCTTGCAGCGAATCAACTGGATCGAGGGGTCGTACTGCTCCTCGTTGTAAGAGCGACCATCCTCCCAGCAGCGCGGGCAGGGACGCTCGACGACGAAGAGCGGCAGGCCGTTATCGTTGCGCTCAGCGAGCATCAGGTTTCGGTTGTAGTCGGGGCAGGTGCGCTTGTTGATGCTGCACTTCAAATCGCAGATCGCCTTGTTAAACTCCGCGCAACCCTCCTGGTAGCATTTGTGGCTGTTTTTGTTCATGGTTTTCAGCGATTTGATGTTATTTGAAGAGGTGAATCAGGAGTCCCAACAGGTAGGGAAGACCCATCGCTATGAGCGACCACCAGAAGGCGGTCGTATCCTCGCGATTGCCCTTGTCGAGCTGGGCGTTCACCGGATCGAGCACCACGCGCTCCATATTCTTCGGATCGCGCTCCACGATGGCGATGTCGTCGGCAATGCTGGCCAGGATCTGGTAGATGTTGCGCCAGTCGAGTTGCACGAGGTTGGGGTCGGTGGGGTCTTGGAAGGCTTCAACCTTCTTTGCAATCGTGGTGTTGATGCCGTCGAGGTAGCGACGGTCGATGGCAAAGGTCATACCCGGTTCTTCGACCGTGATCCCCTGCTTATGGCTGCCGCGGCGACCCTGCTGCTGTGCTCCGGCAATGATGTTGTGGGCAAGCTCGGACTCGCGGTCGGCGATCAGCTGGATGAAATTCATAGTGTCGTAGATGCGCTTCGAGAGGGGAAAACCGTCGCCCAACTCGATCTCTGTGCGCGTAGGATCTACGGCGTAGTAGCACATCGATCGCGAGGGGTCGATCGCAATCTTCTCGCCCGACGGAGTCGGCACGATCGCCTCCTCCTGCACATAGCGACGCAGCGCCTCGAAGTCGATGGCCGAGGCTACTTTGTGGGTGTAGGCACGCAGGCGCACCATGTGGAAGGCGTTGTTCTTGAGGCCTGCCATGCAGTGGATGCGGATGTAGCGAATCCCCTTCAAACCCTCCTTAAGGTGGATGAACTGCCAGTTGCGACACCACCCCGTGCGCTGGCTGTCGAAGATGAGCTTCCACTCCCAGCAATCCTTGTCGGTCTGCGCCGTGGCGAAATCCTCCGCTACGAGTACGCGGTAGTGATAACGGCGTTGTGCCCCCTCGCGGCCGTGGTTTTTGTCCTCGATCGGGTCGAAGAGCAGGAGCTGAATCAGACCCAGGTCGCGCTCCTCGTCGGGGGTGATCTCGCCCAGGTCGATCGTGAGCGCTGCGGGCGTATGCACACCGCAGTAACCCGACTTGCCGTCGTAACCGCTAAATTCGGTGCTGGTCAACTGCTCGTAGTGGTTGCAGAGCTCGAGTACGGGTTTGTCGGCTGCCAGATCGCTGACTTCGTCGCGCGGGAACTGCGGATCGAGAAACTGCTCGATGCGCACATCCTGCATGCGGGTTGCAGCCTTGTGGTCAAAGGGTTGAGTATTTTTCGAGGTTTCCATTGTTGGGATCGGTTCGTTTGTTTCTTCGGGGTGGGGTTACAGATCTACGATGCCGTTGCGGATGGCGTAGACCACCAGTGCGGCGCCGTTCTTGCAGCCGCTCTTTTCGAGGATGTTAGCGCGGTGCTTGTCGACCGTGCGCTTCGAGATGAAGAGCTCGTCGGCGATCTCTTGGTTCGAGAGGCCCCGACAGATCCCCACTACGATCTCGCGCTCGCGTTCCGAGAGGAGCTCCTCGTTCTGATCGGGTTGCGAGTGGAGGTTGCGCGAGATGCTCTGCAGGAGTTGAGCCGAGAAGTAGTTTCCGCCGTTGGCTACCACCTCGATGGCCTCGATCACCTCGTCGATGGCCGAGTCTTTCAGCAAGAAGCCGCGTGCTCCGGCCTTGACCATGCGCGAGTAGTAGCTCTCCTCGCCAAACATCGAGAGGGTGATGATCTTCATCTCGGGTCGCTCGCTGAGGGCACGCTCGGTGGTCTGTGCACCGTCGATGCCGCCCATCGAGAAGTCCATGAATACCAGGTCGGCCTCCAACGAGGGCAGCAGGGCAAGAAACTCCTCTCCGGAGGCTGCCTCGGCAACAATTTCGCAGTCGAGGCTGTGCTCCAGCAGGCCGCGCAGCCCCATGCGGAAGAGGGCATGATCGTCAACTAATGCAATGCGATAGCTCATAGTCTTTCTTTTCTTTTGCGGATCCCTTTGCGGGCGGGTTTTGGTTGGCTCTCCACCTCAAACGGTATGGTCACCACGGCCTGCATACCACACCCCTCCTTCGAGGTGATCTGGCTGCTGCCACCCAGCGAGCCGATGCGCGAGGCGATGTTCGAGAGTCCCATGCCCAGATCACTCATCACCTCGGCTTTGAAGCCGCGTCCGTCGTCGGCATACTCCAGATGCAGCGCCTCGGGTGTATGGGTGAGGGCGAGGGTAATCGTATGACAGGCGGCGTGCTTGAGCGAGTTGTGTATCAGCTCGCAGATCACGCGGTAGAGAATCACCTCGACATCCGTCTCGAAGCGTTCGCGGTTGAGGTTGGTCGTGAAACGGATCTTGACGCGGTGGATTGCTACACTCTTGTCGATGAAGTTTTGGATGCCGCGTGCCAGGCCGAAGTCGTTCAGCACATGGGGCGAGAGGTTGTTCGAGATCTCGCGAATCGAGCGGATCGCCTCGTCGATGATGTAGGTGGTGTTGCCCAGCAGCTCGCGGCGTGCGGGATCCTGCTCCTCGCGCACGAGGGTCGTGAGCGACATCTTGGCCGACGAGAGCAGCGGTCCGAGCCCGTCGTGCAACTCCTTCGAGAAGTTCGAACGCGCCTTCTCCTCGGTGCGGAGCACGGCGGTCAGGATGCGGCGGTTCCAGAGTTGTCGTTGGAGGTTGAGGCGATCGATGTACTTAAAGAGCTTGTGTGTGTACATCACGCCGATCGAAAGGCAGATCGAGACGATGATGCCCAGATCGGCCAGAAAGTAGCGCGGAATGGGCAACCCCTCGAGGATCAGATACTGCACCATGCGCTCGACCGAGAGGATCGAGAATCCGATGATGAAGAGCACCCAGATGGCCTTGTATTTGGTTGCCCGCACCAACTTCAGGGCATAGACCGTAGCCACGCTCTGCACCAGAATTGCGATGATCAGCAGAATCTTGATTACCATACTCTGACAAGCTCTTTTCGATACACAAATATAGAATATTTTTGGGGAAATCGGAAAATATCCACTATTTTTGCAGATGACCCGCTGTTGACGGGCGCAAGAACCAAGAGATGAAAGACGACAAACGCTTGAAGCGCAAGGTGCGCAACTCCTACCTGATCTCCACCCTCAGCATGGCCCTCGTGCTCTTTTTGCTGGGCTCGGTGGGGTATCTGATGATGGCCGCCATGAAGGTGGCCGACACGCTGCAAGAGAGCGTGGAGGTGATGGTCGAACTCAAACGCGGCTACACCTACGACGAGCGTGACGCCCTGGTGGAGCGTCTCTCGCGGGAGGAGATGGTTGCCGATTTGCGCTTTGTGTCGAAGGAGGAGAAGGCCGACGATGCGGAGTTTCGCAAGGTCTTTGCCGGGAGTTTCGAAGAGGTGTTGGGCGAGAACCCGCTGCTCGACTCCTACGAGGTGAAGTTGACGGCCGCGTCGGAGGATCGCGCTCAGGTGGATCTCTTCCTGGCCGAGTTGGAACAGTTCTCGGCGGTGGATCGTGCCACCTATCCGGCACAGATGGCCGAACGCCTCCACCACACCGTGGGGCGTATCCGCTTTGTGCTGCTGCTCTTTGGCGGTGCGCTGCTGGCGATCTCGATCATCCTGCTCAACAATACGGTGCGTTTGGCGATCTTCTCGAAACGCTACATCATCAATACGATGAAGCTCGTCGGCGCGACGAAGTGGTTCATCATGCGCCCCTTCCTCGCCAGCAGCATCTCGCAGGGGCTCTGGTCGGGCCTTTTGGCGGCTGCACTCTTTGCTGCGGCGCTCTATGGTGTGGGTGAGGTAGTGCCGGAGCTCACCACGCTGGCCGACCTGCACCGCGCAGCCATCATCCTGGGGGGCATGATTGGCTTTGGAGTGCTCCTCTCGCTCCTCTTCACGACCTTTGCCGTGAATAAATTTGTCAACATGAAGTCGAACAAGATATACCTGTATTAACGATGGATCAGAAACAGCAGAACAACACCCCTGCACCGCAGGAGAACCCCAAGATGCCGCTCACACACAAGAACTACCGCCTCCTCTTGATCGGTTTTCTCGTCGTGCTCGTCGGCCTGCTCCTGATGGGTGGCGGCGGCAGCTCCTCGCCCGAGGAGTTCAACGAGGCGATGTTCTCGTTCCGTCGCATCACGCTCGCCCCGATTTTGGTGGTGGGTGGCTTTGTGATCGAGATTGTGGCGATCTTGTGGCGCCCGAAGCAGTAAATCGCACCGAGGAATAAGAGCAAGGGGTTGTACCATCGTACAACCCCTTGCTCTTTGTGTGTCTTCATCAGCTTAGCGCAGGTAATCCTCGAAGTAGTCGGTAACCTTCTGCATCAGGTGCACTCGATCCTTGCCGCGCACATTGTGCTCGTGGGTCGGGTAGGGGAAGTAATCCACCTGCACACCTGCCTCGATGCAGGCACGCACGAAGCTCAGACTCTGCTGCCACACCACCACCGGGTCGATCGCGCCCTGGCAGATCAACAGTTTGCCTTTGAGCTCCTTCGCCATCGGGATCAGGCTCGTGGCGGCGTAGCCTTCGGCGTTGCGCTCGGGGTGTCCCATATAGCGCTCGCCATACATCACCTCATACCACTTCCAGTCGATCACCGGACCGCCGGCAACGCCCACCTTGAAGAGTTCGGGATAGTTCGTCATGAGCGAGATCGTCATGAAGCCTCCATACGACCAGCCATGCACGCCGACGCGCTCACGATCGACCCAGGGGTGTGCAAGCAGCCACTCCAGGCCAGCAATCTGATCGGCCATCTCTGCCTTGCCACATTGGCCGTGGATCGCCTGCTCGAAGGCCTGACCGCGGTTTGAAGTGCCTCGGTTATCCATCACAAAGACCACATAGCCGCGCTGAGCCATATACATCTCCCAACGGCGCAACTGTGCCTGGAAGGTGTTGGTCACCATCTGCGAGTGAGGACCGCCATAGACATAGAGAATGACGGGGTACTTCTTCGCGGGATCGAAGTCGTGGGGCTTGATCAGTCGGTAGTAGTTCTCGTATTTGCCGTCGGCACTCGGCACCGTGCCGAGCGTGATCTCGCCAAAGTTCAGCTCCGCACTCGGATCCTGGGCGCGCAGCAACTCGCGTACAAGCTTGCCCTCGGTGGTGCGAAGTTCTACGACGCGCGGCACTTTGAGCGAGGAGTAGTGATCGATCACATAGCGGCCGTCGGGGCTGATCTGGCAGGTGTGCCAACCCTCCGCACGCGTGATGCGCTTCGCCTTGCCGCTCGGGAGGTGGAGACGGAAGAGGTGCTGCTCGACGGGCGAGCACTCGGCCGAGTAGTAGTAGAGGTAGTCGCCGATGACATCTACCAGCTCCACATCGGCATCCACCTTCGTCAGTCGCTTCTTAACGCCCTCGGAGAGCGAGCAGAGGTAGATGTTGCGGTAGCCATCACGGTTGTTTGTCGTGTAGAGGAAGTGCTCGCGATCCCCCTTCAAGAAGCGGATCGGGTGGAGCGGCTCGACATATTTCGGGTTGCTCTCCGTCAGGATCGTGCGCACAAAAGCCCCGTCTGCCACATTGTACTCATTCAGGTGCATCGTCTGCTGGGCACGGTCGAGTACCTGGATGTAGATCTTCTCCGAGGTGGGGCCCCAGGCGATGTTCGTCAGGTAGCGCTCCTCGTCGAAGTCGGTCACCTGCACGGTTACGGTCGTTCCCTTCTCGAAGTCGTAGATGTCGAGGTAGACGCGCTCGGAGTCCATGCCCGCCATCGGGTATTTGATCTCGACGAGCGAGCCGGTGCGCGTTGAGATGTCGAGCAGCGGGAATGAGCCGACACGGCTCTCATCTTTGCGGTAGAAGGCTACCTTCATCAGGTCGGGCGAGATGAAACGCCCCTCGGTGATACCGAACTCGTTGCGGCTGACCACCTGGCCGCAGACCATCTGCTTATCCTCGTAGGTCGTAATGGCATGCTCTGCACCGCTGCGGTCGCTCCAATAGAGGTTGTTGCCGCGGTTGAAGAGGAAGCGTCCCTCATCGGCGTATGCGGTCAGCTCACCACCCTTGGGCATCGGGTAGTTGTGCACCATCGTGTCGGCGACGGGGTTGATACCCACCAACGCCTCTCCCGTCGAGAAACGGAGCGTACCCTTGCCCGTCAGGCGATAGGCCGGCATGCGCTTCAGGTCGCAACCGACCAGGCGGTTGATCTTCTCAAGCGTTGTCAGCTCCTCCTTCGTGCCCGTGGCAGGATCTACTGCGTAGATCACCCCCTCCTCGACCGTCGTGTAGATTGCTCCATCGGCACGCCAGGTGCAGGCGAGCGACTCTACGGTGAGTCCTTTGCCCAATACGGCCTCCTCCATCGTTAGCAGACGCTCGGGGCTCTGCGCCGAGGTAAGTAGGCAACTCATCATGCTCATCAATAGTAATAGGTGTTTCATGGTTAATCTTTCTGGTTGTGGGTGTAAATTTAGATTTTTCACCCCGATTGTGCAATTTTTTTCTGTTTGAGGGCTTTTTTTGCCCCGTTTCATTCGTCCCATTTTTGCCCCATTGACCACTTAAACCACCCCTTTCGCCACATAAAACAGCCATTGGCGGCTTGGTCGAGGATTCCACTTTTCAGATGGGGAAAAATTACTACCTTTGCTCTGCTAAAGCGAGGCGGATTAGGCCTCCTCGTCGAGGTGAGCCTGCTCCACCTGCTCGGTAATGGCACGGAAGTAGCTCTTTGAGACGGGGATCGGTTTGGCCGATGGATGGCTCAAGAAGATCTTGGCGCGATCGTGTTCTTTCTTATAACATTTGATCTTCCCCGTGTGGACGATGTACGAGCGGTGACAGCGAATGAGCGGTGTGCCGGCGAGCATCTCCTCGATGGTTTGGGTCTTGCAGCGGAGCATGTAGCTCACGAGGCGACCCTCCAACTCGTAGTAGATGCGTACATAGTTATCCTGCGACTCTACGAAGTAGAGCGATTCGACGCCAATCGACATCTTCAGCGTGCCGTTGTTGTCGTTCAGGTGGAGCTGTCGTGGGTTTTCGGGTTGCTTCTCGGTCGTGCGGTTCAGTCGCATCAGGTTGAGTTCCTCCTTCTGCTCGCGATAGATCATGTAGAGGGTGATCAAGGCGTATGGGATGGCCAGGATGAGCGTCACGCAGAGGACGACGCGGACAATCCAGATCGGCGTGAGGAGTTCAGATTCGGGTTCGAAGTTGCTGGTGAAGAGGATATAGAGCAGCGCGATGAGCAACGACTCCCCTCCGATCCAGACGAGGTAGGTTGTCATCTTGAGCGGGTGGGCACGGTGGTAGAGGGCAAAAAGTACCTTACTACCAAGCAACAGCACCACGGCTATGAGGTGGAAAACAATGGTTTGTACTCCCTTGCTTAACGGGTGGAAACCGAACCACGCTGTGGCCGAAAAAGGCTGATAGAGTGCCAGGAAAAGAACAGAGAAGAGCGCTACGAAGAGCACGCACTCCAACAGATACTTTTTGCGCAATAGAAACTTTGGTACCTCCATAACATGGTTTTTATGGTGCTAAGTTACACAAAAAACCGCAGATAAAAAAGCGAATTCGGAGTACTCCGAATAGAACAAGATAAACGATAGATTGTAAAGATAAGAATAGGAATGGAAAAACGCGTAGTTATTACCGGCGCAGGAGTGATCTCTCCGGTCGGTCAATCGCTCGATGAGTTTTGGAGCAACATCTGCGCCGGCGTGAGTGGCATTCGTCCCATTGAGGGGATCGAGGAGGAGCTCACGGTACATGTGGCCGGACAGGTGTTTGGATTTGATCCTGCTGCTCAGGGGTTGACTGCGGCAGATGTGCGCCGCAGCGATCTGTATTGCCAATATGCTATGGCCGCATCGATTCAGGCGATGGCACAGAGTGGCTTGGTCAGTGGTGAGAATATCGCGCCGGAGCGCTTCGGCGTCTATATCGGATCGGGTATTGGTGGTGTTCATACCTTCGTCGATCAGACGAAAGTGCTGCTCAACGAGGGAGCACGCCGCATCTCGCCGCTCTTTATTCCGATGATGATCTCGAACATCGCCGCAGGCAATGTGGCGATCCGTTTCAATGCCCAGGGCGTTTGTCTGCCGGCGGTGTCGGCTTGTGCCACCTCCACGAATACGGCAGGTGAGGCCTACCGCGCCATCAAGCACGGTTACGCCGATGCAATTCTGACCGGTGGCTCCGAGGCTGCCGTGCATCCGATCGCCTTTGGTGGTTTTGGCAACTGCAAGGCGCTGACCACCGAGAGCGATCCGAAGCGCGCTTCGATCCCCTTCGATAAGCGTCGCAGCGGCTTTGTGTTGGCCGAGGGTGCCGGCGTGATGCTCTTCGAGGAGTATGAGCACGCCGTGAAGCGTGGAGCAACGATTCTGGCCGAGGTGGTGGGCTATGGCAACACCTGCGACGCCTACCACTACACCGCGCCGCGTCCCGATGGCGCAGCGGCAACCCGTGCTATGCGTCAGGCACTCGACGAGGCCGGCTACCAGGCGGGTGAGGAGCTCTACATCAACGCACACGGCACCTCTACGCCGCTCAACGACAAGACGGAGACGGCCGTTATCAAGATGGCTCTCGGAGAGGAGGAGGCGCGTCGTGCCTCGATCAGCTCTACGAAGTCGATGACCGGCCATATGCTCGGTGCTACGGGTGCTGTAGAACTGATTAGTGCCGTATTGGCACTGCGTGACGGCATTGTGCCCCCGACGGTAGGTCTCGAGGAGGCTGATCCGGAGTGCGACTTGGACTATACGCCCAATGTGGCGCGCAAGCGCAACCTCGATGTGGCGATCTCCAATTCGCTCGGCTTTGGCGGTCACAACGCCTGTGTCGCCCTGCGTAAGTACAATGGTTAACCGCACAAACAGAGGAAATAGGATGAAAATGCTGGAAGGAAAGGTCGCCCTCATCACGGGCGCTACGCGTGGCATTGGCCGCGCCATCGCCCTGCGCTATGCAGCCGAGGGTGCCGATATCGCCTTTACGGGTCAGTCGCAGAGCGAGCATTGGCATTCGTTGGAGGCTGAACTCCAGGCGCTGGGTGTGCGTGTGAAGGGCTATGCCTCCAATGCAGCCTCGTTCGACGAGGCGCATACGGTGGTGAAGGATGTGCAGGCGGAGTTTGGTCGCATCGATATCCTGGTCAACAATGCCGGTATCACGAAGGATGGTCTGATGATGCGAATGAGCGAAGAGCAGTGGGATACGGTGCTCTCGGTCAACCTGAAGTCGGCCTTCAACTATATCCACGCCGTAACGCCCCTTATGGCGCGTCAGCGTGGTGGCTCGATCATCAATCTGACCTCGGTGGTGGGGCAGAGCGGCAATGCCGGTCAGTGCAACTATGCCGCCTCGAAAGCGGGCATGATCGGTCTGGCGAAGTCAATTGCCAAGGAGCTTGGCCCGCGTGGTGTGCGTGCCAACTGCATCGCTCCGGGCTTTATCCTCACTGACATGACGAGTGCACTTTCGGAGGAGATGCGTGAGCAGTGGACGAAGACAATCCCCCTGCGCCGTGAGGGTACGCCCGAGGATGTGGCCAATGTGGCACTTTTCCTGGCGTCGGATCTCTCGTCGTATGTGACGGGTCAGGTGATCGACTGCTGTGGCGGTATGCACATCTAATTGTTGGGACGATGATTCAATTCGACACACAGGTTCGTGTTTGGTACGAGCATACCGATCAGATGGGTATCTGCCACCACTCGAACTACATCAACTACTACGAGGCTGCACGCAGCGATTTTCTGCGCTCGCTGGGGCTCTCCTATGCCGAGGTGGAGCGCATGGGGCTGATGATGCCGATCCTCGAGGTGCAGGCCAAGTATCACCGTCCGGCGCGCTACGACGAGTTGCTGACTGTGCGTGTGTTGCTCGATGAGCTCCCCACGACGCGCGTGAACTTTCGCTACGAGCTCTACAACGAGGAGGGTACGCTCATCAACCGCGGCATGTCCCAGTTGGGCTTCATGCGCGCCGATACGCGCCGTCCGTGCCGCTGCCCCGAGTGGTTTCTCGATCGTCTGCGCACGGTCTGGAGCGAGTAAACGAATCGTAGGGGTGGGGGCGAGGCCTTGCCC